>JANOEP010000045.1:0-2696 GCA_031441465.1 bacterium | reverse complement strand
CCGGCAATCGCCCGGATTTCGCTTGCGGCACCTTGCGCCCCGCCACCGGCGATGATCAGCGGCGCGCCCTTGACTCCACCTTGCGCGGGAGTCCGCTGTTCGGTCAAAGGGGAGATCTGATCAGCTCCCCTCTGGAGAGGGGTGGCGCGAAGCGCCGGGGTGTGTTCCGGGCCGTGCGCCGCGATGCGTCAACCCCGCCGGATCCCCAGCAACCGCCGCGCTTCGGCGCGCGCAGGATCGTCGCTGTTCACTTCGGTCGCCGGCACGTGCGGATGCGTGCCACCCGCCTGCGCGCGGATGTCCTCGAGGTAGACCTCGATGAAGGACTTCCAGTTGTAGTCGCACTCGTGCAGGTGGGTGCGGTCATAGACATAACCGCTGAAGTCCAGGCCGGCGCGCGCGCCCAGGGTTGCCAGGTCGCTGACCACCTCACGACCATTCGCCTCGAACAGCAAACCATTCCACTGCTGCAAGGGGTAGTTGGGCAGATTCAGGCAGGGGTCGTGCTCGAAGTGCGGGGCGCCGATCAGGCGGCCGTGGGCGTCGTAAGTCCAGCGGTGCAGTGGGCAGACGATGTTGGCTGGCTGACCCGGCAGCGCGCCGCGCCCGCGCAGCATCAGGGCCTGGCGATGACGGCAGACGTTGGACACCAGCTCGACGCCGTCGGCCGTGCGCACCAGGGCCCGGCCCTCGCCTTCCTGCGCCAGGGTGTGGAAGTCACCGACAGCGGGCACGGCCAGGGCATGGCCGACATAGCGCGGGCCGTGACGAAACAGGGTGTCGCGTTCGCGCTGGAACAGCAGCGGGTCGAAGTAGCTGGCCACCGGCAACTGGGAAAGCCCAGGCCGCAATGCAGCGCGGGTGTTGCTCAGGTCGGACATCGGGTGGGGTCTCGGCAGCGAGGGCGGGATTGTATAGATCGGCCCGCCTAGGTCGGCTGACTACAATCCGCCCCTGATTTTCATCTGCCGAGATGCCCCGCAACAACCCCGCCGCATTGCCGGTCGCCGAGCCCTCACCGCCACGTTACGAAGACGCACTGGCCGAACTTGAGCGCCTGGTGCAGCGTATGGAGGAAGGTCAACTGCCGCTCGACCAACTGCTCGACAACTACCGCCGCGGTGCCGAACTGCTGGAACTGTGCCGGTCGCGGCTGGCCGCCGTCGAGCAGCAGGTCAAGGTGCTGGAAGAGGGCCAGTTGAAGGCTTGGGCGCCGGCGCCATGAACGCGCTGGATTCGCTCGCCCGCACCGTGCAGGCGGCGCCTGTGCTGCCGGTTGCGTTTGATGCGTGGATGGCGGCACAGCAGGCGCAGGTGGAAGACGCGCTCGAACGCTGGGTGCCCGCCGATGTGCCGGCCGGCCTGGGTGTGGCGATGCGCTACGGCGTGCTCGACGGCGGCAAGCGCCTGCGCCCCTTGCTGGTGCTGGCCGCCTGCGAAGCGGTGCAGGGCGTGGCCGACGGCGCCTTGCGCGCGGCTGTGGCGGTTGAGTTGATTCATGCCTATTCGCTGGTCCATGACGACATGCCGTGCATGGACAACGACGTGCTGCGGCTGCGCGCGTCGACGCCCAGCCCAGCGACCGACGGCGCGAGGTAGCGCCGCAGCGGCCCGCCTTCCGCGGTGTTGCTCACGGCGGGGAGGACCTCGAGCAGCGCCCACGTCAACGCCCCGGGCGCCCACGGATCGGCCACCGCGACCCCATCCGACGCGCTCACGAGCGCGTCGAGCGCAGCGTTCGGGAAAGGAAACTCGACGTGCGCGCAGATCCCGAGGTGCTCGGCGAGCGCGTGCCGCAGGTGCCGCTCCATGCCGCGGCTCCCGACCACGACCTCGATCGCCAAAAACGGATCGGCGCCCGAGTCCCGCAGCCGCTCCGCGACCAGCGCGACGAGCGCCTCGAGGCGGTTGCTTCGGTACACATGCATGCCTGCCACTCGCCCCTCCGACCCGTCCGCCCACATCATCGCACCTCCACCCCATGACGCGACGACCGGTTTCCGGCGGACAGAACCTGTCCGACTTTTTAAAGAAACCGATATACCAGCTTTTTCCAGGAGCAGGCCGGATCGACCCCGTGGGACACGCCGGCCGGGCACGCTACGTCCGACGGGTCCTCCAGGAGCCTCGTTGTCCCGCGCCAGCCCCACCCTCCGCGTCCGCCTGGGGGCCGCCTATGATGGCGGCGCCACTTGGCGCTCCGACGTGGTGGCGGGCCAGGCCCGCGCCGGCTGGCTGGTCACCGGGCCCCGCGGACTCGCGCGCCGCGTCGCCATCGCCGTCGGGGTCCCCCAGGTCGATCGCCCCGAGGCGATGCGGGTCGCGGCCTTCGCCACCGCCATGCGACGCGTCGATGACGGTCGCCGCCGGTTCAGCCGCGCTTTCGAGGCCGATCCGCTCGGCGTCGCTCGCCATGTGCTCACCCTCCGCGACGCGCTGCTCGCCCATGGCTGGTCAGGGCGCGCCCTCGCGGCCTCCCCGCGCCTCGCCGACCTGTCGGCGATTGAGGCGGAGATCGACGCGGTCGTGCGCTCCGGCGCGCCCGACCTGTGGCGCGCGCTCGTCCGCCGACTCGCCGAGGGGGCCGCTCCCCCACCGCTCGCGATCACCCTGGCCGACCCCGAGGTGGCCTTCCCGACCGCGTTCGTGACCCTCCTCGACGCCCTGAGGGCCGCGGGCGCTTCGATCACGCCCCC
>JANOEP010000044.1:0-73851 GCA_031441465.1 bacterium | reverse complement strand
TCCATGCCTCCGGAAGATCGGGTCCAGGTCCGTCTGGGGGAATCCCAGAGGAATCTGGCCTACTTCCGGCCGGCGGCAAGGGGTGCCGCAGTTTTAGACCGGCGCGACAGGTGCCGCACTTTTCAGCCGGCGTTTACACATCTTAAGGATTCCGCCAAAGGTTAACTGTTCTCTCACTTCTTAGTGGGACTCATTGCCTGGTAATACGTTATTAAATCTGCACTATTCTGCATTTCGTTGAAATTGACAGTTTAAACGACAGCCGGTAAACTAAGTCAATCTAGCTGTGCGTTAGTGGTAGAGAGGCATGCATCTGTAATCAGAGATTCTACAGAGGAACGGGATAGCGAGATGAAAATAAATTCAAAGAAAGCAGTCTCGCACTTCTTCCCTAATCCTAGCTTCGAACAAGTCTACTTTGAAGCAGTAGCTAACTCGATCGATGCGAAAGCGACAGAGATCTCGATTGAAATCGATATTGTCAGCTTTGATCAAGCCGATACGTTGACAATGAAAATATCGGACAATGGTGAAGGGTTCCTTGATGAGAACTTTGAAAAGTTCTCTAAGCTGCTAGAAACCAACTGTCCGGAGCACAAGGGATTGGGACGGCTGGTTTTTCTACAGTACTTCGATGCGATCACAGTCGTCAGTCGTTTCCGGGGAACCAAGAAGCGCGTTTTTATATTTAACCAGGATTTCGATGGCGATAGCGAAGTAGTTGATGTCGATGGACAGCCATCCGGAACAATCCTAGAGTTTAAGAATTTCTCAGGTGAGCGGGTCAAGTCCTACAAGTACCTCCGCCCTGAGGACATCAAGATGTCGTTGATCAGCCATTTCTTTCCGCTTTTATTCAGTCTCAAGGAAGATAGGCGATCGTTGAGCATCGTGATCAACTTGACTACCGGCACTCCCAATCCCGAACAGGGATTTAGCACTGGTCGCTGTAGATTTTCTTTAGCTGATCTACCAGTTCTAGAACAGACGACCATCCAAGAACCCGAATTGGATTTGTATGAGTCCATTAACATTCACTACAGCATTGCACTAGACAATGAACGCCCCAAATCGGTCATGACCGCCATATGTGTTGATGGGCGGACAGTCCCGTATCCTATCGTGCCCGAAGAAAGCATTCCTGGCGGCTATCAAGTGCTCATTCTGTTTGCCTCTGAGTTTTTCAAGGGAAAGACGGACACTTCTCGTCAGAAGCTCGATTTGCCCAATGATATTTCTGAGGCAACACTCCGAAGTCGATTGCGTCGGGAATTAGACCGCATCATCACCGAAAAGATCCCACGGATACGCGACATTAACGCTGCTACAGCTAACGAACTCGATTCTAAGTATCCACACCTCAGCGGGTACTTTCCCGATGATACGGTAGGACTCATTATCAAAGACGACGCATTGAAGAGCGCCCGTGAGCGCTTTTTCGTAAATCAGAAGGCGGTACTAGAGTGCGAGGATCTTGACGAAGCGACTTTCCAGAAGGCGCTCGACGTTTCTGCAAGAGTTCTGACTGAGTACATCCTTTTCCGAACCCGCATTATCGCGAAATTAAAGACAATGGATGTGGGTAACAATGAAGGTGAGATCCACGACGTCATCGTTCCTAGACATACTACTCTTCGTGGCTTAGAATTATCTTCGGACATATACAACTGCAACGTCTGGCTCCTAGACGACAAATATATGAGCTATTCCACGGTACTCAGCGATCGGACAATGAGCGCAGTAATCCGTGAAATTGCTGTAGAAGGCGAAGGCGATGGTACACGGCCAGATATTACGCTCGTCTTCTCGGGCGATCCAGAGGGTATGAGCCCGGTTGATGTCGTCGTCGTGGAACTCAAGAAGCACGGTATTGGGTTGGCGAAGAAGGAAGAAGCTGTAAGCCAGTTAAAACAAAGAGCCCGCTTACTGCTTGAACACTATCCCAACAAGATCAACCGAGTCTGGTTCTACGCCGTCACTGACATCGATGCCGAATTTAGTCGTTCTCTTCGGGAAGAAAGATTTATCGAGTTGTTTTCACAGAGTACAATGTTCTATAAGTCTCAGCCCATCATATTGGCCAGCGAGCAGGAGCTTCTGGTCGATATGTTCGTCCTGACGTACGAAAGCCTAATTGGCGACGCGGAAGTCCGTAACGAGACGTTCCTGACAGTTCTTAAGAACAGCATACGGAGAGAAGTCGAACGAGCTGGGAGATCGCGGTAATATGGTTGTGCCAACAGAACTGTGTAAACACCCTCTCATGGTTCAGACCGGCTCCCTCTCTCCGAACACGATCGAGATGAAGTTCATCGCCGCTGGCCAGTCCTGGATCGGCATCGTCCATCGCGTCGAGGCCCGCATCATCGCCAGATACACGACCTTGCGGACCGAGTCGTCGGTCGAGAACAAGCCGCGCTTCTTGGTCACCTGCCGCAGCTGCGCGTTCAGAGAGGCAATGCACTTACGGTACAATCAGGTTTCTCTACGGACCGCCAGTCGAAAGATCAACCTCGAACTAGATGCTCGATCAGAACTAGTAAGAGTGAAGAGCGCGCTTTGAGGGAAGGGGCCGCATTTCTCAATCGCTCCAAGAAGTCTGGAGTTCAACGGAGTTATGCGGGGTATTGGATTTACCAATCTCGGTTTCGTAGCCATGTCATTGGTAGCGGACACTGTTAATGGTCGTTTCCGGTTGGTGCCCGAATCAAGACTGGGTCAGGGTGTCATCGTTAGCTAGCCGGATCCGGCAGAGCGGCCGAGGATGGGCGTCGATGCATTCGAGCAGCTTTGTCTCAAAGCGAAATTCGGTCGCAACGAGCTGTAACCGTACGGTTGTGGCAAGAAAGTGAAGTAATGTCCCCAGGCTGGATCACCGCCGGTTTGAGCAACTCATCGTGGGCAAGCATCGGCATACGGTACATCGCCGCATCGCGGCACCACGGATGACGAGATATTTGGGGTGACATCCTAGAAGTGGAGTGACATTGGGAAGCTGCAAAAAAGATACTACTTTATTGCTTCATGGGATATGCACTCATGCGTCTTGGCAGAAGGAGTTTGGAGACGCACTCAGCGAGCGTGGACTTGCACACGACACCTATGACTACGGCCACTTCAAGTTACACCGGTTCCTGTCAGCCAGATCACGCAGGAGGCAGGTGGAGGCCTTCTATAACTGGTATATTGATGTGCGGGAGCGGAAGGAGCCAAACCCGAAACGCCGCAACCAATTTCGTCCTAGCGTGGTCGCGCACAGTTTTGGAACATACATCGTTGGCCACGCGCTTAGGACATTCGAGGACATGAGCCTTGGCAAGATCGTGCTATGCGGTTCAATTCTTCCTCGTGACTTCGACTGGGTGAGTATCTTTGCACGAAATCAAGTCATAGAGGTGCGCAACGACTACGGCGTGGACGACATGTGGAGCCGTGTCACTCGTAGGATAGTTAAAGAAACAGGCAGTAGCGGAGCAAATGGATTTTCAATGACTTCTCCGCTTGTTCAAAATCGGAGATTCGAGTATTTCGGACATAGCGATTACTTTCGACGCGGTCACTATGAGCAATGGATAAAGTTTCTCGAAGAACCCCTTGTGAGATTCCGGACCGTTCGCAGCTCAGATCTTCCGAAAGGAGTTACATGGGATAATATCGTACATTATTCTCGTATCATTGACAAACTTGTATACGGCCAGCTTGAGCACTATGGTGATGTAGCGATTCCTAATGGCTTATCAGGACGCTGGCTTGGCATCAATCCGGATATATACACGCTCTTGATGGATCAGACTCACCGGGTCCATGGATACCTTAATGCCATGCCCCTCAAGGCAGAAGTTTTCGATGAGGTGTTAAGCGGCTTGCGTACAGACGATAATATCAAGCCCACTGATATTGTAACATACACCGACGGGACTGAGATTGATTTGTACTTGATGTCTATCGCGATTCATCCGGAATCTCGTCATCTTTGTGAGGGGGTGGATCAATCCGGGCTCCACCGGTTAATGTACGGCCTCATCCATAGATTGGAGGTTCTAGCCCGCGAACACCGAGTATTCGTTAAGCGCCTAGGTGCTGTCGGATGGACTGATGAAGGAAGACGACTTTGTGAGATCCTAGGAATGCGCGAACATGGTGCAGATAGATTCAAACATCCTGCGTATCTCTTGGATTTCTCTGAGCCCTCCCACGGCGTGCCTCCGCACCGTCTGATTCGGAACCTGCAAAACGTGTACTCGGAACTCAGGGGACGGAGGGAGTGAAACGAGGAGGCCCTTGTGGATCCAGTTAATATGTCAGTTATATGGGAGATCTCAAGTCCACTTTGTTAAGCCTCTGAAATGAGGCCAGGAGCGGCACCATGACCAGCATTCCACCGCCTCTCGCCAACGATCACGCCCCTTACTACAACAATTACATCACCCCTTTCCTGGGAACCAACGTGCTGATCGTACTGTCCTCCCAGATATGCGAGGCGCAGTCCCTGTTGCAGCCGCTCGACGAGATCGCCGCCCTACGCCGCTATACTGAAGGCAAATGGAGCGTAAAGGAAGTCCTCGGCCACCTAATCGACACCGAACGCCTCTTCCTCTACCGCGCCACCAGCATCGCCCGCGCCGACCCCACCGAACTCCCCGGCATGGACGAAAACGCCTGGGTCGCCGCGGCCGACTTCGACCGCATCCCCCTCGCCGACCTGCTCGACGAGTTCGTCGCCCTGCGCCGCGCCACCGTCCACTTCTTCGCGGGACTATCCCCCGAAGCCCTGGCCCGCGCCGGCACCGCCAACAAGAACCGCATCGTGGTGCGCGCGATCCCCTACATCACCGCCGGCCACGTCGCCCACCACCTCGAAGTGATCAGAACGAGGTACCTGACGACCTAGAACCCAGCCCGCACCGCCACCCCCACCCGGTCCACCGCGTCGCGGAACACCGCGCCGTCCAGGTCCAGCCGCGCGTAGTCCGCCGTCACTTCGAAGCGCCCGCGCGGTTCCCGCCACCGCGCGCCCAGCCCCCACGCATCCCCCGCGTACGGGCTCTGCGAGTGCTCGGCGGCCAGCCCATGCCGGATCGCCACCAGCCCGCCCACCAGCAACTCCGCCCCGCCACGCCACTCGGCCGCGTCGAACCAGTCGCCGTCGCGGCGGTACAGGACCCAGTCCCCGGCCACGTTCAGATCGAGCAGGTCGCCGCCGTCGTTGCGGCGCGCCAGGCACATGCCGACCGCGGCGCCGTAGCTCAGCCGCCGCACGGGATCGATGCCCAACGAACCGATGTCGCGCCCCTCGCCCGCCAGCCCGGCGAAGACCACGCCCGCGCGCCAGCGCCAGTCGCCGGCGGCGGCCAGTCGCTCGTAGCCGCGGCCGGCGACCACACCTAGGTCTACACTCCACGTCGAGGCGTCCTGGCCCGCGACCTCCAGCGTGTGGCGGCGGCCGGCGACGCCCGCGCGCAGCACCGTACCGGTGTCGGCGCCGAACAGCGTCGGCCCCAGCTCGCAGGCGGCGTGGACCAGCAGCTGGTCCTGACGCGAGCCGACGCTCACGGTGTCCCCCACCAGCGTCACCAGCGGCAGCTCCCCGCTCCAGCGCCCGGCGATGACTCCCGCCTGCAGCCCCCCCCGCGCGACGGCCGCGCCCGCGGCCCACTGCCGCTGCCCGTCGAAGAACTGGCCGAAGCCCTGGTAGCCGGCCGTCGCGCCGTTGTCGATCGCCGTCGTCGCGGGGTTCCACCACGCCGCCAGCGGCCCCTCGGCGCCGGCGGTGCCGGTGCCGCCCATGCCGTCACCGCGCGCGTCGTGCGGCCGCGCGAACACATCGTAGGTGCCGGAGTAGGGCACGCGTTCGAAATCCTCGGCGGCCGCGGCCGGGACGGCTGTCGCCAGCGTCAGCATCAGCAGCGCCGCGGCCAAAGCGGCGCGGGTCGTCGGGCTCGGGATCGCGGTCATCGTCTTCTCCCGTCGGCGGTGGGTCCGCTCTTCAATGACCTGGACAAAATCGCTCTTATCCGTGGAAGATCCAGCCGGAATCGGCCCTTCCCCGTCACTCCGGAGGTGAGCGATGCCCCCCGTCTCGGTCAACTACCTGGCCGTGCTGGCCTGCGCGATCCTGTCCATGGTCATCGGCGGCGCCTGGTTCTCGCCCGGCCTGTTCGGCAAGGCCTGGATGGCCGGCATCGGCAAGACCAAAGAGCAGCTCGCGGCCGACTACAAGCCGGTCACGATGGTCTGGGCCTTCCTGTCAGGCGCGGTCATGGCGCTGACCCTGGCCGTGTTCGTCGGCTGGGCCGGCGCGACTTCCTGGCTCGACGGCGCGCGCGTCGGCCTCTACGCGGGACTCGGCCTGGTGGGCATGACCACCGGCGCCAACTTGCTGTTCGAGGGCCGCTCGCTGAAGCTCTACCTGGTGCTGGCCCTGCACGACGTGGTCGCCCTGGCGCTGATGGGCGCGATCCTCGGCGCCTGGCGCTGACGCGACACCCTAGCACGGAAGCGGCCCCGCCTCCTCCCGGAAGCGGGGCCGCGGTCTGTCCGGCGCGCGCCTGCTAGGAGGCGAGGCCGGCCTGAAGTCTCCTGATCCGCCCGCCGATCGCCTCGGTGACCCGCTCGAGGGTCGCTTTTCCGGAACCGGACTCCCCGATGGTTCGAGCCAACGGGACCACGATGTCCTCGGCCCGCGAGCATAGCTCCACGGCGACCGAGCGCAGGTATTTCGGGTTGACGTCGAGGGAGGCCGCGAAGCGGTCCCAGTGCCGGCCGCCGATTTGCCTCTGGCGGTATTCCCCGCCGATCTTCTGGGCCTGTTTCCTCGACAGGTTGTCGTAGACCTCCGTACAGACGAGGTCATAGAACGGGGCCAAGCGCGGCCCCTGGAAGTCGTCGTATCTCCCATAGAGCAACGACACGTTCTTCGCGTGGGCGTCCGCGTTGCCGATCATGAAATTGAAGATGACCCATTTGAGGAGCTCGCGCTTGTCCGGCAGCGGGGAGACGCTGCCGCGGGAGAGGACTTCGAACATCGCCTCCAGCGAAGGGCCGCCCTCGTTTTCGTATTTCGATTCCGGCGGCAATCCCAAAGCCTGGCAGAAGTCTTCCTGGTGGAGCCGGTGGGTGATGCCGTTCGCATCCGTTCGCCTGTCGTATCGTTCGATGATCAGGATCGGTGTTTTCGTCGCGGCCATCTCAGCGGCAGGCACGTTGAGCCCGACCCTGCGGGCCAACGTCAGGCAGAACAGCTCGTTCTGCACGAGATCGGGGAAGCCGCCGCTCGAGATCTTCAGGAGGTGGGTGCTGGCCCGGCTTCCGCTCGGCAGTGCGAGCCTGCCGTCCGCCAGGTGAACCGGGAGTTTGTCCTGCGCGCCCGCCAGCGACAATCTCAGGCCCTCGTCCTGCATGACCAAGGCGAGCAGGGACGGTCTAGGGGTCGAGGCGATTTTTTCTTCCAGCTCTTCCCAGGGCAGCGGAATCAATTTCCCGGCTTCGATTTCCACCACGGATTCCGGGAGAATCCGCAAGGCCCCGGCGCAATCACCACCGACCCCGTTCAGCATGGCGAATTCGTTGCGTTCCGATACGCCGAGCCTGCGGGCGACGTGCCCCCGGATTTCACCCTCGGGCAGCAGATTGGCGAACCAGGACTTCGCAATATCTCCGTCGAAGGCCTCTGCCTGCAAAGGCAGCGACAAGGAGATCGGACGAGGACTGGCGGTCGACAGGTAGGATGCGGCATACCGGAAGGACATACCCTGCCTACCCACCGCGATCAGATGGCCGACGAGCATCCTGTCCCAGTATACGTTGAGCGTGCTCATCTGATCCTCGATCGCGATGGTTGACTGGTCGGGTTGACGAGATGCAGCTGGATGCCCAGCGCGCCCAGCACCCGCAGCAGCTTGTCCAGCCGGACCGTCGGCTTCCCGTTCTCCAGCTCCGAAAGGAAACGCACCCCCACATTCGTCAGACCGGCCACTTCGACCAGGGTCAGGCCATCGTTCTTTCTTCGCTCCCGAATGAATTTCCCGAGATCCACGGTGGTTTGAATTCTTGTGGTCGGAGTTGAGGGGTTCATCGTCGCTCCTCGTGTAATTGTCCCGATCGGGTAAATTATCGAGGATTTTATCGATATGTCAATAGTATTTTCCCGATCGGGAAATAAACAACGGCCCCGCCTCCTCCCGGAAGCGGGGCCGCGGTCTTCGTCACGAGCGTTCAGTGACCGCCGGGATGCCCGGGGTCGGTCGAATCGGGCATGGAGATCCCGATCTTCATCAAGGTCGAGAACCCGTCGGGACCCCTCACGTCCAGGATCAACTCGCCCATACCGTAGCTCTCCATGTAGCGGCGGTACAGCGGACCCAGGTCGAAGACGGGCATCTGCTCGAAGTACGCGTCGCAGTTCTCGTCCAGCTCGTTCACCAGCGTGATGACCGCCCTGGGCGGCGACGACTCCTGGAACTCGCCCGACATCCACAACGAGAAGGGATGCTCGGGCTCGCAGCCCGAGTAGCCCACGTGGAAGGTCATCAGCGCGCCCTCGACCGCGGCGTCCAGGAAGGTCCAGGGCGCCACGTGCAGCGCCTCGGGCTGCAGGTCGGTGAACCAGATCGGCTGGACCGACGGCGGCGGGAACCAGTCGGGCGCGATGCCGAAGTTCGCGTCCAGGAAGCTCTGCACCACGCCGTCGGGCCCCGAGACGATCAGGACCGTCAAGGGGTTGGGCGTCGTGAACACCAGCGGCATCGGCATCATCACGTAGGTCTCGAACGTCACCTGGTAGATGCCGGCCTCATACAACGGCACTTCGTAGCGACCGTCGGGCCCGGGAGAGGCGGTGTACCAGAAATCGCCGGGACCGGTCACGGTCGCCCAGCCGGGTGTGAAGGGCCCTTCGTCCGCCTCGGGATACCCGTTGTAGTTCTGGTCGATAAAGCAGAGTCCGCCCAGGCGCGCCGCGCCGGGATCGCCGCCGATGTCGGCGCGCGCGGCGAAGGCGAACGAGCCCAGCGAGGGATCCTGGAAGATCCAGGTCTTCGACTCGGAGGCTTCACCGGGGGCGAGCAGCCCGTCGTCGCCGATCAGCGCGGCGTAGTCGTAGCCCCACTCCATCCAGACACCGGTCGAATCGACGCCAGCCGGCCAGACGGGATCGTCGCCCGGCGCGAGATCGGCGTTGATCGGGAAGACGTCCGCGGGCTGGAAGCCCGACAGCCAGACGGTCAGCGGGACGCCGATCGAACGGTCCGAGAGATTACGCACGTTCACGTCCAGCGACACGGTCCCGGTGGCGGGATCGCTCGCCAGGTTCGACCCCTCGAGGCGCAGCATCACCGGCGGCCCCCAGGGAATCGGGACGGTCATGTCCTTCAGGGCGAAGGTCCCGTCGCCGGGATCCAGGATGTTGTCCTTGTCGTCGGGAGCCGGCGCCGTGGAATCGGAGCAGCCGGCGACCAGGGCCAGGACCAACATCGACAATAGCAGCAGCAACCGGATCAGGCGCGCGGAGCGCAGCATGACGGACCTCCAGCCAGGCGGAAGTTACCAGGGGTGGCAACGAACATCTGCAGTCATGATACGGCACCGGCCCGTAAAAGACCATACCCCGGCTGCGTTTGCGGCTTGCCTCAGGGTAAGGACCAGCCTATTTTGGCGCCGGCTGCGCCAGGAGGGCGCCGCCGCCAACTTCAAAGAAAGCGTTCCCATGACCCGCCAGCTCATCTTCCGCGCCGCCGCCGTGCTGCTGACCCCGCTGCTGCTCGCCCTGGCCACCGCCGCTCTGTCCCGTCCCTGAATATCGGAACTATCCAATACACCTGGAGTTCGGTAGGATTCACCGGTCCGCGAGGAGCCGCATCCGCCGAAAGGAGCCCGTCATGAAGAGGGCCGTGCTTGCGTTCACCGTTCTGGTCGTTCTGGTGTTCGCCTCCCTGCCTTCCGCCGGCGGCCTCGACGGCCCGCGCGTCCCGACCCCCACCGCCCTGGACCTGAAACCCTACGCCGGCCGCGTGGTCTACGTGGATTTCTGGGCCTCGTGGTGCCAGCCCTGCCGGTCGTCCTTCCCCTGGCTGCGCGAAATGCAGGCGAAGTACGGCGAGCAGGGGCTGACCGTGCTGATGGTGAACGAGGACCACGAGCGCAAGGCCGCCGAGGCCTTCTTCGCCGAACTCGGGGGCGACCTGCAGATCGTCTGGGATGTCGAGGGCAAGCTCGCGATCGCCTACGGCCTGGAGGGCATGCCGGCCAGCTACCTGATCGATCGCCAAGGCAAACTCAGGGCGAGCCACGTCGGGTTCGACCCGAAGAAAACCGCCGAGGTCGAGACCGAGATCAAGACCCTGCTGGCCGAAGGAGTCCCCGGTGCGGCAAAGGAATAGGTCGATCATCGCGGCGGGTGCCGTGCTCGCCCTGTCGCTGTTCGGCGGCTGCGCCAGCCTGGGCGTGCAGCCCTGGGAGCGCGACCTGCTCGCGCAGCGCTCGATGCGGCTCGACGGCGACCCGGTCACCGCCGCCCTCGACGAGCACATCTACTTCAGCAAGGAAGCGTCCACCGGCGGCGCCGGGTTCGGGGGTGGCGGCTGTGGCTGCAACTGACCGGACCTACCGCTCGATCCGCGGCGCGCTGTCGGCCGCCTGCGCGCTCGCGGGCGTCGGCGGCGTCGCGACGTCCCGCGCCACCGATGTCGAGACCGCGATCCTCGGCTACGCCGAGCCCAACCGGGTCTCGGCCCTCGAGACCGTCCTGCAGGCGCGGCACGACTTCGGTTCCGGGTATCTCGGGAACTTCAAGGTCGTCTACGACGCCCTGACCGGCGCCTCGGCCAGCGGCGCGGTGCCGGGCGCCGCGGTCCAGACCTTCACGCGACCCTCGGGCCGCGGCAGCTACTCGACCGCGCCCGGCGAGACGCCCCTGGACGACACCTTCCGCGACGCGCGCGTCGCGGTCAGCGGCGGCTTGACCCTGCCGCTGGGCCGCCTGTCCACGGCCACGGCCGGTCTCTACGGTTCCGGCGAGCACGACTACACGTCGATGGGCGCCAACGCTTCGATCGCCCGCGACTTCGACCGCCGCAACCGCACGCTGAACGCCGGCGTCTCCTTCTCCCGCGACACGGTCACGCCCGAGGGCGGCCGCCCCATCCCCTTCGCCTCGATGACGCCGGTCGGCGCCGACCTGCCGCGCCTCGCCGGCGACGGCAGCAAGAACGTCGCCGACGCGATGCTCGGGCTGGTGCAGGTGATCGACCGCGCGACCCTCGTCCAGCTGACGTACTCGCTGAGCCGGGTCACGGGCTACCAGACCGACCCCTACAAGCTGGTCAGCGTGGTGGACCCGACGAGCGGCGCGCCGGTCGACCAGCTCTTCGAGAACCGCCCCGACGCGCGCACCAAGCACATCCTCTTCGGCCGCGCGAAGCGGCAGCTGCCGCACGGCGTCGTCGACCTGTCCTACCGCTTCATGACCGACGACTGGGGCATCGTCTCCCACACCCTCGAACTGCGCGACCGCCTCGAGCTGGGCGGCGACAAGTACCTGCAGCCCCACGTGCGCTTCTACCACCAATCGGCCGCCGACTTCTACGCTCGCTGGCTGCTCGACGGCGCCGCGCTGCCGGACCACGCCACGGCCGACTACCGGCTCGGCGCGTTCGACGGCTGGACGTTCGGGCTGGAGCACGGGCGCAACGTCGGCCGCGACCACCGCGTCACGGCGCGCGTGGAATATTACCGCCAGTCCGGCGACGGGCACCCCGCAGGCGCGCCCGGCGACCTGGCGTCCTTCGACCTGTTCCCGGTCGTGGATGCCTGGATCTTCCAGTTGGGCTACTCGTTCGGGTCCTGACGTGACAGTTCCTGACATGATCATTGCCGTGCAGCGCCGCGGCGACATCCAGGCCGGGACCTTCACGGCGATGGCCGGCCCCTGCGAGGTCCTGTTCGAGGGCTGCGACGTCGAGCAGGCCCGCCGTCTCACCGAACTCGCCGCCGCCGAAACCCTCCGCATCGAACACAAGTTCAGCCGCTACCGCGACGACGGCGCCGTGCACGCGATCAACGCCGCCGGCGGCGCCGCCGTCCGCGTCGACGACGAGACCGCCCGGCTGCTCGACCTCGCGGCGAGCTGCCACGCGCTCAGCGGCGGCCGCTTCGACGTCACCTCGGGGATCCTGCGCCGCGCGTGGAACTTCGACGGCAGCGACCGGCTGCCGTCGCGCGGCCGGGTCAAGGCGCTGCTGCCGCTGGTCGGCTGGGACAAGGTCGTGTGGCGCAACCCGGAGATCACGCTGCCGGCGGGGATGGAAATCGATCTCGGCGGTCTCGGCAAGGAGTACGCGGCCGACCGCACGGCCGAGCTGCTGGCCGCGGCGGCGCCGGCCGCGGCGCTGGTGAATCTGGGCGGCGACCTGCGCGCCACCGGCCCGCGCGGCGGCGGCGCGGCCTGGCGTGTGGGCGTCGAAGATCCGGGTCGCGAGGACCACGCTGAACGCGTGCTGGAGATGAGAGGCGGGGGTCTGGCGACCAGCGGCGACGCCCGTCGCTTCCTGCTGAAGGACGGCGTCCGCTACGGCCACCTCCTGAACCCGCGCACGGGCTGGCCGGTGCGCGACGCCCCGCGCGCGGTGACCGTGGCGGCCGCCACCTGCACCGAGGCCGGCGTGCTGGCGACCGTCGCGATGCTGCACGGACGCGACGCCGAGGCCTTCCTGGCCGGGCAGGGCGTCGCCTGGTGGTGTCATCGCTGAAGCGGGGTATCGCTGCGCATGACCAGCGAAGGTGGCCGGCGAAACCGGTTGGCGCGGATCTGGCGCAAGCCGGATCCGTGACAGAGCCTTCGACAGGTTCATGCGCCTGTCAGGGCTCGCCACCCCCGAAACCGATCCGTCGCCGCATGGGCACGGCCGCGGGACTCATCAGGCGCCGAATTGCCTCCACCAGAGCCACAATCTGTTGATCGTGCGAGCCGAGCCGGTGTTCCAGCTCCTCCAGGCGCCGGCCCAATTCGGCGTGCTGAAGAACCGTTTGCCGAAGCTTGACGAATGCTCTCACCACGAACACGCTCATTTCGACTGCTCGTTGCGAGTTGAGCACGCTCGCGGCCATGATGGCGCCATGTTCCGTGAAAGCGTACGGTAAAGCCTTGGAGTACTTCAATCTAGAAAGGTGGTCGCAATTTGCGACCACCTCGTCTTTCTCGATACCAGTCAGTTCGAACATGAAGTCCGCAGGAAAGCGTCCCTTGTTGCGCTTCACCTGCTCGTTCAGCCGCTTCGTCGGCACTCCATAGAAGGCAGCAAGGTCCGCATCGAGAATGACCTTCTCACCACGAATGAACAGAATTCGTTGCTCCACATCTCCTACGCGCAGTTCACGACCTGAGTCCTTCACCCTCCTGCGTTCCCTTCTGGGAGGCCTGTTTCACCCGTCCAGTTCTATCAAACCAGCAACCCGCGTGCTCGCGCCAGCCAACGCTCCGGCGCCCCGCCGTACCGCCCGGCCAGCGCCTCGAGCGCCGGCAGGTGCAGCTCGGCCAGATGGCGGGCGACGGCCGGAGGTGCCGCGCCACCGCCGGCGGCGTTGACCTTGCGCCCGCGCCCCGGCGGCAGCAGCACCGGGTCGTCGTCGAGATCCAGGAAACGCCACAGGCTGCGCAGCAATTCGTCGGGCCGCTCGTGGATGTCCTCGAAGAACCCCACGAAGAACCTCTCCGGCGGCACGTGCCGCTCCCACCGCGCCAGCATGGGCAGGTAGTCGCCGCGCGCCCGCGTCGAGGGATCGTGGATGTGGTCGAGGATCTCGCGCTCGGTGAGGTCCGCGACCGGGCGGCCGCGCTCGAAGCCCAGGAAGTGCGCGGCGTGGGACCAGTCGCGGGCGACCGGGTCGCGCAGCAGCAGGACGATCTTCGTCTGCGGGTAGCACTCGGCGACGTGGCGCACACCTTCGTCGCCGAGCGCGCTGTAGTGGGGCGTGACGTCGCCGGTGACGCGGCCGCGCGCCGGTGCGAAGAGCGACGCGTACCACTCGGGTCCGGGGCGACCCCGGTAGAAACGCCAGCGCCAGGCCAGCGTCGCCGGGTCGTTGCCCCGCAGGTAGCGGCCGAGGCGGTCCCAGCGCAGACGCCGCAGCGTCTCGCGCCAGGGGTCCACCCCCTCGACCACCTCGACCTCGCCGCCCGGCGGCCCACCGACCACCGGGTACAGGCGGTTGAAGTAGTCCAGTTCCTTGACCGGGGTCATCCAGGCCCCCGGGTGCAACCCGATCTGACGCCACAGCCAGGTCGTGCCGCCGCGCACGACGCCGATGCCCAGGAAGTGGGGCGGCGCCGGCCGCTCGGTCGTGGTCATCGCGGATCGCCTTTGGTCAGCCGCCGAAGTGCTTCGCCGCGACGTTCCAGTCCACGACGTTCCACCAGTTCTCGACGTACTTGGGCCGCGCGTTGCGCGTGTCGATGTAGTAGGCGTGCTCCCAGACGTCGATGGTCAGCACAGGCGTCTTGTCGGAAGTGATCAGCGAGCCGGCGTTGCTCGTGCTCACGATCTCGAGGCCGCCGCCGCTGTTCTTCGCCAACCACGTCCAGCCGGAACCGAAATTGCCGACGGCCGCCTTGCCGAACTGCTCCTTGAAGGCCGCGAAGGTGCCGAAGGCCTTGTCGATGGCCGCCGCCAGCGCACCGGCGGGCGCGCCGCCGGCCTTGGGGCCCATGCCGTCGAAGTAGAAGGTGTGGTTCCACACCTGGGCCGCGTTGTTGAAGACGCCGCCGGCCGCGGCCTTGCGGACGATGTCTTCGAGCGACAGCTTCTCGAACTCCGTGCCCGGGACCAGGTTGTTCAGGTTGGTGACGTAGGCCGCGTGGTGCTTGTCGTGGTGGTACTCGAGCGTCTCGGCCGAGATGTGCGGCTCGAGCGCGTTCTTCGCGTACTTGAGGTCGGGCAGGACGTGCGCCATTTCGTTCTCCTCGCTTGAGGTGGTCATCCGGTATTCCAGCTTCGTTGCGGAATCCAGGATAACCCCGCCCCGCCCCTGCGGCAACGCCTTCGGGCGCGGACAAATCCAGCTCCGGGACCTATATTGACCTCATTCAACAGTTGCAGCTCGGTCACCTCAGGTCAGGGTGGTGTTCCCATGACGACGATCCGCCATCTGCTCATCGCGGGTTTGCTCGCGGTCCTGCTCGTCCCCGCTGTCTTGGCAGCCGACGAAGCTCCGTTCGACGTCGCGGCGCTGGAGGCCGAGCTGCGGGCGACCGAGACGGCCTTCGCCAAGTCGATGGCCGACCGCGACCTCGCCGCCTTCACGTCGTTCCTGGCCGAAGACGCGGTCTTCCTGGGAGGGCAGGGCTTCCTGCGTGGGCGCGACACGGTCGCCGCCGCCTGGGCGCGCTTCTTCGAGGGCGACGAGGCCCCCTTCGCCTGGTCGCCCCTGGACGTCGCGGTGCTGGCCTCGGGCGAGCTGGGCCTCTCGAGCGGCCCGGTCACCGCCCCCGACGGCTCGCCCGCCGGCTTCTTCACTTCGACCTGGCGCCGCACCGCCGCGGGCCGCTGGGAAATCATCCTGGACCGCGGCTGCCCCCCCTGCGACTAGGCCCCGTCCGCGGTCCTACCATGCGGCGGGCTTGTCAATGGTTCGGCCGGTGGCCAATGTCACGGTCGCAGGGAATTGGTGTTGCCTGTAGCGCTCTTTGCGGATGTAGCAGTAGCCGTCGGCGATTTGTGCAAGCTCGTTGTTCTTCCGTTTGTACGGGAAGACGAACCAGATGCGCTTGGCCGGAAACAGCGACCGCGCGGTACGGACGGCCGGCGCCAGATCCGTGTCTCCGGTAACGAGCACCACCGTGTCTGCTGCGACCAGATGGAGCACCTCGAGCAATTTCGTCGATATCGCGACGTCCGTTTCTTTCTCCTCGAAGTGCACGCTCTGGCGCTGGCAGTTTCTGCAATGGACCTGCTTTGACTTGAAGCGCCCCAGAACCGGGATGATGCCTGTCGACTGTAAGCATTCGATGTAGGTGCGATGGCGAACTGTCACGCCCGGTTGTCGCTGCTCCAGGTGTGTGGCAAGCGCGGAGAAATAGTAAATGCGCTCGACCTGCGCACCGCCGCCGATGTTCGGCAGATAGGATCGCAGGAGGCTGGACAGGTCCAACCACTTCGTCGAAGCGCCGCCCATTTCCTCCGACGCCGTGCGCAATGAATGATAGAGATTGAAGCCATCAACCAGGAAAGTCGTTCTATTCATTGTGGTTATCAAAAAGAAACCCTCCGGGTCGCAACCCGGAGGGGGCCAGTCGGCTCAACGAGCCGAACTGGGGTTGACTGCTCCCTGATTGTCGGCAAGAACGGACCGCGGGTCAAGCCCGATTCACCGAATCGCGCTCGCTGGCCGGTCCTTCACGCCGACTCCCTCTCTCCCGGCGAGGGCAACTTCCGCACCGCGGTCAGGACGCGTCAGGATTTCTTCTCGGTCCCCTTGCCCGTCGCCGCGTCGTGCAGCTTCACTTCCACGCGGCTCGCGGCGTCGATCCCGGCGTAGTACTCCTTCAGGATCGTCAGCACCTCGGGGCGCGAGAACTCGGGCGGGATCTCGCCGCCCTCGCTCAGGCCCTTGCGCAGGGCCGTACCCGAGAGGAACAGGCGGTCCTCCTTGCCGTGGGGGCAGGTGCGCATGGAGATCATGCCGCCGCACTTGAAGCACCAGAAGGTCCAGTCGATGGGCAGCATCTCGATCTCGAGCGAGCCCGCGGGGATCTCCGACCAGATGTTCTGGGCGTCGAAGGGGCCGTAGTAGTTGCCGACGCCGGCGTGGTCGCGGCCGATGATCATGTGCGTGCAGCCGAAGTTCTGGCGGAACAGGCCGTGCAGCAGGCCCTCGCGCGGTCCGGCGTAGCGCATGTCCAGCGGGTAGCCGCCCTGCAGGACGCTCTGCTTGAGGAAGTAGCCGTCGACCAGCGCGTCGATGCACTTCGCGCGCACGTCGGCGGGGATGTCCCCGGGCTTCAGGTTGCCCACGAGCTGGTGGATGAACACGCCGTCGTTGATTTCCAGCGCGATCTTGGCGAGGTACTCGTGGCTGCGGTGCATGGGGTTGCGCAGCTGCAGCGCGGCGATCGTCTTCCAGCCGCGCTCGGCGAAGATGCGGCGGCTCTCCTCGGGTCGCATGTAAAGGCCGGGGAACTCGGCCGGGAACGTGCTCTCGCTCAGCACCTTCACCGGGCCGCCGAGGTTCATGTCCTTCTGCTCCAGGACCATCTTGACGCCAGGATGCTCGGGGTCGACGGTGCGGAAGACGCGCTCGCACTCGAAGGCGCGGTCGATCTCGTACTTCTCCCGCACCGCCATGGTGGCGAGGATCTCGCCCGTCTCCGGCTCGAGCAGCGCGATCTCGTCGCCGCTCTTGAGCGCGCCGGCCGTCGCGCGGTCCACGCTCAGGGTGATGGGGATCGGCCAGAAGACGCCGTTCGCCAGCTTCATGTCGCGGCAGACGCCCTCCCAGTCGGCCTTCCCCATGAAACCGGTCAGCGGCGTGAAGCCGCCGATGCCCAGCATGATCAGGTCGCCGGCCTCGCGGCTGCTGATGACGACCTGCGGCAGGCCCGCGGCCCGCTTCAGTTCGGCGTCGCGGGCGGCGCCCTCCAGGAGCAGGGGCATCAGGTGGTCGCTGCCGTGCGGGCGGATCTGGCTGGACATGGTCGCGTTCCCTTCGCGTGGGTGGGCTCGGTGCCGGCGAAATGTAGCGCAGCGGGGCGGGTTTGTCAGGTCGGAGACGGCCGCGGGGGAGATCGGCTTTCCGGCAGGGTGGCGGCGGCGCGCAACCGCCCGACAACCCGATGGGCCCCATGCAGCTGGAACGGCGGCCGGCAGCCCCGTTGACAGCATTCTCCGCCCGGCGCCAAGATCGTCGTTCCGGGGGCTGCGGAGCCCGATCAACCCCGCCTTCACCTCGGCCGCACGCCCTCGATCTTCGATCCCGAGCCTCCGTCACCGAAGACTCCGACTCCGCCCCCTGCCTGCGATGCCGGCGCGCGGCGTATCCGCGCGCTCCGGACCGGCCGTCCCACATGCGGGTGGCGTTCGACGCCGACGGCGCGTCCGAGGGAGGGACGCCCGGCGGCTCCTGCCGGTCGGCGAGCGTCGTCGGCCGGGCACAGTCCAGCTTCAAGGGGGTCGAACATGCACCACAAGCTACGTATCGCACTCTGCTTGGTCGCGGCTGCGGTTCTGCTGCTGCCTGCGGCCACTGCGGCGCAGGGCGGGCTCGAGGTCGTCGCCGTCGACTGGGAGACGCAGGGAGCCATGGTCGCCTTCCACGTCCAGTTCCACAACGCGGGCACCCAGACCTCTGAACTGGCGTCGGGCGAACTCTTCTCGCAGGAGTACGGCGCCTTCCTGCCTCGTCACGGCACGATCGGCACCTTCCAGATACCGCCGATGATGCCGGACAGCTTCTTCGACGTCTTCCTGGAGGTTCTGCGGGAGGAATTGCCTCCCTCGGCGACCGAGACCCTGCCCTGGCTCATGCCGACCGGGGACAAGGACTACTGCGGACCCGAGGACCACTGGGACGGCAACGTGGACATCATCTGGTTCTTCAACGGCGCCCCCGGCGGCCAGGTCAACGCCCACTTCGGCAATCTGCTGGTCTGCCCGGGCTTCGGCCATTCCATGATCCACGTCGTGACGATGTGCCCGGGCTGGGCCGGTTGGTGGTTCGCCGGCGTGTGCGCCGGCTGGAACGTCGCGCTGCTGAACGAGGACCTGTCGCCCGCGCCCAACCCGGTGCCGCCGGGCTGGAGCGGCCACCTCGCCGTGTCGGCCGACGCGACCGTGCCCTTCGCCGCGGTCTGCTGCTTCGCGCTCAACTTCAACTGCGGCGGCGTCATCACGCCCGTGAACCTCTGCGCGACGGCCTGCGACTGCGGTGCGGTCGCCGGAGACACCACGAGCTGGGGGGCCATCAAGAGCATGTACCGATGAAGTCCCATCGATGAGGAGGGCGCGGCCGCCGGTCCGCGCCCCCGTTCCTGCCGGCACCACCGAAGCGGAGGGAGATCAGCCATGACCCGGACCACCTTCACGACAACCGCGATCGCGGCCCTGGCGATCTTGCTCGCCTCGGCGGCGCCGACGTCCGCCTGGGTGCCCGACGGGGTTCCCGTCTGCCGGTCGGCCGGCGATCAGAGCGAGGTCTGCGTCGTGTCCGACGGCACCGGCGGGACGGTCGTCGCCTGGCGGGACAACCGCAACGGCAACCTCGACGTCTACGCACAGAGGATGGACGCCGCCGGGGAACCGCTCTGGGGCCTCGACGGCGTCGCGGTGTGCACGGGTGCCTCGGCGCAGTACTTCACGGGCCTGGCGCTGGTCGATCCGGAGGCCGTGGTCGTCGTCTGGGAGGACACCAGATCCGGCAATTCCGACGTCTACGCCCAGAAGGTGAGCCTGTCCGGTGTCTGTCTCTGGGCGGCGAACGGTGTTCCGGTCTGCACGATGTCCGGTACCCAGCAATACGCCCGGATCACGGCGGACGGGGCGGGCGGCGCCTTCATCGTCTGGGCCGACAGCCGCACCGCCGGCAACGAGGACATCTACGCGCAACGGCTGTCCCCGGACGGAACGGGGCAGTGGACGACGCAGGGTGTGAACGTCTCCGGCGTGAGCGGCAACCAGAGCGTGCCCCGGCTCGCCTCCGACGGCCTTGGTGGGCTGATCGTCGTCTGGCAGGACGGCCGCAGCGCCAACAGCACCATCTACGCCCAGCGACTACTGAGCACCGGCGCCACGATGTGGAGCGGCGGCGGCGTGCAGATTTCACCTTACACCCCTATGTACAATAGGATCAGCCCCCAGATCGTCGACGACGGCGGGACGGGAGCCGTCATCGCCTGGTGTACGAACGGTTTGGGCACCTCCACGATCTCAGCTCAGCGCATCGATACCACGGGCACCGTCCAGTGGGGAGCCGGCGGCGTCGTCATGTTCTCCTCCGGCTTGCCGGCCGCCGACAACCCCCAGATCGCAAGCACCGGCAACGGCGGCGCGATCGTCGTCTGGCGCGACATGCGAAACTACAACTACGACATCTACGCCCAGCGCGTACGCTCCACCGGGGATCTGATGTGGGGAACCGCCGGACTCGCGATCTGCGATGCGAGCGGCCACCAGCAGGGCGCCCGGGTCGTCGCCGACGGCGACGGCGGCGCCGTCGTGACCTGGCACGACCAGCGCGGCGCCGACGCCGACATCTACGTCCAGCAGGTCGACGCCAACGGCGCCGCGCGGTGGGCGGCCGACGGGCTCGTCCTGTGCGCGGCCGACGGCGACCAGACCTACCCCTACCCCGCCACCCTCACCACGAGCAACGAGCTGGTCGCCTGGTGGGACGCCCGCAGCGGCGGCGGCGGCGGCACGGACATCTTCGCGCAGCCGACGCCCCTGTGCCGGGTCGAGCCGGACCAGCTCGACTTCGGGCAGGTGGAAGCCTACAGGGACAGCACGCTGGTCATCAGC
This sequence comes from bacterium, assembly GCA_031441465.1. Lineage (GTDB taxonomy): Bacteria > Krumholzibacteriota > Krumholzibacteriia > LZORAL124-64-63 > LZORAL124-64-63 > PNOJ01. The sequence continues at coordinate 53,350 of JANOEP010000044.1, read as the reverse complement.
AACGACGGCGGCGGCGTCGTGACCGGCGACGTCTCCGAATCGTGCGACCATTTCACCGTCCTGGCGGGCGGCGGCCCATTCAGCCTCGGCGCCGGCGAACAGCTGGCGGTGACCGTGCGCTGCGAACCGACCTCCGGCGGGACGCACGCCTGCACCCTGGACATCGGGCTCGGCGGCTGCGCGGACATCCCGCTCACCGGCCTCGGCGTCGATCCCTCCTGCCTGGTCGCGCCCGCGTCGCTGGACTTCGGCGTCGTGTCGATCGGGCAGCACGCGGATCTCCCGTTCGTCGTCACGAACCAGGGCGGCTGCCGGCTGACCGGGACCGTCGACACGCCAGCCTCGCCCTTCAGCCTCGTCCAGGGCGCCGGGCCCTTCGACCTCGGCCACGGCGACACGCTCGACGTGGTGGTCCGCTTCTCCCCCGTCGCGGTCGAGCCGGCGGCCGCCATGATCACGACCGGAGTCGCCTGCCCCGGCGTCGCGTGCAGCGGCGCCGGCGACCGCGTGCCGCGCCTCCACGCGGTGCGGGACGTCCCGGGCGACCAGGGTGGCCTGCTCGACCTCTCGTGGCACGCCAGCCCCGGCGACGACGCGCAGCAGCGGCTCATCACCCGCTACACGGTCTGGCGCGCCATCACCGCCGCCGAAGCGGCGCTCCAGAAAGCGGCCGCCCCACAGCGGGAACTGCGGACGGAAACCCTCGACGGCCGGACCTTCTACTGGCGGCTGATCTCCTCGCTGGACGCGTACTACCTGCCCGGCTACGCGGAGACCGTCCCGACGCTGTTCGACTCCACCGCGGTCTGCGACGATCCCACCTACGTCCAGGTCCTCGCGCACACGGCCGATCCCGCCGTGTTCTGGGCGTCGCCGCCCGACAGCGCGCGCTCGGTCGACAACCTGGCGCCGGCGCTGCTACAGGGGCTGGCCGGCCGCGCACAGTTCGGTCCGGCGCGGCTCGACCTCGCCTGGCATCCGAATACCGAAGCGGACCTCGACCGCTACGAGGTCCACCGCGGCACGAGTCCGGACTTCCCAGTGAACGAGGCCAGTCTGGTCGCCTCTTTGCGTGACACGATCTGGACCGACGCGTCGTGGGAGACCGGAAGCGGTTCCTATTACAAGGTGGCGGGCGTTGACGTGCACGGGAACCGGGGTGCCCCAGGCCTGTTGCGGCCGCAGGACGTCACCGGCGCCGGGCCGAGCACCCCCGCGGCGCCGTTCGCGCTGGAGAGTTATCCCAATCCCTTCAATCCCAGCACGACGATCCGCTTCGGGTTGCCGGCGGCGTCCCGGATCCGTCTTGCCGTTTACGACCAGATGGGGAGGCTGGTTCGCGAACTGGCGATGACCGCGCGACCGGCCGGCTGGCAGGCGCTGGTCTGGGACGGTCGCGACGAGCGCGGACGCGTTGCTGCTTCGGGAAGTTACGTGGTGAGGCTGACCGCCGACGGAAAAGAGCGCTCGATCAAAGTGACGCTCGCGCGTTGACCCGCGCCGCGTTCCAACGGGGAAGCCGCAGCCATCCGGACGCGGTTTCCCCGCTTCAGGCGGGCTTGCCCAGCAGCCGGAACATCTCGCGCTTGTAGGCCTCGACACCGGGCTGATCGAAGGGGTTCACCCCCAGCAGGCGCCCGCTGACCGCCACGGCCTTCTCGAAGAAGAAGAGCAGCCCGCCGACGCTCCACTCGTCCAGTCGCGCCAGCTCCAGACTGAGCGTCGGCAGCCCCCCCTCGCGGTGAGCGGCGCGCGTGCCGGCGTAGGCCTGGGCGTTGATGTCGTCGAGGGAGCGGCCCTCGAGGTAGCCGAGCCCGTCGCCCCGGTCCGTCGAGGCGGGGACGACGAGCGAGGGATCGGTCTCGCGGACGGTCAGGAAGGTTTCGAACAGTTCGCGGCGGCCGTCCTGCAGGTACTGGCCGAGGCTGTGCAGGTCGGTCGTGAAACGGCACGACGCCGGGAAGATGCCGCGCCCGTGCTTGCCCTCGCTCTCGCCGAACAGCTGCTTCCACCACTCCTGCAGGGGCCCGAGGTCGCTGTGGAAGGTGCTGAGCACCTCGGTCGTGAAGCCGGCGCTGTAGAGCTGGTGGCGCGCCACGGCGTACAGGTGCGCGGGATTGGCGGCGAGCACGGGGTTTTCGCAGGTGGCCGCCATGTCGGCCGCCCCCTCGAGCAGGCGGCGCACGTCCAGACCGGCGACGGCCAGCGGCCACAGGCCCACCGGGCTCAGCACCGAGAAGCGCCCGCCCACGTCGTCGGGGATGACGTAGCTGTCCCAACCTTCGGCGTCGGCCAGCGCGCGCAGGGCGCCGCGCGAGGCGTCGGTGATCGCGGTGATGCGGCGCCGCTCGCCGTCGCGGCCGTAGCGCTCCCGCAGCGCGGCGCGGAACAGGCGGAACGACACGGCGGGCTCCAGCGTCGTGCCGGACTTGGAGATCACGCACAGCCGCACCTCGCGCCCTTCGATGCGCCGCAGCAGGCGGCGCAGTCCGGCGGCGCACAGGTGCGTGCCGGCGAACAGGATCTCGGGTCCGGAGGTGCGGTCGGCCAGGGCGTGCAGGACGGCCTCGGCGCCCAGGTAGGAGCCGCCGATGCCGATCACCACCACGACGTCGGTGGCGCGGCGGGCTTCTTCGGCGGCGTCCCGGAGGCGGTCCAGATCCGGGCCGGACGCGTTGCGCGGCAGGTCCAGCCAACCCAAGAAGTCGGCGCCGGGACCCTCGCGGCGGGCCAGTTCCGCGCCGATGGCACGCGCCAGGTCGGCGCGCTCGTCGATCGCGCCGCGGTCGAGAAATGACTCTAAACCAGTCAGATCGAGCGAAAAAGCGCGATTGTCCGGCATCGGTTCCTCCCGAAGGTCCGAGCCGGCCCGCATCGCGGATACCGGCGGGTGCAAAAGATGCTCTCATGTGCTAACATGGACCGTTCGCGCGATCCGCGCGGCATCCTGCATTGTGAGCCAGACAACTTGAGGAGACAACCAGGTTCTTTGAGACTGTAACCCCGTCATGCACACATCGCCCAAGACATCCGCCGGCCTAGTCGCCGCTCTGCTGTGCGTCGCGCTGCTGTCGCCCGTCGCGGGCTTCGCCGCGCCCGTCACCGATCCTGCCGTTCGAACCACGACCGACCACCTCCTGGCCGACCAAAGCCCGGACTCCTGGGCGTACGAAGGCAAGGCACGGGCCCTGGCCGCCGCGGCCGCCTTCACTGCCGACCGGATGCCCCAGGCGACACCCGAGCAGGATGCCATCGACGTCCTGCACTACGCCCTCTACCTCGACGTGAACATCGACCAGGAAGTCCTGAGCGGCGCCTGCTTCGTCACCTTCACGCCGGTCCAGGCCGGCGTCGGCGAGCTGGTCCTGGACTTCGCCGCCGGCATGGGCGTCAGCGGCGCCGGCGAGATCAGCACGGTGTTCACGCCCCTGCCCTGGCAGCGCGACGGCGACCTGCTGCGCGTGTCGCTGGCGGCGTCCGTTTCGCCCGTCGACACGCTGACCGTCGCCGTGTTCTTCAGCGGTGCGCCCCAACCGGCCGGTTTCTTCGGCTTCCAGTTCACGACGCGGCCCGACGGCGAGCCGATCGCCGCCAGCCTCAGCGAACCCTGGAGCGCCCGTTCCTGGTGGCCGTGCAAGGACTACCCCCTGGACAAGGCCACCTGCGACATCATGCTGGTGGTGCCCGCGGGCCTGATCGGCGTCTCCAACGGCGCGCCGCTGGCCGCGCCGCCGCCGCACCCCTACCTGCCTGGCGCCGTCGCCCTCGCCCCGCCCGGCTCGCCGCTCGCGGGTCGCGACCCGGCGACGACCGAGCTGTTCTGCTGGCGCGAGGCCCAGCCCCTGAGCACCTACCACCTGTCGGTCGCCGTCAGCGACTACGTCGTGCTCCAGGAAATCTACGCCGGCATCGGCGGCGATCTGCCGCTGACCCATTACGTCTACCCCAACCTCGTGGAAGATGCCGTCGTCGACTTCGAACGACTGGGCGCCATGATGGCGTTCTGCGAGTCGAAGTTCGGGGCCTACCCGTTCCCGGGCGAAAAGTACGGCATGGCCCTGTTCGAGTGGGACGGCGCCATGGAGCACCCCACAGCCACCTCGTACGGGTCCCACTTCGTGCGCGGCGACCACTTCTTCGACACCATCATCATGCACGAGCTGTCCCACCAGTGGTTCGGCAACAAGGTCACCTGCGCCGACTGGACCCACGTCTGGCTGAACGAAGGGTTCGCGACCTACGTCGAGGGGCTGTGGCGCGAGCACAACTCCGGCCCGAGCGCCCTGAAGTGGTTCATGAAGGCGCGCAGCAACTTCACGAATTGGGACACGCCCCTGCTGCGGGAGCCCGGCGTCGCGGACCCCTGGTACTACTTCGACGATCTGGTCTACCACAAGGGCGCCTGGGTGCTGCACATGCTGCGGCGGGTGCTCGGCGACCAGATGTTCTTCGACGCCCTGCGCGAGTACATCACGAACCGCGACGTTTCCCACACGGCGGTCACCACAGCGGACTTCGTCGGCTCTTGCGAGCGCACCAGCCGCCAACAGCTCGACTGGTTCTTCGACCAGTGGCTCCTGCGCACGACCCACCCCGAGTTGGCGCTGACCTGGTTCAACGAGCAGGAATTCGGGCAGAACGTGCTGCACCTCGACCTGCGCCAGGTCCAGCCGCCGGATCCCCTGACCGGCGACGAACCCTTCATCATGCCGTTGGACCTGACGCTCACCACCGCCGCCGGAGACATCCCGGTGGCCCTGTGGGTGGACCGGCGGATCATGGACTTCCGGCTGCCCGTCCCCGCCGCGGTGACCGGGGTGACGGTCGATCCCCAGGGCTGGCTGCTGCACGCCGCGGACGTCGTCGTCGCGGTGGGCGACGGCGCCGACGGCCCGGGCCTGAGCCTGCTGCCCCCGCTGCCCAACCCCTTCCACGGCCGCGGCATCCTGCGCTGGCGGACCGCCGCCCCGAGCCGCGACCGCCTGGAGATCCACGACATCCGCGGACGCCTCGTCCACGCACACGCCCTGCCCCCGGCCCCCGCCGGCGAGCGCTCCGCGTCCTGGGACGGCCGCGACCGGGACGGGCGCGCCTGCCCGGCCGGCATCTACTTCGCCACCTTCTTCAGCAGCCCGCAGGACGGATCCGCCGCGGCCCGCCGTACGGCCAAGATCACCCTCGCCCGTTGACTTCGCCCGCTCAGGGCGCATCCTTGGGCTGACCCGCGAACTGCGGCTCCCTTCCTTCGTCGACGGAGATTCCGTGCACGACCGCCTGCCGACCGACGCCGACCGAACGGTGATCAGCGCCCACTACTCGGAGATCGCCCTGAAGGGCAAGAACCGCCACGTGTTCCTGCTGCGCCTGCGCAACAACATGATGGCGCAGCTGCGCGGCGAGCCGGTGGTCGCCCTCAACCACATCGAGAGCCGCCTGCTGCTGCGCCTCGGCGATCCGGCGGCCGCCGTGCGCGCCGCCGCGAAACTGCAGCGGGTGCCCGGCATCCAGAACCTGTCGCTGGCCGCCTCGGTCCCCCGCACCGGCGACGACGCGGCCGACCTGGACAGCGCCGGCGAGATCGCCGCCGCGATGGCCCGCCGCGAGGTGGGCGCCGCCCGCACCTTCAAGGTGGAAACGCGGCGATCCGACCGGACTTTCCCGATGCCCTCGCCCCAGATCAGCGCGCAGCTCGGCGCCGCCATCGTCACGGCGACCGGCCTGCCGGTGGACCTACGGAATCCCGAATTCACGGTCCACGTGCTGGTGATGAAGCGGGAAATCCTGATCTTCGCCCAGAAGCTGCCCGGTTGCGGCGGCCTGCCCGTGGGCTCCAGCGGGCGCGTCACGGTCCTGATGTCCGGCGGGATCGACTCGCCGGTGGCGGCGTGGATGATGATGCGGCGGGGCTGCCGCCCCGAGTTCGTCCACTTCTACCCGGGCCGCAGCGTCGCCGAGGCCGACTCCGACAAGATCGAACGCCTGGTCGCCGTCCTGGCCGGTTTCGCCCCCCAGCCGCTGGTGCTGCACCTGGTGCCGTCCTACCCGTACGAGGTGCGCGCCATGGGCGCGGTCGAGGACGCCTACGACATGGTGCTCTTCCGCCGCTACATGTTCAAGACGGCGGTGCGCTTCGCGCGCCGGGAGAACTGCCAGGCGGTGATCGCCGGCGACAGCGTCGGCCAGGTCGCCAGCCAGACCCTGCCCAACCTCGCGGCCATCACGCCCGACATCCGCCTGCCGATCCTGCGGCCGGTGATCGGCATGGACAAGCTCGAGATCACGGCCTTGAGCCGGCGCATCGGCGCGTACGGCATCTCCATCGAGCCGCACCGCGACTGCTGCTCGATCCGCTCGCCGCGGCCGGTGCTCAACGCCCGCGCCGTCAAGCTGCTGGAGCTGTCGGAGGTGATCGGGATGGAAGAGGCGGTGAACGAGGCGATGCAGACTTCGACCAAACTGCGGATCGGCCCGGGCGGGCGCGCCGAACCCAGCCACGACGCCTGAGCCCGGCCCGCGCGGGTACCCACTTACTCGGGCAGCACACGCCGGATCGCTTCGAGGCTTTTCGTCCACCAGGGCTCGTTCAGGCTGTCGATCTGCACACGCCCCCCCGTGGACGTCGAGTGGATGAAGTCCCCGTGCCCGATGTAGATCCCCACATGCGAGATCCGACCGCGCCCGTTGTTGAAGCAGAGCAGGTCGCCCACCCGCAGCTCCCCCTTGGGTACGTGGTGCCCGGCGCGGGACTGCTCGACCGACGACCGCGGCAACACGATCCCGACCTTCTTGAAGATGAACCTCGCAAACCCGCTACAGTCGAAGCCCTTGGCCGTCGAGCCCCCGAACCGGTAGGGCGTGCCCAGGTGCTCCATGGCCAGCCGGCAGACTTCCTGCCCCGTCGCCGTGGCGACCTCGGTCGGCGGCACCGCAGCCTCCCCGGATGACGAATCGGCCAGGGTACCTTCCGGCATCCCGACGGGCGGCCACGTCGTCCCCGATCGAGGCTGAACTCGACCGGGACGCGAGCGGTCCGGCCTGTCGGAGTCGGGATGGGGCGCCGCAGGCTGGTCGCTGAGCGGCGGCAGTTTGCCGCGGCGGTGGGGGGCGCAGCCGGGGGTCAGCAGGAGCATGCCGGCCAGGAACAGGGCGGCGGGGGGAAGGGAGTTCCAATTGGGGGGCGTTCTCAACATGTCGGGCAGTCTAGACCGGAACCCTTCCCGGTGTCACTTTTGTTATGGCCGGGAAATTGTCCCTCGGGCCTTCCGGCCCATGAATATCCATAATTATACCTATATATTACCATATAATGGGTGCCAAGCTGGTCCTTGGGCCCCAGGGACAATTTTCCGGCCACAACCGTCGGCTTGGATGTGATGGGCGCGGGTGTTAGCTTGGGGGGTCCCTCACCATATCCAAGGATCCCACATGAACGACCTGCAGACCACGAATCCCTCCGGCGTCCCGACGCCCGCCCCCCTGAACGTGGGCGACTTGTTCGAGACCGCCATCACGAAGCTGGTCACCGGCGGCGCCGGTCTGGGCCGCAGTCCCGACGGCTTGACCACGTTCGTGGCCGGCACTGCCGCGGGCGATACGGTCCGAGCGCGCGTAACGCGCCGGCGCAAAGGCTTCCTGGAAGCCGAGCTGATCGAGGTGGTCACCCCGTCGGCCGACCGCGTCGAGCCACCCCTGGGCGAGTTGGGATCGCTCTCGGGCTGCGATCTGCAGCACCTGTCGGTGGCGGCTCAGTTGCGGGTCAAGACGGAGATCGTGCGCGACTGCCTCGCCCGAATCGCCGGTCTCGACCTCGGCGACCGTCTCGAAAGTCCCGTCCCCGCCGGCCCCGCGCTGGGATACCGCAACAAGGTCCGCCTGTGGCGGACGCCGGCCGGCCCGTACGGCATGCTTCGCCACGACAGCCACGAGGTCCTGCTGATCGAGCGGCACGGCCTGATGCCGGATGCGTTCAACGACGACATCTTCCCCTTCGTCGTCACCCTGCCGCCGGCGGACCAGGTCGTGGTGCGCCTGGACCACCAGGACCGCTTCCTGGTGTCGCTGTTCGGCGAGCCCGACCGCGCGCGGATGCTCAAGGCGGTGCTGAAGAAACTGCCCGAGGGCACGGCGCCGCACCCGAAGTGCCTGGGGATCCTGTACAACAACCGGCCCCTGTGGGGCCGCGACCACCTCGTGGTCCAGCTCGCCGGCCGCACCTACCGCGTCCACGCCACGAGCTTCTTCCAGACGAACTACCGGGAGACCGAGGCCGCCGTCGCGCTCGTCAGGAACTGGCTGGACGAGGCCGGCGTTACCGCCGCCGCGCCGGGAGCCGCGCTGCTGGACCTGTACGCCGGTGTCGGTCTGTTCAGCCTGGCGTTGGACGACCGCTTCGCCCGCACCGTGGCCGTCGAGAGCGACGCGGGCGCGGTCCGCGACGCCCGCAACAACGTCAAACGCGACCGCGCCGCCGCCGCCCGCACCGCCGTGCTCGACACCCCGGTCGAGCGGGCCGTCCTGTCCTGGAAGACCGGCGATCCCGCCGACCAACCCGGCAACCCGGGCGATCCCGCCGGAGCGCTCGATTGGTCCGGCACAACGGTCGTCGCCGATCCGCCGCGCACCGGCCTGGGCGAACAGGTGGCGAAGGACCTCGCCGTACTCGGTCCCGCCCGCGTGCTTTACATGAGCTGCGATCCGGCGACGTTCGCCCGCGACGTCAAGACGTTGGGCGAGGGGGGCTACCAGCTGCGGCGCGCGCGGGTGATCGACATGTTCCCGATGACGGGGCACGTGGAAGTGCTCGGGGAACTGACCCGCTCCGAGTGAGTGATGGGTTCTGGACGTGAAATTGTCCCTGGCGCAGTCGTTGCCGCGCCAGGGACAATTTTGTGGCCAGAACCCTATTTATACAGGCTCTTGACCGCCCCCCACCCCATCGCCTCGTTGGCCGCCGCCGCCGGTTCGAGGCCCGACACGTCGAGCGTGTAGTCGAACGTGTAAGGCGTCACGTCGATCGGCGGGCTCGAACTGGCCGGCGCGAAGTACAGCCAGATGACGGCGCCGGGAGTCAGTTCCAGATCGATCGTCCCGATCACGCCGCGGCCGCCCCTGGCGTACGCCAGTTGTTGGGTGAAGAAGCAGTTATCGGCGCTGAACACCCGGCAGTCCATCGTCCAGTCGGCGTCGAACTCGCAGTGGAACAGCCCGCCCGGACCTACCGTCGCCTCGAGCCAGTCGACGTCGTAGATGTAGGCGGCCTGGCTGTCGTTCCAGCCCGAGATCTGGCAGATCTCGAGCATGCCGTCGAGGCCGCCCGTGATGGTCTGGAAGTGCAACCCGCCGGTGGTGCAGCCGCCGTTGAAGACGTCGTCCCCGCCGGCGTCCGGCGGCGGTTCGCCCTCGACGCGCAAGCCGGCCGGGCACTCCAGGCCGGCGGCCGTCGCCGGCGCGACGGCCAGCTGGTACGCGCCGGACTCGCCGTCGTAGCCGTCGACGATGATGTAGTACGTGGTTCCCGCCTGGACCTCGAGGTACTCGATCTTCGACGCGTAGGCGCCGCAGACCTGGTCGCCGGACGGGTAGAAGTCGTCGTTGCAGGCGACGACGTTCATCGCGATGTCGTAGACGAAGACCTTCGTGTCGTAGTCGGAGCCGCAGAGATCGATCGCGATCGCGCCGCCGGAAACGGGAGTGTAGGCGTAGACGACGTCGGGCGATTCGCTGCCCTCGAAGGGGCAGACCGCGTCGTAGTCGTCGGCGGCGTTGGTCGTCAAGCCGCTGTCGGCGTAGGGCAGGCCGGCGATCTCCACCGCCTCCATGATCGTGTCACCGCCGTCACGCGCGTCGGTTGCGGCGGCGGCGGGCGGCGCCGGACGGTGGGGCTTCTGCTGGGACCAGGCGTCGGGGTTCCGGGCGGCCAAGGGGGTCGAGAGCAGGGGGGCTGCGAACAGCAGCAGGATCAATACCAGGGTGTTCGCTTTCATCGTCCTCTCCTCCATGAGCGGGTCGATGTCGCCGAGTTCGTCCTTCTCCGGTTGCATCGGACAACGATCGTAGCGTATCAGCAACCATGGCATGTACCAGCAAAATCACACCGGCCGGCCGGGCCTTACCGGTAGACCGCCTTGATCTCCCCCCAGCTCCGTCCCTCGTTCGCCGTGGCGGTGGCTTGGCCGTCGATGGTCAAGTGGAGGCCGTACTCCAGGGGCAGGACGATGCCCGGATCGAAGAAGGGTGAAGGGCTCAGCACGGCCCATATCGGCGTGCCGGGGGCGAGATGGACGTCCAGGGTCGCGGGCTCGTTCGCTTCCGCGGTGACGTAACCGTAGTACACGGCGGTCTCGCAGGTGGCCCGGCGCACGATGAGTTCCGTCGCCCTTTCGACGACGAGTTCGAAATGGAGCAGACCGTCCGGTCCGACGATGACCGTCAGCCAGTCCTCGTCGAACACGGGGGCCCCGGGGTAGCCGTTCCAGCCGGAGCGGAGGCAGGCGTAGGTCGAACCCGCGGCGTCGGCCCCGAGCTTCTGGAACCGGTCCGGCGGGCTCGCGCAAGCGCAACCGCAGTTGAACGCGTCGTCGACGTCGAACACCAGCGGCGGTTCGCCCTCGACCCGGGCGCCGCCGGGGCAGACCAGGACGGGGATGTCGGCGACGCTCACCTTCAGGACGTAGCCGCCGCTGTCGCCGCCGAAGCCGTCGACGATGATGTAGTAGGGGACGTCGGCCTCGAGCCGCAGGGCGTCGATCCGCGAATCGGGCGGGTTGCAGAGGGGATCCGTGCTGCCGCTGTCGTCGTTGCAGCCGATGACGGCCCGGGCCTGGTCGTAGACGTAGACGCGGGTGTCGTAGGTCGAGCCGCAGAGGTCGACGGTGACGTACGCGTCGGCGGGCAGCTTGATCGCGTAGACGACGTCCGGCGACCCGCTCCCGTCCCAGGAACAGGTCTCGTCGTAGTCGTCGAAGGCCATGGTGGTGGAGCCGGTGTCGAGGTAAGGCAGGGCGGCGATGCCCATGGCGCTTTCGATGGTGTCGCCGGCGACCCGCGGCGCGGCCGCGACCGGCACCGCAACGAGCAACGCCATGACGATCAGGGTCGACGATCTCATCGGCCTCTCCTTCGTGATCGGGGGGCGGTCGATGAAACTAGGGAACATCGCGGGCGGGCGGTACACGATTCGCACCAGTGTTCGAGACTGCGGCGGCAGGCCGCCCTTCAACGGTACGCGGCCTTGATCTCTCCCCAGCTCAGCCCCTCGTTGGACGTTGTGGCGGCCTGACCGGCGATGGACAGGTGGAGGTCGTACTCCAGGGGCAGGTTGGGGCCCGGGTCGACGTAGGGCGAGGAACTCAGGACCACCCACACCGGCGTACCGGGCGCGAGCGGGACGTCCAGGGTCGCGGTCGCGCTCGGGTCGGCGGCGACGAAGCCGTAGTATTCGGTGACGTCACAGGTGGGCGGCAGCACGACGAGTTCCGAGGGCCACTCCACGGCGAGTTCGAAGTGGAGCATCCCGTCAGGGCCGACCTCGGTCTCGATCCAGTCGAAGTCGCTTGCGCTCCCGCCGGCGATGCCGTTCCAGCCGGAGCGGAAGCAGGCGAAGGTCGTGCCGGCGGCGTCGACCGGGAGGCTCTGGTACCTGGCAGGTGGATTGACGCAAAAGCAGCCGCAGTTGTACTTGTCGTCGAACCCGAACACCATCGGCGGCTCGCCCTCGACCGGAGCGCCGTCGGGGCACTCCAGGACGGGGATGTCGGCGACGCTCACCGTCAGGACGTAGTCGCCGCTGTCGCCGCCGTAGCCGTCGATGATGATGTAGTAGGGGATGCCCGCCTCGAGCAGCAGGGCGTCGATCCGCGAGTCAAGGGAGTTGCAGGGGAACTCCGTGCCGATGCGGTCGTCGTTGCAGCCCACCCTGACCCGGTTGTAGTCGTAGACGAAGACGCGCGTGTCGTAGCCGGAGCCGCAGAGGTCGATCGTGACGTAGGTGTCGTTGGTCTGCTTGATCGCGTAGACCACGTCCGGCGACTCGCTCCCGTCCCAGGGGCAGATCTCGTCGTAGTCGTTGAGCGCCTCGAGGGTGGAGCCCGTGTCGGTGTACGGCAGCGTGAAGATGCCCACGGCGGATTCGATGGAGTCGCCGCCGATGCGGGAGCCGGCGGCGCGCGGCGAGGGGGCGCGATGTTGCGTCTTGGCCGGAGAAGCCTGGCCGGGAGCGACCGTCGCCGCCGCGGCAACGAGCAGCACCGTGAGCGCCGGGAATCTCGATTTCAACGTCCGATCCTCCTCGACAACCTGAACCGCGGTGAGCCTAGCACCGTTCTGGCTGATCGTCAGCCTCATTACCACATGACCAGCTCGATACGGGTACGAGGGGGGGCGCCGGCATGATCAGGGAGTTTCGGCGCGGAGGCTCTCGCAACGGCCGAGGATGACCTGCAGGCGCCGGGATGTGGCGTCCGCTGCCGGGATCATCCCCGGCAGGCAGTCGACAAAGTCACCCATGGCCATCAGGTCTTGAAACTCATCGCGGATGAAGCACCGCAGTTCGGCATTCTCCCCGGCAACTTCCTCCGGTAGTTCCGGGCGACCGTCGATCAGCGCCACGATATCCTCGAAATCCTTGCTCCTGAATAGATCGCCGGCTCCGCGCGTTTTGAAGGCGATCAGCTTGGTCGCCAGGAAGTAGGGCGCGGATACGTACCGGATATCGAGCCCGTTCGGCAGTCGACAGACCAGACTGTTGGCGAACGCACGACTGAACCAACAGCTTCCGAACCCGAGAACTGTCTCATCACAAGGCATCACATCCAGGAACAGCGAGTCATGGTGAAAGCGGCAGATCGGCCCAGGCAGGGACATATCCTGAGAAAACCCCCGCTCGCGGAGACGTCGTTCGATCGCCTGAAATTCGTTATAGGATGCGGCCTCAATGATCACATCGATATCGCGGGTGATCCGCACGGGAGGCGCCGCATCGTCCGTGATCAGTAGATCAACGGCACAACCGCCGATCAGCACCATCTCATCGAGAAGGGGGCCGAGCAGCTCCGAAGCACGCACGAGTGCATCCAGGTTCGAACTTTTAGTTCTTGCCATAGGACGCCAGCATGGTCTTGAGCATGATCGTTGCCGCTCCTGTGCCGCGTGGCGAAGAAATGCGCAGGCAATCGACTAAAGCTAGCATCTGATAGAATTGGCTGTCCGCGTGCGCGGCCTGGGGTGCAGATCGATAGAGAGGAGAAAGTGCGAGCCCCCGCACGACACCAGACTCCCAGGGCCAAACATGGGGTGGCTGACCATCGGATTGCACGGATTCACTAATTCCAGGAGCTGCGAAGGCCGTCGGCATCCCACGTACCATTCCACCCAGATCGGGAGGAAACGCGTACTTGAGCCCATGGAACACGAACTCATCGATCGCTTTCATGATCGGTTGTGGGTTTTTCTCATGGTACACCTGCACGCGTACCAATCCGGCCTGTTGGGCGCGTTTCACGGCGGCGTTGACCTCGGAAGCGCTCATTGCCAATTCGAGGGACAACTGGTTGTACGTCCATGGTTGTTTGCCACGAGCCACTAATTTCAGGGTAACGTAGATGTCCTGTGGCTTGAGTTCCATGCACATACTGTATTCGCGATTCGCGAATATGTCAAGAACGCACTGCAGATGGACCCTACCATGGGTCGGCAAAGATAATATCCTTATAACAGTCTATATAGATACATATTGCCGCGTCTCACGGCTGTGAACAACGACGATTTTAGCCTTACCGATCTCAACGTTTGTTCTCTTGTTCTCAGTGTGTTACCATTGATCAACTTTGGGGCGGATTCGCCCGCCGCCCCAACAGCCCGACCCGGCATCCGCCCGCCCGGATCCGCACCCGAAGGACGTGCCCGATGACCCGTTGCCGCCCCCTGCTCGCTTTCGCCGCGCTGCTGCTGCTCGCCGCACCCTGCCTGGCCCAGAGCCTGAACGTGGGCGGCTGGAAGCTCGTGCAGGCGAACTCCGCCCAGACCTACACGATCCCGGCCGGCACCGTGGTGCCCGCGGGCGGCTACCTCATCGTGGCGCGCGACGCCGCCCAGGCCGCGTTCGAGACCTACTACGGGGTCGCTCTGGGCGGCAATGTGGTGTTCCTGAACTCCGCGGCGACGTTCCCCTTCATCAACGGGGCCGAGACCTACGAGCTGCGCAACGCCGCCAACGGCAACGAGGACGGGCCGACCCCCGGGATCACCACCACCGGACGCGCCTACCACCGTCCGGATCCCGAGACCCTGGCCTGGACCATCAACACCACGCCGACGCCGGGTACGGGCGTCGAGGCGCCCGACGCCGTCATGTCGGGCCTGGTGATCAGCGAGGCCAACGACCCCGCCGACTACCCCTACGAATTCATCGAGCTGTACTACGACGGCACGACCGGCACCTCGAACCAGCCGCCGGTCATCGCGACGGTCCAGCACGCGCCCGCGACACCGTCCGATGGCGACGACGTCACCATCACCACGACGGTCACCGACGCCGACGGCACCGTCGACGCGGTCTGGTGCTGGTCGCGCGTGGGCGCCGGCTCGTTCACCTCCACGGTCATGACCTCCGTGGGCGGCGACCAGTACGCCGCGACCTTCGCGAATCAGGTCGGCAACACGGTCCTGCAGTACTACGTCTGGGCCCGGGACGACGAGAGCGCCGAGTCGCTGAACCCGGCCAACGCCCCGACGGGCTACTTCTCCGTCACCATCCAGGGCGGCATCGCCGGCGGCAAGGTCGTGCTCTTCGACCACATGCATCAGCAGGACGCCGGCACCTCGGGCAACTGGCGCGTCGACGACAACCATCCCAACCCCCTGCCGGCCAACCCGACGAGCGAGTCGGCCTGGAGCGGCCAGCTGTCGAGCTGGGGCTACGAGCTGTTCCTCGCGGGCAACACCATCCGCAGCAACAACGCGGCGATCACATCGGCCCAGCTCGCCGACGTCGACCTGCTGGTGATCCCCGAGCCGCAGGCCCCGTTCACCGCGGCCGAGATCGAGGCCGTGCGCCAGTTCGTCTACGCCGGCGGCTCGCTCTTCGTGGTGGCCGACCACAACGGCAGCGACCGCGACGGCGATGGCTGGGACAGCCCGAGCATCTTCGGCGGCTACTCCGTGCCGCACATCACGGTCCCCCCGGCCGGCGACACCGAAACCTTCTGCGGCGCCCTGTTCGGCCTGCACTTCCACGTGAAGGACGAGGGCAACAACGCGATCACCGGCACCTTCACCAACGTGACCGGCGACCCGGTCAATCCCGTGATCCACGGCCCCTACGGCGAGGTGGCGGCCGTCATCTACCACGTGGGCAACGTGATGAGCCTGTGGCCGACCGCCAACCCCGACCTCGCGGACGTGGGCGCCCTGATCAGCAAGAACGAGGGCTCGCCCCACGTCGCCGCCTGGTCACGCTACGGCCAGGGCAAGATCGTGGGCTACGGCGACTCCTCGAGCACCGCCGATGGCACCGACAGCGAATCCCACGCGAACAACTGGACCGAGGTCGGCTCGGACAACCGCGAGTTCTTTCTGAACGCCAGCGCCTGGCTGCTGACCGCCGACGCCACCGCGGTCGGCGAGCTGCCGTTCAACCCCGGCCTGGACCTGCGGGTGCGGCCCAACCCGTTCAACCCGCAGACGAGCGTCGCCTTCACGCTGCCGGCCGACGGCCCCGCCCGCGTGGCGGTCTACGACCTCCAGGGTCACCTCGTGCGCACCCTGCACGACGGCGCCCTGGCGGCCGGCCCCCACGCCCTGGCCTGGGACGGCCGCAACGATGGCGGGCGCGCCGCCTCCAGCGGCGTCTACCTGGTGCGGGCTTCGGCGGCCGGGTTCGTGAACATCACCAAGGCGGTCCTCGCGCGCTGACCCTCATGAGCCGCATCGCCGGCAACGGGCGGGGATTCCCACGGGGGTCCCCGCCTTTTTTTTCGGCGGACGGAATCGATCGCTGAAGAAAGCGCGCCCCCGTGCGTCTTACTGTCGTGACGACGGTGCCCGGCAAGGGTAACTTCGGGTTCGGGGGGGTGCAGTGGCGCAGCAGCGGGACGACGGGTTCACCAGGCTGGTCGAGAGAGATCTCGACCGGGTCCATCGCTTCCTGCGCAGCCTGGTGCGGGACGACGACCTCGCCCGCGACCTGACGCACGACACCTTCCTGCGGCTGCGGCGTCTGCGTCCCGACCGGGACGACGAGCTGCCGTCGGCGGCCTACGTCTTCGCCTGTGCGCGCCACGCGGCCGTCGACCACTGGCGGCGCCGGCGCACGCGGCGGGACGCGGCGCCGCACCTCGCCGCCGACCTCGACCCGCCGGCCCCGGCCGACGCCCTCCTGCACGCCACCGAACTGCGCGCGGCCCTCGACCGGGCCCTCGACCTGATGGACGAGGAGCACCGCGCGGTCTTCCTGCTCTCGGAGGTGGAGGGGTTGCGCTACGGGGAGATCGCCGAGGTCCTGGGGATCCCGCCGGGCACCGTCGCCTCACGCAAGCACCATGCGGTGCAACAACTGCGCCGCGAACTCGGGAGGATGGGTCATGCGTTGTGAGGACGCGCTCGCGCTGCTGACCGCGCTGGTCGACGGCGAGCTCGACGGCGAGCGGGCCGCCGCCCTGTCCGCGCACCTGGACGGATGCGCGGACTGCCGGGCGGAGGCGGCGCGGCGCCGCCGCGAGCGGGAGGAGTGGCGGGAGGCGTTGGCGGGCGACCGCGCGGCGGACGATCTGCGCGGGCGGATCTTGGCCGCGCCCGCGCCGTTGGCGCCGATCGTCCTGCTGCGTCCGGTCGTCTGGGCCGCGGCCGCCGTGCTGGCAGTCGTCCTGGTCGCGCCGTCGGTCATGCGGCGTCTCGGCGACGGCGACGCGACGCTGCATTCCGGCGCCATCACGCTGGTGCGCGACGGCGGCGACGTGGGACCGGAAACCGCGCTCGCGACGGGGACCCTGAATCTCGGCGACAGCCCGTTCTAGGAGGCACGAAGATGACCACGACGAACGCCACGCTCCGCACCGCCACCCGCGCGGCTCCGCTTCTCCTGCTGCTGCTGGCCGCCGAGACCTGCTGCGCTACGGAGGTCCGCCTGACCGATGGCCGCACGCTCACCGGCGTGCTGCGGCCGGTCGACGAAGCCACGTACCTGCTGCAGACCGGCGACGCGCTCTACGAGCTGGAGGGCCGTCAGATCCGCGAGGTCGACGGCGACCGCGATCTGCCGCGACCCGAAGGCCGGCGGCTGGTGCGCTCTTCCTGCTACGAGGTCCTGCGCGCCGACGGCAGCGTCGAGGCCTGGAACACCTTCCACGTCGCCAACGACGGCCGGGAGCTGCAGACCAGCGTCGTGTGGGGCGCCGGCCCCCACGAGATGGAGACGTACCGCACGCTGAAGATCCTGGACCCCTGGGGCAATACGCTGCCCCACCGTTTCGAGCCCCGGCCAGGCACCGACATCCAGAACGTGATCGTCGAGCTGGCCGTGCCCGTCCTGCCGGGAGAGAGCGTCGAGATGTCGATGAGCACGATCCGACCCCGCGGCGCCTTCCGCGACGGCGACGTGTGGACCTGCACCTACCCCGGCGACTTCCCCGACGACCGCCTCTACGAGCGCAAGCTGCGCCTGCCGGCGGGCGCCGAGGTCCTCACGGTCAGCCCCGAAGTTCGCGTCCACGAGCACGGCGGCGCATCGTTCGTGAGCTGGCGGCGCTACTACCCGCAAGGGACGTCGTTCCCGCTGACGGTGACGTACCGGCTGCCAGGCTGACGCCGCCCCCGCGCGTGACAACCGACCCGCGGGGCGCGATATTGGGGGGACGGACGACCAGCCATCCCCCCAGAGGACGAAACCCGTGGCCCGCTTCCCCTCCGATCCCGTCGACCCCGCGGCCCAGGCGGTGCTGGACAACGTCCGCATCGTGCTGAGCCGCACCACCGAGCCGCGCAACGTCGGGGCGACGGCCCGCGCCATGAAGACGATGGGCCTGTCGCACCTGGTGCTGATCTCGCCGCACGATCCCTACGGCGAGCGGGCGCGCGCGCTGGCGCACGGGGCCGAGGACGTGCTCGAAGGCGCGCAGGTCGTGCTGGACCACCGGGCGGCCGTGCGCGACTGCCTGGTCGTTGCCGGCACCACGGCCCGCCCGCGCGAGCTGCGCAAGGGCGCCCTGATGGCGCCGCACGATCTGGCGGCGCTGCTGATCGAACACGCGGCCGAGGGGCCGGTGGCCCTGATGTTCGGCACCGAGCGCACCGGCCTGACCAACGACGAGGTCTACGCCTGCCGCTACGTCTGCTCGATCGACACCGCCCCCGAGCAGCCGTCCCTGAACCTCTCGCAAGCCGTGATGGTCCTGAGCTACGAGCTGCGCCGCGCCTGGCGCGCGGCCTGCGTCGCGCCGCGCCGCGAGCCCAGCCGCCGGCCCGAGATGCGTGTCAACCACCCGCACCGTTCCACCAAGCTGCCAACGCAGGACGAGCTGGACGTGATGTACGAGCATTTCGGCGCCGCCATGGCGGCGGTCGGCCTCGGGCCGCCGGAGCGGGAGAAGTTCCTGACCTACATGCGCCACCTGCACATGCGCGCGGGGATCGTGAACTGGGAGCTGCAGATCTACCACCTGCTCGCGAGCAAGATCCTGCTGGCGACGGGCGCCGATCCCTACCAGAAGGGCGGACGATGAAACTCCGGCGCCTCGCATTGCTGGCGACCCTGGCGGGCGCCGTCGCCTTGGTGGCGTTCGCGCTGCTGCGCGGCCGCGAACCGGCGACGCGCGGGCCCGCGACGGCCGCCGCGGACTCCCTCGCGCGGCCGACGGAGATCGCCGGCGCGCACATCCTGATCGCCCATCGTGACGGCAGCCCGGCGATGCCCGGCGTCACGCGCACGCCGGACGAGGCGCGCGCCCTGGCCGTGCGCCTGGCGACCGAGATCCTCGACAACCGCGCCTCGTTCGCGGAACTGGCCCGCCGCTACTCCGACGACGCCCGCACGGCGCGCCACGGCGGCGAACTGGGCGTCGTGCGGCCCGGCCGGCTGCCCTTGTCCCTGGAAGTGACCCTGTCGCAACTGGAAATCGGCGAGTTGGATCCCTGCGTCGAGTCGACCGCCGGGTTCCACGTGCTGATGCGCGTGCCTGTGCGGCGCGCCGTGGCCCGCCACATCCTGATCGCCTGGCGGGGAGCGGGGGGCGACGGCGGCACGATCACCCGTTCCCGGGACCAGGCGCAGGCCCTGGCAGGCGAGATCGCCGCCAAGGCGCAGGTACCCGACGCCGACTTCTGCGGTCTGGCCGCCCGCTTCTCCGACGACGAACAGAGTCGTTTCGAATGCGGCCTGATCGGGCTCGTGGAACCGGGGAATCTGGAGTCGTCCTTCGAGGATGCCTTGTTCGGCCTGAAGCCCGGCGAAATCACCGGCGTGGTGGAAACTTCCTACGGGTTCCACGTCGTGAAGCGCGACCCCGAGCCCCCGCCCGGGTGAGGTCGGCGGGAACGGACGAAGAAGCGGGAGAGGTTGCCCTCTCCCGCTTCCCGTTTGCGGAGGTCCGTCGCGTCCTGGGGGGGATTCCGACACGCCCTCCGCGGGAACGTTGTGCCTAGTACAGGCTCTTGACCTGGCCCCAGCTCATCTCCTCGGTGCCGACGGGGATGGTCAGGTACGAGGTCAGGCCTTCGGCGGTCCACTGGACGGCGCTGTTGTCCGCCACCTTGGGCGCGTCGTAGCTGGGATGATTGACGATCGACAGCTCGGCGTTGACCATCAGGTTGTTGAAGGTCGTCATCTGCAGGGTGTACAGCAGGCCCGGGTCGGTGCCGAACACGGGCAGGTAGCTGTACAGACCCATCTCGACGCCGGCCGACAGGCTGCCGAAGATCAGGCCCGAAGCCGGGGTCGCGCTCAGGATCATGATGCGCGGATCCAGGACCAGCTTGAAGGCGGCGCCGCCGACCATCATCTCGGCATTGCGGACCATGATCCAGGCGTTGTGGATCTCGGTCATGCCGCCGTTCTCGATCAACACGCCCTGGGTGCCGGCCTCGTCCCAGAACACGCCGATCTGGGGGGTCGGGCGCAGCGTGATGCTGGAGGTCAGGCCGTCGGCCGGGAACAGGATGGCGGACGTGTTCGCCAGCACCGGCGTGGCGTAGTCCGGGTCGGCGACGATGGTCTGGTGCGAGTTGACGATCATCGTCGGCGAGAACACCTGGATGTGGCAGATCGACTGGGGGTCGTTGCCGAACTGCGCGATGGGCGTGTAGAGACCGATCTCGGCGCCGGTCAGCAGGGTGCCGAACAGCAAGCCCGGAGCCCAGGTCTCGCTGACGATCATGAAGCCGCCCTCGGACTCGAGCTTGAAGGCCGCCCCGCCGAGCAGCATGTCGGAGTTGTTGATCAGGACGTAGCCGTCGTAGACCATCGTGGGCTCGCCGACGAGCTGGGCGCTGTTGCCCTCGGTGTCGAAGAACAGGCCGATCGTCCCGGTCGCCATCGCGGACGTGGCCAGGCCGAGCATCAGGACGACGGCCAGCATGCTGTAACGAGTCTTCATTCCAGATCCCTTTCTCTTGCCCTCGCGGGGGGGCGCTCTTGTCGGGTCCGCACGGCCGGACCGGGGTGAATTCACGAGAGTCCATCGGCAAGCCTCATACCCGCTTGAGGATTTCCTTGCCGGAAGCTGCGCCCGGTCTGCACCGACCGGACAGCCGGGTCACCCGGCTGCGCGATGATCGTTGTATCACATTGATATTATTATAGATGCGCCAACAGCCCCCAAGGCGGACGCCGCTCCCGAAAAGGCGCTCCATCCGGGAGGAACCGTGAACAGGACGTGTTCCGTCGTGTCGCGGGAGGGCGCAGAATGCCTTCCTGCGGTGCGGGAGGTGCGCAATACGGAAGCATCGGGGGGTCGGAATCTGGACGGCGGCGGCGCCCCCTCAGACCAGGTAGACGTCGCAGGCGACGAAGAGCAGCAGGAGCATCCCGATCCAGGAATTGATGGTGAAGAACGCCCGGTCGATGTGGCGCAGATCCCCGCCGCGCACCAGGCGGTGCTCCCAGACCAGCAGCAGCGTCATGACGATCAGGCCGAGGCGCGCGCACAGGCCCAGGTCCGCCGTCGCGCCCAACGTCGGCGCCGCGCGGTACGCGAACGCGAGGCACAGCACGGCCAGCACGTGCAGGCCCTTGGCGATCCCCAGCGCGCCGGGCACGCCGAAGCGGACCGCCAGGGAGCGCAGCCCTTCGCTCCGGTCGATCTCGACGTCCTGGCAGCCGTAGATCGCGTCGAACCCGCCGACCCAGAGCATCACGCCCGCCGACATCCACAGCGGGAACGCGGCGAAGGCGCCGGTGGCCGCGAGCCACGCACCCGTCGGCGCGATGCCCAGGCTTAGGCCCAGCACCAGGTGCGACCAGGGGGTGAACCGCTTGGCGTAGGAGTAGCCGAGGACCACCGCGAGCGCGGCCGGCGCCAGCGCGAAACACAGCGGGTTGAGGCTGCGGGCGGCCAGCAGGAAGACGATCGCACTGACCAGCGTGAAGGTCGCCGCGCCGGCCACCCCGATCCGCCCCGCGGGCAGGTGGCGGTCGGCCGTGCGCGGGTTGCGCGCGTCGTAGCCGCGGTCGGCGAGGCGGTTGAAGGCCATCGCCGCGCAGCGCGCGCCGACCATCGCCGCCAGCACGCCCCACAGCAGGCGCCGCGAAGGGCGACCGGCGGTGGCGACCAGCAGCGAGATCAGGGCGAACGGCAGGGCGAAGACGGTGTGCTCGAACTTCACCAGCCCGAAGTAGTCGCCGACGGTCCGCCAGCCGCGACCGCGCGGTGCGCCGCGTCCCGTCGTCATGCCGGTTCTCCCGGGGCGTCGGCGTCGCCCCACGGCCGCGCCAGGCGCACCGCGACGCCGAGTTGGTCGCAGACGCGCTGCACCACGAAGTCGACGAGGTCCTGCACGGTCGCCGGTCGCTGGTAGAAGCCGGGCATCGCCGGCAGGATCACGGCGCCGGCGGCGGCGAGCCGGGCCATGTGCTCGAGGTGGTGGACCGCCAGCGGGGTCTCTCGCGGCACGAGCACGAGGCGCCGCCGCTCCTTCAGTTGCACGTCGGCGGCGCGATGCAGCAGATCGTCGCCGGTGCCGGTGGCGATGCGGGCCAGCGTGCTCATCGAGCAGGGGCACACCGCCATGCCGCCCGAAGGCGCCGAGCCGCTGGCGACCGGCGCCGAAAACTCGTGCTTGCCGTACTCGCGCAGCGCCGCGCCGCGGGCGACTGCGACCTGCCGCAGCTCTTCGACCAGCGCACGCGGGGCACGGCCCAGCTCGGCGGCCGCCGTCTGCTCGACGGCGTCGCTGCGCAGCAGCGCCACGTCGCGGCCCGCGTTCAGCAAGACCTCCACCAGGCGCACGCCGTACACCAAGCCGCTGGCGCCGGTCCAGGCGACCGTGATCGGGGGCGACGGGATCCTTTCGCGGTCCATGACTCTCTCCTCACTCCTGGTGGTCGAGCCGCCCGCCGATCAGGTGGGCGATGCCGAGGGTCTGACGGCGCACCAGGATGTCCCGGAAGCCGAACTCGCCGAGCAGCGCCGTGAACTGCGCCGGGGTCACGAAGCGGTCCCGGCTGGCGGCGAGGTAGGCGTAGGCGGCTCGATCGCGGCCGAGCAGCCGGCCTGCCAGCGGCAGCGCCAGGTCCAGCCCGCGGCGCAGCGGGCGGGCGGCGCCGCGGCTCGGGCCGGCGGCGGCCGGGTCGTCGCGGAAGAAATCGAGCACCAGCAAGCGGCCGCCCGGCTTCAGGACGCGCCGCATCTCGGCCAGGCCGCGGCGCAGGTCGGCCAGGTTGCGCACACCGAAACCGACGGCGATCGCGTCGGCGCAGCCGGCGCGCAGCGGGAGCGCCTGGGCGTCGGCGGCCACGGCGGGGATTTCCGCGCCGAGCCCCTTGCCGCGGCCCGCCTTCAGCATCGCCGGCGTGAAGTCGGCCGCCACGACCCGGCGGCAGCGGCCACCGCGCAGGGCCGCGAGGCCGAGGTCGCCCGTGCCCGCGCACAGGTCCAGCAGCAGGTCGGTGCCGGGGTCGAGGGCGCGCACGAGGTCGCGCCGCCACGCGCGGTCGCGGTTGAAGCTCAGGGCGTGGTTCATGAAGTCGTAGACGTGCGCGATCCGCGCGAACATCGACCGCACGGCGCGGTCGTGGGCGGCGGGATCGCCCACCACGCCGTCGCGGCCGCGGGCGTGGGCGTGGTCGAGGTCGCTCACTTCTGCCGCCCCGCCTGTGCCAGGAGGTCGCGCCAGCGCTCCGCGACATCGAGCTTGACCGCGTCGTCCATGCGCACGATCGGCGGCCACTCGCGCCGGTAGCCGTCCTCGCCCTCCCACTTCGCGGTGGCGTCGATCCCCATCTTGCCGCCCAGGAACTGGACGTTCACGGCGTGGTCGAGGTGGTCGACGGGCCCGTCGACGAAGAACGTGTCGCGCTTGGGGTCGATGGAGTTGGTCACGCGCCACAGCACGCCGGATGGGTCGTGGACGTCGACCTCGGCGTCGACCACCACGATGGTCTTGCAGAACATCATCTGGCCCATCCCCCACAGCGCGTGGCAGACCTTGCGCGCGTGCCCGGGGTACTGCTTGCGGATCGCCACGATCGCCAGGTTGTGGAAGCAGGCGGCCGGCGGCAGGTGGTAGTCGACGACCTCGGGCAGCGGCTTCTGCATCAGCGGCAGGAACAGGCGTTCGGTGGCCCAACCCAGCCACTTGTCCTCCATGGGCGGGATGCCCACGATGGTCGACGGGTAGACGGGATCGCGGCGCGAGGTGATCGCGGTCACGTGGAAGACCGGGAACTCCTCGGGCAGGGTGTAGAAACCGGTATGGTCGCCGAACGGCCCCTCGCGGCGGCGCTCGCCGGGATCGACGTAGCCCTCCAGCACGAAGTCGGCCTCGGCCGGCACTTCCAGGTCGCAGGTGAGGGCCTTGGTCCAGGCGATCGGGGCGCCCTGCAGGAAGCCCGCGAACATCGACTCGTCGATCTCCGGCGGCAGCGGCGCCGTCGCGGCGTAGGTCAGCGACGGCGGCCCGCCGAGCGCCACGCAGACGGGCATGCGCTCGCAGCGCCGTTCGTAGGCGCGGTAGTGGTCGGCGCCGGTCTTGTGCAGCTGCCAGTGCATGCCGGTGGTGCGGCCGTCGAAGACCTGCAGCCGGTACATGCCGATGTTGCGCCGGCCGGTCTCGGGGTTGCGGGTGATGACCAGCGGCAGGGTGATGAAGGGACCGCCGTCCTGCGGCCAAGTCGTCAGCACGGGCATCAGGTCCAGGATGCCGCGGCGGTCCAGCTCCTCGCCCCGGACCACGACCTCCTGGCAGGGTCCGCCGGCCACCGAGCGGGGCAGGCCGGCGCTCCAGTCGCGGGCCTTGCCCAGCAGCTTCAACTTCTCCCAAAGCCCCTCAGGGGGAGCGAGTTCCAGGGGCTCGCGCACCCGGGCGACGGCCTCCTCCAACGACTCGCAGCCCAGGGCCCAGGCCATGCGGCGGCGCGAGGCGAACAGGTTCATGGCCAGGGGCACCGGCCGGCCGTCGGACGCCGTGGCCCGGGCCGTCCGGCCGGCCCGCTCGCTCCAGCGGCCGGGGCGCGGGTCCTCGAAGAGCAGGGCGGGGCCCTCGCCGGCCTTGACGAAGCGGTCGGCGATCTCGCCGGCCTCCAGGACGGGATCGACGGGCTCCCGGACGCGCACCAGGTCGCCGGCCTGCTCGAGCAAGGCGATGAACGCCTTGAGGTTCCTGGCGGGAAGCTCGGCCATGACGGGGCCTTTCGGGGAACGACGCGCCACGACGGCGCCCGATGTGGTATATTCAACCGAGAACGTAGCAGAGTCGTCACCGGGCGGCAAATCGAGAACCCGCCCCCGCGACCGCTCATTTGTGGCAACCGATCCGGGACATCGTCATTGTAATGGCACGAGAGGAACATCCTGGGCTGCGGCCGGGGCTTGCGGTTGTCTTCGATCCGAAGACGGCCGCGGTGGACGATCCCCAGCGGCTCGAGTACGAGCGGCTCCGCATCCAGAGCGCCAAGATCGATGCCGATGCGTTCGACTACTTGTATGAGTATTACTACGATCGGATCTTTCGTTTCCTCTACAACCGGCTCCTGAACCGGGTGGACGCCCAGGACCTGACCGCCGACGTGTTCCACCTCGCCCTGAGCCGGCTGTGGCAGTTCCGGTGGCAGAGCAAACCGTTCCAGGCGTGGCTCTATCGGATCGCGATCAACCGGCTGAACCGCCACTTCAAGCTGGCGCAACGGCAGCAGTCCTGGTTCACGCCCCTGAACGTCCTGGGCGAGGAAGTGCTCGCGGACAGCGAGTCGAGTCCCGCCCTGAAGCTGGAAAAGGCCCGGCAGCGCTTCCGGCTCGACCGGTATCTCAGCGAACTGACGCACGAAGAACGGAACTGGCTCGCCCTGCGCATCTACGAAGACCTGCCCGTGAAGGAGATCGCCGCGATCTACGGCGTCCCCGAGGGCACCATGAAGTCCCGGCTGCACCGCACGCTCGGCAAGCTGCGCGGCGCCATGGAGGACGGCCGGGACAAACACTGGGATGGGAACGACCGGCATGTCTGACCACGACGATCTCGAACGCAGGCTGAGCGGGACGCGCATCTCGCCCCGGCTCGACTCCGAGCACAAGGAGGCGCTGCGGGCGGAACTGCGGAGGCGTATCAGCGACCGGCGGACCTCGCGACCCCTGGTCGCGTTCGCGATCGTGGCGGTGATGCTGGGCGCGACCTTCGCCAATCAGCCGGCGCTGGAATCAACGGGGCTCCGTCTCGACGTCATGCAGATCCACGATGACGGTACAGCATCCCTTTCGTCCACCCGGGACGCCAAGGCCTCCTTCGGATTCAGTCGCAGCACCGCCGACGGGGTGCGCGTGCCCTACGCCAGCGCAGAACTCGAGTCTCTACGACTGGCGATGGAAGAGCTGCAGCAGTCATACCTAGAGGGGCTGTTGCCCTTGGCCCATGCTTTCGGCCTGTCGTACAAGGGGAAAACGGAATACCACTTGGCGTACGGAGTGGACAAAGCGAACACCTTCCCGGTCAGCATCGGCGAGATCGAGGACAACGAGCAGCTCCGCGAGTTCTTCCAGAGCCCCCGCTACCGGGAGATCGGCCTGGCGGCCTACCGGGGCACCCTGGGTCCCGCGCCAATGGACACCATCATGCTCAACGGCACGCCGGTGGCGTTCTCGTCCTGGCAGTTCGACGTGCCGGAATGCGGCGTGATCACCTTCCATCAGGGCACCCCGCTCAACTGACGCTGCTGCCCCTCAGGTGATCCAGGGCCCGCGGGTTGCGCGCCAGCAGCTCCACCCACAAGCGCAGCGTGCCTTCGAACTCCTTCCTGACGTCTTGGCAAGCCGATTCCGGCACGGCGCCCACGCAGCCCGACTCCCTGTCGATCATCGCCGTGAAGCAGAGGCTGCAGTGGCGAAGCGCCCAGCAGTCCGCGCACCGGCCGCCGAGGGCATCGAACCACGCCTGCTCGAGCCGGTCCACGGCGTCGAGATCGAACCCGCGCCGCACGTCGCCGAGGCCGAACGCCGTGCCCACGCGTTCGCAAGGCTGCAGCGTGCCGTCGCTGCAAACGTGGAGGCGGCGCAGACCGGGCGTGCAGACGCCGCCCGGCCGGAAGGTCGAGGCCAACGGTTCTGCTTCGCGGTGGTAGAAACGGATCAGGGGGCCGTCGAACCAAGCTTGCACCAGCGGCCCCAAGTCGGCGTGGCGACCAGACGAGCAGGCCTCGACGTACACGGCGCGTGCCCGCTCCCACCCGCCCGCTTCCGGCGAGGTCGCGGTCGGGTCGGCCTCGACCATCCCTGGGATGTCCGCATAGGACGCACCCACCGACATGTCGGCGAGGCCCAACTCGCGGCCCAGCTCCACGAAGAAGGCGTCGGCCTCCAGCATATCGCTGCCGGGCGCCAGCGTCGCCTGGAACTGCAACCGGCCTGCCGCTGCGGGATCCCGAGCGAGCAGGCGTTCCAGGCCCGCCATCACCGCGGCGTGCGTGGGACGGCCGTCGACCGTGGTGCGCCAGCGGTCGTGGATCGGCGCCGGACCATCCAAGCTCACCTGCAGGTACAGACCCCGTACGGCGACGATCTCCACCATCGCGTCATCGAGCAGGGTGCCGTTGGTGTCCAGGATGATCCGGATTCCGGGCCGCCGTGCCGCGTGGACCAGGTCCGCGACCACGCGGACGAGTCCCGGCGCCAGCAGGGGCTCGCCGCCGTAAAGCGATATCGACGGCGAACCGCCGTCCGCACACGCCAGGAACAGATCCACAGCGGCCCGCACCGTATCTTCCGACATCCGCCGCTCGCCGTGAGGTCGCGTCCAGGGGGCGGCGAGCGTGTGCGGGCAGTAGGCGCAGCGCAGGTTGCAGCGCTCGTCCAGGGTGAGGGTCATTTGTGAGATGCGGCCGGCATCGTCGGCGGCGCGATTCCGACCGGATCGCTTCGCGACCAGGCGCGGGCGCCCGGTGCGGAACAGGCCGTGCACGACGCGGGCCTGCACGATCTCTGCCTCGACGGCGGCATCGGCGGCGATCCAGTCCGGATAGGACATCGCTGCATCCAGCCACGAGGCGACGGACGCCGACACCTCGACGACCTGATCAGCCCCGGCGTCGTAGACATAGCTCCGGCCCCCGTGCTGGAAGACCCGGCAGAGCGGGCGGCCGGACTCAGGCGCCGTCACGCTTCCCGTGGATGACCGGAAATGAGATGATATCGCTCTTGGGTGATTTGATCGACTGGTTCCCGGCCTGATCTCCAGTCGCACAATTACAGGCACACGAGCAACCGCACGTCCCGTCGGCACGCGGGGTGAGGATCTCGGGGCGGTGGTCTGGTTCGACGATCTTGATCATGCGCTTCATTCTCCCGTCGGCCGGGCGAGGGCTTTTCATAGCATACACTTATCGGGATACCGGAATGTGAAAATATTGCGGAAAACCGCCGAAGCCATGCAACGTCCCGCCGGGTTCGTGCTTATAGATGATGTCGGAGTGGGTGTGGGGGGCATACCATTCGATTGCGGGCAGTATCCGAAACACTGTGCGAAGCGCTAGCGAGTCGCGACCCGAACCTCCTTCACATCCTTGGCCGGAACTCCTTTTTCGAGAATGACCTACGGGCGAGGGCCATTCGGGGGAGTTCCGGCCTTCCCAGTCTCACGCTCCAGCAGTGCAGGTGGGGGTTGACGTGGCGGGGCGCCGCTGATCTAGCGGCGCCTCGCCACGAGTTCGATCCTCCCCGCCCTGGGTCCATCGGCCGCACTCCCGTCGACCAGCGACATGGATTCCCGATGGTGCAGCGTGTTCCAGCCACGGAACAGGTTGCGCACGACGCCGCGCGCCAGGTAGGTGCGGTACTCGCCGTCCGGACCGCGGAAGCTGTGCAGGCCCGCCTTCTCCCACGTCGCGCTCACCTCGTCGTAGGACGTGTCGTCCACGTGCCGTGCCGTCAGGAACAGCAGCGACCCGTGCGCCGTCCAGCTGAAGATGCGGTGCAGCAGGCTGGCGTTGTCCGTGCGCGACAGGCGCGGCAGCAGGTCGTAGCAGAGCAGCGCGTCGTACGGCTGCGTCCCGGGATCGTGCTCCAGGAACGATTCCCGAAGCGCGACGAGGTCCAGGCCGTCGGCGGCCGCGGCCTCGTTCAGGCGCGACTCGGCCTCGGCGGACCCGGCGAGTACGGTGACGCGGTAACCCTCAGAAGCCAGGTACAGGTCACGGCGGTCGTCGCCGGACCCGAAGTCGAGGATCCTCCCGCCGGGACGGATCTGGTCCTGGAAGACGTCGAGCAGGGAATCGGGGGCCGCGCCGGTGAAGGCGGGGACGGCAACGGCGACGTTGGTTTCTTGCATGGCTCGCTCGCGGTTGAGGACATGCCTTTCTGGGCGATCGCAGGAGATGATCGGCCGGCGGTTCTCACGGTTGAGCAGAAAATGCTGTGATCGGCGGGTCCGGAGCGGGTGGCGGGCAGCGGAATCAGTGCGAATACAGGGTTTTGACCTCGCCCCAGGTGCCTTGCTCGTCGGCGTCGCCGTTGTTCAGGGTGAACACGGCCCGGTCGAAAGAGCCGCTGCAGACCGACGCCGGCTTCAGGGTGTCCGCGCCCACCAGGTAGCCGGGCGTCCCGTCCGGGAAACTGGCCGAGCCGGGCACGGGCCCCACCTTGAAGAGCAGCGGGCCCTCCCCCAGCAGCATCACGGTCATGGACATCAGCGGCACCAAGCCGACGCCGTTGGGCATCAGGCCGTTCAGGCCGCCCAGTTGCAGTCCGACGGTGTAGTTGTCGCCGCTGCCCACGTTCAAGCCGGCCGCCAGCGTCCAGCCGCCCACGTAGGTGGCCGACCCCTCGACGGTCACCCGGGCCTCCCAGGCCATCACCGGCGACCCCGACGGCTGCGCGAGCACCAGATAGACGGTGCACGACCCCGGCACGCTCACCTCGAGGTTCCCGCCGCAGGTTCCGGTCGTGGCGTCGGTGCAAACGCAGAACACGTCGGACTGGGCCGACGCGGCGGCGGCGGCGCCGAGCATCAGGGCGAAGAACAGGGCAGGCGCGGGGCGCGGGAAACGCATCGGCATCCCTCCGGCGGCGGGGCGGTGGCGGTCCGGGATCACCTTACTGAAAAGACGGCGGCGGGACAAGCCGCAGCTGCCCCGCCGCCCAACGACCACCCGGCGCCTCAGCGCACCAGGCTCAACCGGACCACCGCGCCCGACGCGGCCCCATCCACGTAGAGCGCCGCGAAGTACGCGCCGCTGGCCACGTCACGGCCGCGATCGTCGGTGCCCAGCCAGGTGACGCGGTTCTCCCCGGCCACGGCCGCGTCGACCGCGAAGCGCTTCACCACGCGACCGAGAACGTCGTGGACCCGCACCTCGGCCTTGCCGGCGCGCGGCAGCGTCATCACGATCTCGGTGCGCGGGTTGAACGGGTTCGGCACCGCGCGCAGCAGATAACTGCCCGCGACAACCTCCGGCGCGCCGGTCGACAGGTCCGGCGTGCGCAGGCGCACGATCATCGGCGCGGCGCCCACATCGAGTGTCAAGCTCGACCGCTCGCGCATCGACATCACCGCGACGCGGTTCTGGTGGGGCAGGTACAGCTGCAGATCTTCGCGGCCGCCCCACTCCGCGGCGTCCCAGCGCAGCGTGACCGGCCCAGGCGCGGGCGCGGTGACGACGAGGTCCCAGGCCACGTCCGCGTCCGTCGCGGCGCGGTAGTCGGACGTGAGCTGGTCGCCGGTGCTGAGGTGCAGGGCCGAACCGTCGAGCCACAGCTCCGGCCGGGACGCGGCGACCGGCGCGCGCGGCGGGCGGGGCTGGTCCCAGGCGGCGTCGAAGCCGTCGGCGGCCTTCTCGAGGCGACCGACGACCACGGACTCGGGGTTGCCCTCGAGGCCGAGGCTCAGGCGCCAGTTCAGGTCGTTCGGTTCGAAGATCGGGGCGGCCGGGGTGGATTTGTCGGGGCCGATGTTGGTGTAGTGGAACCACAGGCTGACGCCGCTCATGTAGGCGGGTACCCAGTAACCGTGCCAGGGATGGAGGGTGGACCGGGTCACGTAGGTGCCCGTCGAGGTCTGGTAGAAATAGACGTAGCTGCCGACGAGGCCCATCTGGACCGCCGTCGCGTAGTCGTAACGGGTGCCCTGGTAGTCGACCTTGATGTCGTCGATACTCATGGCGGTCCACAACGGCGCGCCGAGCAGGTTCCAGCCGCTGTTCAGGACCAACGAGGCGCCGTTGAGGTCGCGCTGCCCCTCCATCGTCCAGGTGAAGGGGTTGTTCGCGCCCACCCAGTAGCCCTTGCCCTGCCGCATGACGTCGTTCGGCAACTGCTGCTGGTAGCCGGAGCTCACCGTGTGGCTGTAGACGAACGTGGGGCTGACGATGTCGTCCAGCAGCACCGAGCCCACGGTGCCCGGCGCGTCCGGCAGCAGGGGCATGCCCACCAGAGACCAACCGGTCGGCAGGAGGCTGGACGTTGGGCTGAGGGGCGGGATCTGGGTCGGGCCCACCAGCAGCTCCAGGTGGCGGACTTGACCCGGCATGGCGTTGAACGAGTAGTCGAGTCCTGCGCCCCAGAGATCCACGACCTCGCCGGAATCGAGGTCGATCAACGTCAGCTCCCAGTTCGCGGTCTGGTCGAAGCTCGGCTGGAAGTCGAGCATCGCGACGCCGCTCTGGTCGGTCGTGAAATGCAGCGACCAGGTCTTGGTCGTGGTCGCCGGCACGTAGGTCGCCCTGTAATCCGTGCGGAAATTGTCACCCAGAGGCGAGGCCCACTCGGGATGCGGGAAGGTCAGGTACGCGAATCCCGCCGGCGGGGCCGGCGGCTCGGGGATATCGAGGTTTGGGTCCAGGCCGTCCGTCGCGCTCGCTTCCATGCCGGCGAGGTTGTTCAAGTCGTGGTAGGCGCCGAGCGTCGACGAGATGGTCACGGTGAAGGAGTCCTCGAAGGGCGGCGGGTTGTCGCCGTTGATGCTGAAGACGGGTTGTGTGAAGTCGTCGCCGCACACGGTCGCAGGCGTGTTGAACCCTAGCGTGTGCACGTAGCCCGGGGTGCCGCCCGGGAACGTGCCCGAACCCGGGATCGGCCCGATATAGAATTCGACGGGCGTGCTGGCGTTCAGGATGATGACCTGCATCGAGCCCATCACGACGACATCCTGCGCATTCGGGACCAGCGGCGAGGCGCCGTTGCCGATGACGAAGTCCATGGGGTCGTTGTCGACGTCCAGCCCGGACATCACCCAGGTTCCGATCATGCCCGACTGGTTGGTGTTCGTGATCCGGGCCTCCCAGGCCCGGACCGGGCTGCCGCTCGGATTGAGCAGGCACAGGTAGATGTTCGTCGGCACGAACATCGGGATGTCGGCGTTGCCGCCGCATTCGGCGGGATCCGTCGGGTCGACGCAGATGCAGAAGGCGTCCTGCTGCGCCAGCGCGGCGCCGGACAGGGCGAGCAGGGCGGCGAAGATCGTCAGGTAGAACCGGGTGGACATGCTCATGGATGGCCTCCGTGATGGGGATCGGTGAATCTGGCATCGAGGACCATGATCTGGTTGCCGCTCGGATTGAGCGGGCGCGGGTGGACGCACGCCGGCACGCCGGCGGGAATCACGGCCTTGCCGGCACGAAGCGCTCATCACTCGTACAGCGCCTTGATCGCACCCCAGTCGGCTTCCTCCACCGCGTCCATGAGGCACATGTTGATGTGGAACACCGGCAAAGCGTATTCGCCGCTACACACGGTGGCGGGCGTGTTGATGCCCATCGTGTGGACGTAACCGGGCGTGCCTGCGGGGAAGTTCGTGGATCCGGGAATCGGGCCGATGAAGAACTCGATGCGCTCGCTCGGATTCAGGACGATAACCTGCATCGAGCCCAGCACGACGATATCCTGCGGGTTGGGATACAGCGGTGAGACCACGCAGGTGACGACGAAATTCTCGGCGTCCGGGTGGGAATCCACGCCGTTGACCACCCAGGAGCCGACCATGGCGGTGGCGTTGTCGTGAATGATCCTGGCCTCCCAGGCCAAGACCTGTTCCCCGCTCGGGTGGAGCAGGCACAGGTAAATGTTCGTCGGCACGAAGGCGGGGATGTTGGTGCAACCCCAACCTCCGGTTCCCGTCTCGTTTTCGCTGATGCAGAAGGCGTCGGTCTGCGCCAGATCGCCGCTCGCCGCGGTCAGCAGGGCGACGACCAGGACCAGAGTGGAGGGGATCCGGCATCGCATGGTCGAGCTCCCGTCATGAAGGAATTGCTCCCGATCCAAGCTGCACTCATCGCTCGTACCGCCGCTTGAGCGCGCCCCAATCGACGTCTTGCGTAGCGACGGGATCGTCGGACGTCAATTCCAGCCGGAGCGTCGTGACGGGCGCCAGCGCCACGAAGGGCAGCTGGGCCGGCAGCTCGACGCGGTACGCGCGCTCCGGCGGCGCGACGATCGTCACGGCCAGCGGGTACTGCGCCCCGATCTCCGCGGCGAAGTCCAGCAACAGCGGCCGGCCGACCTGGTCGGTCTCCAGGACCAGCTCCCAGGTCTCGGTCTGATCCATGAAGATCTCCGACGGGCGCAGCTCGTGGCGCCAGCGGTTCGGCAGGTCCGTCGCCGCGCCGGGCATCACGAAAGACAGGCTCAGGTAGCTGCCGGGAGGCGGCGGCGGTTCCGGCAGATCATAGCCGTCCAGGCCCATCAGGGCGTCGTCGTGCACGCCGAAGCGGTGAAGGTCGGAGGTGACGACATCGGAGTGTGCCTGCAGGGTGATGACGATCGATTGGGCGCCGGCGCTCGCGGGGATGAGCGTGGCGAAGCTAAACAGGAGCGAGAGAGTCCGGACCCAGGTGCGCCGCCGATGCACGACAAACTCCCATCCGCTGACGCGAGGAGGAGCCCGGAAAGGACCGGGGGTGTCATCTCGGGCGATTTGACGCCATGAGGTTAGCAAATCCGCCGGGGAATTACAAGCGCCCCGCCCGCAGCCGCCGTCCGGCGGGGAACGACAGGCCCAGCTCCCGCATCTTCCAAAGCTTGTAGACCGCCGGGTACACGAGCAGTTCCAGCAGGAAGGACGTCACGAGCCCGCCGATCATCGGCGCCGCGATCCTCTTCATCACGTCCGCGCCCGCCCCGGTCGACCACATGATGGGCAGCAGCCCGATGAAGGTCGCGGCGACGGTCATCAGTTTCGGCCGGGCGCGCTTGACGGCGCCGTGGTGGATGGCCTCGTCCAGCTCGGCGAGGTCGCGCAGCCGGCCCTCGCGCTTGGCCTGGTCGTACGACAGGTCGAGGAACAGCAGCATGAAGACGGCGGTCTCGGCGTCGAGGCCCAGCAGGGCGATCAGCCCCACCCACACGGCGATCGAGACGTTGTAGTCCAGGAAGTGGAGCAGCCAGATGGCGCCCACTGCCGAGAAGGGCACCGACAGCAGGATCACGCCCGCCTTGAAGCTCGAGCGCGTGTTCGCGAGCAGCAGCAGGAAGATGAGCACCAGGGTGGCCGGCACGACGAGCCGCAGGCGCTTCTCGACCCGCAGCATGTTCTCGTACTGGCCGCTCCATTGCAGGACGTAGCCGGCCGGCAACGCGACCTGCTCGCGCACGACGCGCTTGGCTTCTTCCACGTAGCCGCCGATGTCGCGGCCCGCGACGTCGACGTAGACGTAGCTGGCGAGGAACCCGTTCTCGTCGCGCAGCATCGCCGGGCCGGAGACGATCTTCAGGTCGGCGACCTGCGCGAGCGGCACGGCGGCGCCGCCGGGCGCGTCGACGAGGACGCGCCCGAGCTTGTCGAGATCGTCGCGCAGCTCGCGCGGGTAGCGGACGTTGATGGAGTACCGGGCCCGGCCGTCGATCACGGTGCCGACGTTCTCGCCGCCGACGGCGAACATGATCACATCCTGGAGGTCGGCGACGGTGAGGCCGAGGCGGGCCAGCTCGCCGCGGCGGGGCTCGATGTCCACGAAGTAGCCGCCCGCGGCGCGCTCGGCGAAGACGCTGCGGGTGCCCGCGACCGCGGGCAGGATCGACTCGATCCGCGTGCCGAGGCGCTCGAGCTCGGCGAGGTCGGGCCCGAAGATCTTGATGCCCACCGGGGTGCGCACGCCCGTGGTGAGCATGTCGGTGCGGGCCTTGATGGGCATGGTCCAGGCGTTGGTCACGCCCGGGATGCGCAGGGCGCGGTCCATCTCGTCCACCAGTTCGGCCCAGGAGATGCGGTCGGGCCAGATCGGCCGCACCAGCGGCAGCAGGAAATCCGGCAGGCGGCCGCTGTACCAGCGCGCCTTGGGCCGCCACTGGTCCGCGGGTTTGAGGATGACCGTGGTCTCCATCATCGACAGCGGCGCCGGGTCGGTGGCCGTGTCGGCGCGGCCGGCCTTGCCGAACACGCTCAGGACCTCGGGGAACGACTTCAGGACGCGGTCCTGCGTCGTCATCAGCTCGACGGCCTGCGTCACCGAGATGCCCGGCAGCGTCGTCGGCATGTAGAGGATGGACCCCTCGTTCAGGGGCGGCATGAACTCGGTGCCCAGGCGGAAGTACATCGGGACGGTGGCCGCGACCGCCAGGAACGCCGCGAGGATCACCGCCGCCGGGTGGCGCAGCACGAAGCGGCAGGCGGGGTCGTAGACGCGGTAGATCGCGCGGCTGATCGGGTGCTTCAATTCGTCGTGGTAGGTGCCGACGAGGGCCGCGCTGGCGAAGCGCGCCAGGGCGCGGGGCTTGAACGTGAACGGGTCGCTGCGCGCGAACATCATGCGCATCGCCGGGTCCAGCGTGATGGCGAGGACGGCGGCGAGGGCCATCGCGAGGTTCTTCGAGAAGGCGAGCGGCCGGAACAACCGGCCCTCCTGGTCGACCAGGGTGAAGACCGGGATGAAGGCCACCGCGATCACCAGCAGCGAGAAGAAGACCGAAGGACCGACCTCCTTGAGCGCCTCGAGGCGCACGTCGTGGAAGCTCCCCTTGCGGCCGCCCACCTGCCAGAGGTGGATCCGGTTGTAGGCGTTCTCCACCTCGACGATGGCCCCGTCGACGAGCACGCCGATGGAAATGGCGATGCCGGCGAGCGACATGATGTTCACCGTGACGCCCAGGGCGCGCAGCGGGATGAAGGCCAGCAGCACCGAGACGGGGATCGTGATGATGGGCACGATGGCCGACGGCACGTGCCACAGGAAGACCAGGATCACCAGCGACACGATGATCATCTGCAGCAGCAGCTCGTGCTTGAGGGTGTCGATGGCGCGGTGGATGAGGTCGCTGCGGTCGTAGGTGGTGACGAACTCGACGCCCGCCGGCAGGCCGGGTTCCAGCTCGTGCAGCCTCTCCTTGACGCGCTCGATCACGCGCAGGGCGTTCTCGCCGTGGCGCATCACGACGATGCCGCCCACCGCGTCGCCGCCGCCGTCGAGGTCGGCCACGCCGCGGCGCAGGTCGGGTCCCAGTTCCACGCGGGCGACGTCGCTCAACAGCACCGGCACGCCGCCGGCGGCGGTCTTCACGACGATCTGTTCGAAGTCCGCGAGCGTCTTGGCGTAACCGCGGCCGCGGACCATGTACTCGGCGCCGCTCCACTCGAGCAGGCGGCCGCCCACCTCGTTATTGGAGGCCTGGACGGCTCCCATCACCGCGTGCAGCGGCACCCCGAGGGCCGCGAGGCGGACGGGATCGACCGTGATCTGGAATTGCCGCTGGTAACCGCCGATGGAGGCCACTTCGGCCACGCCGGGCACGGCCTGGATCGCGTAGCGCAACGTCCAGTCCTGGTAGGAACGCAGTTCGTCGAGACCGTGGCGGCCCTCGGGGTCCGCCAGCGCGTACTGGAAGACCCAGCCCACGCCCGTGGCGTCGGGTCCCAGCGCGACGTTCACCCCGGCGGGCAGCCGCGGCTGGATCTCGTCCAGGTACTCGAGCACCCGCGAGCGCGCCCAGTAGAGGTCGGTGCCGTCCTCGAAGATCACGTAGACGAAGGAATAGCCGAAGTCCGAGAAGCCGCGGATGGCCTTCACCCGGGGCGCCCCGAGCAGGCCGCTGACCACGGGGTAGGTGACCTGGTCTTCCATGATGTCCGGCGAGCGGTCCCACTTCGCGGCGATGATCACCTGGGTGTCCGACAGGTCGGGCAGCGCGTCGAGGCGGATCGTCTGCAGCGTGTGGACGGCGTACGCGCAGGCCAGCGCCGTGAGCACGAGCACCAGGAGGCGGTTGCGCGCGCTGAACTCGATGATGCGCGGGATCACCGGTGCTCCTCCGCGTGGCCGCCCGTCGGGACGGCGGCGCCGGCGCCCGCGAGCGCGGCGCGGAGGCGCGACTCGCTGTCCAGCAGGAAGTTGGCCTTCACGACGACCTGCTCCCCGGCCGAGAGGCCGCTCAGGATCTGCGCCTTGC
Organism: bacterium; assembly: GCA_031441465.1. GTDB lineage: Bacteria > Krumholzibacteriota > Krumholzibacteriia > LZORAL124-64-63 > LZORAL124-64-63 > PNOJ01. Next base: position 16,352 of record JANOEP010000044.1, on the reverse strand, counting down.
CGTGCGCGCGGACCCCCACTTCGACCTCGCGCGGGGTGAAGCGCCCCTCGCCGAGGGACACGAACACCAGGCGGCGTTCGCCGGTGTCGAGGATGGCGTCGTCGGGGACGACCAGGGCTTCGCCCCGGTCGGCGAAGAGCGTCACGTCCGCGTACATGCCCGGCCTCAGCAACCCGAAATCGTTGGCCAGGACGACGCGCGCGGAGAGGGTGCGCGAGGCGTCGTCCAGCGTCGGGTAGACGTAGTCGATCGCACCCTGCAGGACGAGCCCGGGGTCGTGCGGCAGGCGCACCTCGACCGGCGCGCCCTCGACGACCAGGCCGGCCTCGTATTCGTAGAAGCGGGCGTCGACCCACACCACGGCGAGGTCCGTGACCTGGAAGAGGGCCATGCCCGGCTCCACCTGCATGCCCACGTAGGCCATGCGCTCCGTGACGACGCCGGACGCAGGCGAGCGCAGGGGCACGGTGCGCAGGACCGCGCCGGTCTCCTCGAGCCTCGCGACGAAGCTGTCGGGCACCTCGAAGAGCTGCAGGCGGCGGCGCGCCGCGGCGACGAGCAGTTCGGCGTTGGCCAGCGACTGCGGTTCGCCGCCGGCGGCGTCGCGGGCGGCGACGGCGCGCAGCAGCTCCTCCTGGCCCGCCACGAGTTCCGGCGAGTAGATGGTCAGCAGGGGCTCGCCCGCGGACACGCGCGCCCCGACCGAATTCACGGCCAGCGACTCGATCCAGCCGGCGACCCGCGTCTGCACGCTGCGCACGCGCGTCTCGTCGGCGACGATCAGGCCGACGGCCCGGATCCCGGTGCTCAGCGGCTCCATCGTCGCGGGATGCGTCCGCACGCCCGCGAGGCGGACAGCCTCGTCGCTCAATTCCATGGCCGCCATGCCCGGGACACCCGACGCCGCAGCGCCCTGCTGTGCCGAGAACTCCACCGCCGGCACCAGGTCCATGCCGCAGATGGGGCAGGCGCCCTTGCGGTCGACGATGTAGGTGGGGTGCATGGGGCAAAGCCACTTCTCGTCCGCGGCGGCGGTCCGCCCCGCGCCGGCCGCCTCGCCGCCCTGCGCGCCGCGATCATGGCCGCCGTCGCAGCCGCCGACGGCGAGTGCGACGAAGAGGACGAGGAAGGCGAGCGCGAAGGCCGGCAACGGCGCGTGCTTCATCGGCGGTACTCCTGAAGAACGGGGTCGCGGCCCGCGAGGGCGCGCAGCGCGGCCCAAGCGGTGTACAGGTCGGCCTCGCGTTCGACCAGCATCGCGCGGGATTCGACGAGCTGACGCAGGGCCATGATCACCTCGGCGGCGTCGGCGACGCCCGTGGCGTACCCGGAGCGGGCCGACTCGACGACCAGGGTCGCCTGGGGCAGGATGCCGTTGCGGAGACGTTCGATCTGCCGCTGCGCGGCGCCGGCGCGCGCCTGCAGTCCCGCGACTTCCGCCCCGGCCATGGCGAGCGCGTCGCGCCGTTCGGCCTCGGCCATCAGGTGCTCGCGACCGGCGGCGCGGGCCAGGGCGTCCTGCTTGCGGCCCTGCCACAGCGGCAGCTCCACGCCCAGGCGGGCGGTGACCATCGGCGGCAGCGCGTCGCGCCAGCCGTACTCGGCGCCCAGGACGAGGTCGGGCGAGCCTTCGCCTTCGGCCGCGGCGGCCCGCTGCGCGGCGGCGTTCACGCGGGCCTCGGCTGCGGCGACCTCGGCGAGGTCGCCGGCCGCGACGGAGGCCACGTCGGCGGGCGCGACGGCCGGCAGACCCGCGTCCAGCGGCGGCAGATCGGAGACTGGCAGATCGAGCGCGGCGGACAATTCGGCCAGATGCTCGGCGCACCGCGTGTCGAGATCCTCCAGGTCGACCTCCAGGCGCAGCCGCTCGAGCTGCAGGCCGACCACGTCGCTCTGGCCGGCCAGGCCGTTCGCGTAGCGCGCCGTGACGGCGGGGACCAGCAGTTCGACCAGGGCGATCGCTTCGCGCAACGTCGCCCGCTGCGCATCGATCACCGCCTGCTCGGCATAGGCGGCGCGCACCTCGGCCGCGAGGCGCCGCCGCGCCGCGACGAGTTCCGCCTCGGCAACGGCGACCTTGGCTGCGGCCGCGGCTTGCCGGCGCCCGCGCTTGCCGGGCCACGGCAGGGTCTGGCTGACCTCGAACGCGGCCATGGCCATCGGATCCTCGCCGATGCCGGCGCCGGGGTAGTCTTCGCCGCGCGCGCTGAAGCCGACCATCGGGTCGGGCAGGGCGCCTTCGGCGGGCGCCTCCTCGCGCGCGACGGCGATGTACTCGGCGAGCGCCGCGAGGCGGGGCGAGCGGGCCAGGGCCAGGGCGACGAGGGAATCGGCCGCGACGACGGCGGCGGCGGCGTCCCTGTTGCCGGAGATCACCGCGAACGGTTCGGAAGCCAGGAGATCCGGCGTGCCGGCCTCCCCGCTTATTCTTGGCCCGCCTGCACGGCTCCGGCCTTCTCGTCGGGCGTCGAGAAGGCCGGCGTGAAAGTCGCCTCTTTCTCGGCGCCCCGCAGGCCGGACACGCGGATCAACGCCGTGACCGCGGCGGGGTCGACGGCCCCGAGATCGGCGGCGCCGAACAGGTGGTCCTGCACGAAGAGGACCATCCCGCCGCACAGCTCACACTTGCCCGGCGCGTCGCGCACGACTTCGGCGTGCATGGGGCAGAAGTAGGCGGTGGGCTCGCCGCCGGCCGGCTGGCGCGTCTTCAGGGGCACGTCGAGCGTGCGGCCGTCGGGCAGCGCCAGCTTGGCGGTGCCGGTCGCCTTCTCGACCATGGCCGGCGCCGATTCGTCGGTGTAGAGGAAGACGCGCACCCCCTGCGGCGTGATCAGGGTCTCGAAGGCGTGGGCCTTGGTGGCGGTGACGGCGCCGCCGTGCAGGGGCGCGACCGTCGCGGATCCGGCACCGGCGGCCACGGCGAGCAGGGGCAGGATGGCGACGGCCGCGACGGCGACGATCGGCAGGCGCTGGAACATGGGTTCTCCTTCGGCGGAACAGCGGGCCGGCCGGCAACACGCTCGGAGCGCCCTGCCGTCCCGGGCGAACATTCAACAGGTGGGTAATCTACAGCAAATTCCTGGTAATAGCCTAGGATATCTGCGGCCGGCATCCCCAGAGTCGGCGAATCGCCGGCGCGCGCCGGGTCTCCCTAAAACACGCGCCCCGCTCATACAGGAGCGGGGCGCAGTCGGTTCCACTCGGCCGAGGCCACCGTCACTTGACGAGGGTCAGCTTGAGCAGATCCTCCCCTCCCCCCGCCGATCGCAAGCGCACCATGTAGATGCCGCTGGGCACACGCTGCCCGGCATCGTCCAGGCCGTTCCAGATCACGACGTGGCGTCCCGTCGTCAGCTCGCCCTCGACGAGAGTCCGGACCTGCCGCCCGCGCACGTCGTGCACCGTCAACTCGCCGCGGCCGGCACGGGCCACCTCGTACGCGACTTCGGTCGACGGATTGAACGGGTTCGGCGTCGCGCCCAGCAGCCGCGAAGCGGTGACGGCGTCCGGCACGGGTTCGCCGTCGTCGACGCCGGTGACATCGTCGCCGACCATGACGCGCCAGTCGCCGTCCAGGGCGGCCGAGGTTCCGTCCGTGCGCCAGACCACGAGCGCGAACTCGGTCGGCGCCCCGGTGGCCGGGATCGTCACCGCGAAAGACGCGTACGGGCTGCCTTCCTCGGCGGTCTGCCAGGCGATCCCGTCCTGCCAGGGCTCGGTCTTGCCCGTGGCGCCGAAGCTGAAGTCGTGTAGGGAGAAGCCGAGCTCGACGTCGGTGCTCGTCAGGGTGAAGACGTAGGTCCCTGCCGGCAGGTCCAGGCGGACGGCGTCGAGGTAGCTGCCCGCCTCCACGGTGCCGAGAAGCCGCCCGTCGACCGGGCTGGCCCAGGCGTCGGTGGTCGTCTTGGTGGCCAGGGTGTAGTCGCCGGTGGACTGGCCGCCGGCGCGGACGACCCCGAGGTTGAACGTGGCCGTCCCGTGCGTCGCGACGCCGCGCAGCACGAAATCGCAGCCCGGTCCGCTCCACTGCGACAGGGCGTAGTCCGACGTGTACCCCTCCTGCACGGTGGCGCTCGCGTAGATCCCCAGATCCACGTCGAGCACGTCGTCCCACGCGTAGGCGGCGACGATCGTCGGCACGGTCGGCATCACCGGCGTGCTCGGGCGGTAGCCGTCGCAGTTCGGGGCCACGGTGCCCGCGGTCACCTGGGCGAGGCCGCCGAACGGGTTCGCGGGCGCCGGCAGCTGGTAGGTCGTGTTCGCCGACAGGTTCTGGGCGGACCAGACCCACTGCCGGCCGTGGCGGTTGTTGGTCCAGTCATCCTCGTCGATGACGGAGTTGCTGTTGACGCTGTGGGTGAGCGCGTGGCGGCCGCCGCGGACGTTCAGCAGTGTGCTGCGCACGGCCTTGACGGTGTAGGACGGCGAGATCGCCTCGATGAAGGTCCCGGTGAGGAAGCTCGTGCCGTCCAGGTAGAGGCTGTGGCTCAGCCCGATCGGGACCGCGGCCTCGGCGCTCTCGTTGCTCAGCGACCAGTAGATGCCGGTCGCCGCGCTGTTTCCGGTGAGCGAGGTCGGGGCGGGGATATTGTCCGAGGCGGCGTTGTACGGCGTGCCGATCTGCGGCACGACGTTGGCGAACCAGCCCGCGGGCACCGTGGCCGCCGGGTCGGACTTCGCCCGGTAGGCGAAGACCGTGTACGGCGACGAGCCGGCGGGACGGGGATCCCGGGTGACCACCGTCAGCGCCATCGCGCCCGGCGGCAGCAGCACGCTGTGGTGTACCGTGTCGCCCGCTGCGGCCGTGACGAGGGCGTCGGCGTTCGCCAGGGAGCCCAGGGCGAACCCGGGTTCGAAGAAGCGCAGTTGCAGGTCGCGCGTGCTCGCGTTGGCCAGCTTGATCGTGAACCACGCCTCCTCGCCGAGCTCGTTGTAGGTCAGGTAGAAGTCCAGGCAGTCGGCCGTCGACAGCACCCCCGGCAGGGTGTCCGGCATGGCGAAGCACTCCCCGATCTCGCGGTGGATGCGGTAGTCGGCGCCACTGCCTTCGTCGTCCAGGACGCCGACGCAGTAGCTGGTCATGATCGTCTCGGAGGGGTTCTGGATGACGGTCGCCGGCAGGTCGGCGAGGCTGGTCGACGTCGCCAGCGGCGTGGTGAACCCGGTCTGGTTGAAGTCGTGCGGGTGCAGGCGCAGCACGATCCGGTCGTCCGCGTCGTCCGGCACGGCCCAGACCAGTTCGGGGAAGAGGCAGACTTCGATCTCGAAGCCGTCGCCGTTGGGGTAGAACGTGCTGCCGATGGGCAGCATCCCCTGGCCGGCGGTCGCGTCGGGCAGGCCGCCCGTGCGCGAGATCGTCTCGCCCAGATCCAGGTCCTGCGGCGCGAAGACGAACTGTTTGGCGTAGATGTTGTTGTCCTCGTCGGACTCGGCCGCGTTGTCCATGCCGTCCTCGCGCACCCACACGGTGTGGCGGCCGATCGCGCCCAGGTTCACGGGCCCGTTGTTGCGCGGGGCGTTCGTGACGCCGGCGTTGAGCAGGCGAATGGTCGAGGTGTAGACCGGGTTGCCGTCAAGGTACATCACGTCCACGAAGTTCCCCGAAGTGCCGATGCCGACGTTGCGCTCGCCCCAGTTGAAGTAGACGCTGCTGCCGTTGACCAGGCTGGTCTGCAACACCGGGTCCGGAGCCGCCACCGTGACGTTGCGCAGCACCAGCGACGCCGTCCAGCCGGCCGGGGTCATGGGCTCGAGGTCGGAGGGGCCCGGCGCGATGATCACGATCGGCCCGTAGTTGCTGGCGGTGCCGCTCCAGCGCCCGGCACGGTCCATGGCGAGCACCGAGAAGTAGTAGGTGCCCGGCGCGAGCTGCTCCTCGGGCTCCCACCACAGGTGTGTCGTGTCGACGATGCGGTCGGGCGTCTGCATGTGCCCCACGGACAGTTGGACGCTGTAGGCGCAGGCGCCCGACATGTCGTCCCAGGGCTGCTGCCAGTGGAAGGTGCCGTTGGCGATCTGCGTCGGAGTGCCGACGGGGAACGACGCGGTCAGGTTCGGCACCATCCCGGGCGACTGCTCGTCGATCTGCAGGTCGAAGTTCCAGGCCGTCTCCCAGAGCATGGCCCGCGTGGCCTGCGGCGAGCCGAGGCCGTCGAGGTACTCGGCCGCGCAGCGGAAGAAACCGGGGGCGCGGTAGGGCGCGTGTCCTTCGACATCGCAGTCCTGGGCCATGATGTTCAGGATGTCGACGACCTCGAGGTCGAGCTGGTCGTACACGTCCTCTCCGAGGCTGTCGAAGCGGAAGTGGTCCGTCTCGGTGCCGTAGTCGTCGTCGGCCATGTCCCAGACGGCGCCGGCGAACGCGCCTTCGATGCTCCAGGCGTCCCAGTCGCAGCCGGGATCGTCGGTCACGGCACCGACGCCCTTGTGCACGACGTTGAACTGCACCCGCTCGGCGAGGTGCTGCGTGCTGATCCGGCTGATGGCCTGCGCGCAGCCCTCCATCCAGGCCACCTCGAGGTTCTCGGGACACCACAGGCAGTGACCGCAGTCACCGGGATCGTCGCAGACGTCGTTGCAGTAGTCGAAGCTGACGTAGTGGGCGTGCATTTCGTGCCAGTAGTGTCCCCACTCGTGGCAGATCGTCCCGTCATTCCACGCGTCGTCGCGCTCGTAGTGGATCTCGTTATAGTCCGTGGAATAGAAGCTGCCGTCGGCGTCCGGCCACTGCACGTCGACGCGGCTCACGTCCCAGCCGATATCGCGGATGTTGTTGTGGGTATAGGTGAGGTCCGTGCAGATGTGCAGGGCGCCGTGGTGCGAGGTGGGGAAGACGATGGCGGCGTTGTAGCTGGTGGCGTTTGCGGGCAGCGTGGTGTTCGTCGTCGTCCAGGTGTAGTTGTCCTCCCAGAGGCCGTCCTCCTGCACCACCACGGCGTTGCTGACGGCCGCCATGCAGATGCGGAAGGTGCTCCCGGCGGGGATGTCGATCTCGAAGCGGCCGAACTCGTTCACGCGCTGCGTCCCGACCGGGTAAGGCAAGCCGGACGCGGGGACCACCTGGATCCAGACGGTGGCGCCGAAGGCCGGCAGCAGCCTGCTCTGGGTCCCGTGCAGGTAGTAGAGGTTGCCGTAGACGTTGCAGGTCGTGCGGTCCTTGTCGATGGGCACGGCAGGCGGCGGTTCGTCCGCGGCCAGGGCCGTCAACTCGGCCATCGTCAGTTGCGGCGTCCCCTTGAACTGATCGCCTCCGGCCGCCCGGATGCGGCGCGGCGGCACCAGGTCGCTGTCGGTGGGTACAAGGCCGCCGTAGGCCTCGCGCGAAGGATCGAAGCTCTTGCGCCACGGCTTGCCGTTCACCAGGGCCGACAGCACGAGCGGTCCGAAACCGGCGTCCGGTGTGGCCGTCAGCGCCCAACGCACCGAACCGCCGGCGGCGAGCGTCAGGTCGCGCGGGCCCTCCCAGCGGGAGATCGTCCAGCCCTCGCCCTTGATCTCGACCTCGCTCAGGGTCGCATCGCCCGCCGCTTCGATCTCCAGGGCGGTGGCGAACTCCTGGCCTGCGACGGCGAAGCGCTGCGGGCGGTCGAGACGCGCCTTGACCGGTCGCGACACGATGTCCGCCGCGGCTGTTCCTGCGATCGCCAGCAGGATCATGATGGTCAGCAGTTGTTTCACTCTGCGCACGGCGGCACCTCCTGGACGACGGGCGCCGAAGGCGCGAACGAGTAGTCGGCCGGCAGTTGCGTCTTCTGCACTTCGAGCCGCGCACGCAGATCCTGGACGAGGACGGAGATGTTCGCCCGCAACGAATCGTCGGTTGCGGTCTCCATCTGCGCTTCGTGCAGCGCGAGACGGCTGGCCGATTTCACGTACGCCGCGCAGCGCTGGAGGGCGAGCACCTCGACGGGGCCGGCGGCGGCGGCGGCGATCGCCTCGCCCAGGCGGACGAGTTCGGCGGCCTGGGCCGACTCGATGCCGGCGACCTTGGCCGCGAAGACCGGCGCTGCGGCGCGGGCCGGCGCGGCGAGCGCGCAGGCGCCGGCCAGCAGCGCCGCGCAGAAGAACTTGATGCAGGGGTTCATGGCGTCACTCCGGGATGCGGGTGGGTACACTCCTCGGGAAAACGAGCCGACAGAATCGTTTAGTTTCATGGAATTGATCGATGGGAAGGATTGGCGTGGACCGGCAGGGTGCCATGTTCATTATATTTAATAATATCAATCATTTATGGTGACCGCCTGCGCCGCAGGACCGGCACTGCCAGCACGCCCGCAGCGGCGATGACCGCGATCCCGGCGATCAGGCCCCGGGGAACGCGGCGCGGTTGCAATGGTATCGGCTCGTCCCCTTCCCCTAGCAGGACGAAGCCCGCCCAGAAGAACGGGTGCGACGTCGCGGGATCGCCGCGCAACGCCGCGCGGGCCGCGCCGAGGGCCGCCGCCGGCGGTCGGCCGGCGGCCAGCTCGTCGTAGAAGACACCGATCAGCCGGGCTGTCGTCGTGTCGTCGACCGGCCAGAGCGTGGCTACCACGGCCGGCACGCCGGCACCCAGGAACCCGGAGGCTAATCCGAGCACACCCTCCCCGGCTACCAGCCCGCCGTCCGCGCTGCCGCAGCTGGAGAGAACCGCCAGCTGTGCCTTCAGGTCGAGGCGGGCGATGTCGCCGGCGCGCACGCGCAGGGGGCGGTCCGCGTCGCCGAAGACGAGGGCCGAATTCCAGGGCCGTTGCGCATCGACTTCGCCGTGGCTGGCGAAATGCAGGACGTCGAAGCTCTCCACCGCGGCGCCGCCGAAGGCGGCGGTGTCGGTGCGGGCCGCCGACGGTACGGTGACGCGCCGGAACCGCCGTCGCAGGCGCGCGACCTCGGCGCCGGCGCCGGACAGGCGACCGCGGCCGGCGTTCTCGCGGCCCGCGACCGCCAGCACGCACGCCGCCGCCGGTGGCGGCGCGGCGCGGGCGCGCAGATGCGCCAGCACGGTCGCCGAGGGCAGCCGGCGGGGTTCGGCCGGCGCCAGCAGCAGGGCGAAGGGGGCGCGGTGCAGGACGCCGTCCGGACAGACGAAGACCGTCGCGGCGCCGGCGACCGCCGCCGCCGCCGCCGGTGATCCCGGCGCGCCCAGCAGCGTGTCGCGCGCGGCGCAGGCGTCGCGCGCGTCGAAGTCGTCGAAGGGGTGGGCGAGCTGCGTGAACAGCGGTGCGAGGACGGCCTCCCAACCGTCCCCGCCGGGCAGCGGCCTCGCGAGGAGGTCGTCGCGCGTGACGACGAAAAGCCAGCCGCGGTCCCGGCCCGCGAACACGTCCAGCAGGACTTCGCCCGGCTCCAGGACGGCGGTCTGCAGGTCGTGCAGGGTGATGGGCGGCGCCTCTTGCGCGACCGGCAGTTCCTCGCCGGGGCCCAGGATGCGTTCGAGCATCGTGCGCGCCTTGTAACGCTGGGCGGCGTCGAAGGCCGCGACCGGGTCGGACCGCTCCATCGCCAGGCCGAGCCGCAGTTCGAACAGACGCTGGGCCTCGGCGCCGCGCCGTTCCCGCCACTGGGGATCCGCCGGCAGGGCGCGCTCCCGCTCCCAGAGCCGCTGCGCCGCATCGAGCCAGACGCCGGCCGAGTCGGCGGCGCCCAGCGCCCGCCAGGATTCGGCGCCCGCGACCAGCAGGGGCAGCCGGTGGCGCGCGACGTCGGCGGCCGTCGCCGCCGCCAGCGCCGGTGCGACGACGGCGAGCGCTTCGGCGTGGCGGCCGAGCGCGCGCAGCACGCGGCTGCGGCCGGCGGCCAGCTGCATCTCCAGGATGAAATCGTCGCGACCTTCGAGCGGGGCCGCGGCGGCAGCGCACTCCGCCAGGGCCTCGTCGCCGCGATCCAGACCGAGCAGCGCGTCGGCCGCGGCCAGGCGCGCGTTGCAGAGCACGTCCGGCGCGAGTTCCACGTCCGATGCCATCGCCTCCCGACAGCGGGCGTAAGCCGCGGCGTACCGGCCGGCGGCCAGGTCGACCTCGGCGAGACGGACGAGCGTGAGGGCCTCCTCGTCGCGGAAGCCGCGCTCGCGGCAGAAGGCCAGCGCGGCCTCCAGCTCGGCGCCGGCCTCGTCCGACGATCCCAGCTCCAGCAGCGCCGACGCCAGGTTGCGCCAGGGCGCGCCGGCCTGCTGCCAGAGTTCGAGCTCGCGCTGGATGTCGCGGGCGCGACGGTAACCAGCGACCGCCGCTCCCGGATCGCCGAGGATCATCTCGATGCCAGCGAGGTTGTTCGCGGCCATGGCCTCCAGCGAGCGCGAGCCGCCGCCCCGCGCCATGACCGCCGCGCGCGCATAGTGCGCTGCGGCGTCGCGGTAGGCTCCGCGGCCGGCGCGGCAGTTGCCCAGCCCGTTGAAGAGGGCGGCGAGATCGGCCGAATCGGCGGCGGCCTCCAGGAAGGGGCGGGCGGCCGAGTAGAGGGAGTCGGCGCCGGCGAGGTCGCGCGCCCGGTAGAGCAGGCGCCCGCGACCGTACAGGGCCTTGCCGGTGTGGAAGCCGTCGCCCGCCGCGCGGGCCCTGGTCTCCAGCTCGGCGAACGTCGCCGCCGATTCGTCGCGCCGCCCGAGGTGCTGGCAGGCCTCCGCCAGGTAGCGCAGCGCCTTCAGGGCGGCCGGCGTGTTGCCACGCGCTTCGGCCAGCGCGAGGGCTTCGCGCAGGTCGGCCTCGCCGTCGGCCGCGCGGCCGTAGGCGACGCGCGTCATGCCGCGCTCGAGCGTCAGCGTCGCGACGAGCGCACTGTCGCCGGCCTCGCGGGCCGGCGGCAGCATCGACGCGACGAGCGTTTCCACGGAGTCCGGCAGGGAGCGCGCGCGCCAGTCGGCCAACCGGGCGGCGAGAGCGACGTGGTCGGTCGTCGCGGCGGCCGCGGCCGTCGTGAAGGAAACGGCGAAGGCGATCAGAATCGGCGCGAGGGCGTGGCGCATGTCTGGTTGCTCCCGGCGGGGATGGTCGGCTCCTCGACGCGGATCGAGGCTACCATACCCGGACGGGCTTGCCCACGCACCGGTGCGGTGAGGCGGGGGTTAAATACAGGGAGAAGGGGCGAGCAGATCAGTCCGTGCTCGGGTCGTCGCAACGGGACACCTTGCCGACCGTCGCGGAGAGGCGCTCGGCGACCGTGCGGATCGCCTCCTGCCGCGTCCCGGCCGCGATCGCCAGCAGCGCCCGCAGCTGCGCCGGATCGGGCGGTTCCCGGGTGGCGACGGCCAGCAGGTAGGTCTCGGGGCCGGGCGCCAGATCCGCGCGCCATGCGGGCGCATCGCCCGTCGGCAGCAGCACGAGCCTGCCCTCGGCCATCAACGCTGGCGGAGCCCCGGCGGTCGGGTGGAGCAGGCGCGCCGCGCCTCCCCCGTCGATGTGGACCAGGACCGGGTAGCCGGGCTTCTTCAGACGGAGGCTCACGCCGTGCGTCTCGCCTGCCGGCGCCGGCGTACCACCCCGCAGGACCAGGGGCGACCCGACCCGCAGGTCGCGCACCGGCGCCCCGCTCTGCAGAGCGGGCCAAAAGACCGCGAGGGCCACGACCGCGGCCAACGCCAGCGGCAGCGGCCGCCACCACCGCGGGGACGGGCGCGTCGCCGGTGCGGCCAACAGCGCCGAGAGGCTGGCGCGCGCCTGGTCGCGTTCGACCTCGCTCGACGCCGCGAGGGGATCCGGCGTCTCGGGCAGGGCGGCGACCGCCCGCACCGCGTCTTCGACGGTGAGCACGCGGTCGCGCAGCGAGCGGCAGGCGGAGCAACTCTGCAGGTGGCGCCGCACCTCGGACAGCTCCTGCGCTTCGAGATCCTCCTCGACGAGGATCAGCCGGCGCAGCCGTGTGCATTCGGATGTCACCTTACCACCTCCGCCGGGAACACGGCGCCGAACCGCCCGAAAGTTGCAACGCGGCCGTTCATCGTTCCAGACCCAGCCGTAGCACCAGGCAGCTGCGCAGGGCCAGACGACCGCGCCGGATGTCCGTGCGAACCGTGTTGAGGGGCCGGCCGATCGACACGGCGATCTCCTCATACGACATCTCCTCGAACAGCAGCAACGACAGGACCCGGCGCTGATCGGGGTTCGTCAGGTGTTCCAGGCAGGCGTTCACGGCGTGCAGGATTTCCAGGCGCTCGAGGTCGAGCCGGGGATCGTCGGACGCCGGCGGATCGGGAACGTCGTCGGGATCGGTCCCCGTCGAGAGTTCGCGGGATTCCAGCCGCCGGCGCGCGCGCAGGCTATCGAGCACCACGAAGGGGGCGCGGGTGCGGAACCAGGCCCAGAACGAGCCCGGCCGCCGGTAGACGAAACGCCCTTCGGCGACTTCCCCGGCGAGGCGCAGCAGGCAGTCGTGGGTCCAATCGCGCCGCAGGTCGACGTCGCGCGTCAGACGGCAGGCATAGGCATAGACCGCGTCGTGGGCGGCGACGAAGAATTCCTGTCGCGCCCAGGGCGCCGTGGACCGCAGTCCCGCGGCCAGGACCTGCTCGTCGTGTCGCTCGCCGTCACCGGTCACGTCCGCCTCCTGGCGCCTCAGCCTTCCGGGCCTCGCGCCAGGATACCGTCACAACGCCGCTGGATCAACGATTCGTGGCGGGCTGCCGCCGGGACCCGCCGCTCACCAGGGCGCCCCAGGCCCAGCTCCCTCGTTTTCCACAGCTTGTAGACCGCTGGGTACACGAGCAGTTCCAGCAGGAAGGACGTCGACAGCCCGCCGATCATCGGCGCCGCAGCGGCCGTCATCAACTTCGGGCACGCGCTTGACCGCACCGTGCAGGATGGCCTCCGCGACGAGGCCGAGCAGGGCGATCATTCCCACCTAGGCGGAGATCGACACGTTGTAGTGCAGCAGGTGGAACAGCCAGATGTGTATCTGAGAGGGGCCTGCTTCCCTGGACTAGTGATGTCCCAGATGCCCGCCACCTGATGTGTCCAGGGTCGTGAAGTGGAACATCATGTCCGCATCCGTGTCGCCGGAGCCGTGCCCGCCCATCCCGCCCATCCCGCCGATCGAGTCCATGCGGGACTGCATCATCTCGGACATCTCGCGGTTCACGTGGACCATGTAGCGCGTCTGGGATCGCAACCAGGCCACGGGCCGTACGGTGCATTCCGTACCCTCAGCGTTCCACTCGTAAGTGATGTCGGTGGCGTGGGCTTCGTCAAGGTGCCGCATCATCAGTGAATCCGCCATGACGGTCATCATGTCGCCGTGCGGCGCCATCGCCAAATCGGGGCAGGCTGCGTTCATCAGGTCGAATTCACTGATCAGGTGCATGTCACGTTCCACCACGGCGCGGTCAACGGCCACGGCGAAGGCGAGTATGACGGGCGCGTCCAATTGGACGTTGGTCGTGCCATCCGCCGGCGTGAGCGTCAATGGCGCGCGCGCCTGTGAACCGGGCGGAGCCGTTGGATCCGCGGAGCAACCAGCGAGTAAAAATAGAACCAGAAGAGCGGCAACGAAAAATTTGGGCAACATGTCGACCTCCGGGGTCATGGGTGGCGTTACGTGACGGATGCAGACGAGTCACCGCGGGCGCGTGGCGCTTGGGCTACTTGCGATCATCGGTCTCATTGCGCACCAGGCGCATTCCGCAGACAGGGCAGGCACCGGGAGCTGTAGACTGGACTTCCGGATGCATCGGGCATGTGTACGACACCTGCGGCTGCTCACGAACCGCCGCGTCGGCAACGCCCTTGCTGTTCGGGGACTCCGCCTGCATGCGGGTCGCCAGGGCGCTCCACTTCGGATCGGCCATCAGGCGCGCGACGAATCCGTGCATGAAGTCAGTGTCGTTCAGCAGCGAGTCGGCGAGGAAGGCGCGTCCGCGCTCGTCGGCCAGCAACTGGTCGATGCTTTGCTGCAATTCCACGGTGGACACCGGTGTCGAGACAGTTGCCTTCCCGCGGGTATTGCCGTGGTCGTGCGTGCCGCCTTGTCCCATTGAGCATTGCGCGACCGCCGGTCGCGACGCGAGCAGGAGTAGTACCGCCAGGATTGACAGGACTCTGAATGTGCGTCCGGGCAGCAGTCGGTCGATGGTCATGTTCGTACCTCATCCCGCGAGTTCATGGGTCCGGCCTACATCAACGAGCGTTGACGACTTCCATCGCAACTATCGGACCAATACCTTAAGATGTTGCGGGGCAACTAGTTGCTTGTTGTGGCGAGCCGATCCGCACAGCGAGTTGATGACAATCCCGCAGGCGACCGGAGAATAGTCTCTAAAACTGCGCCGGCCCGCGACAGGACGCCCAGTGTCGCGGGCCGGGCCAACTGCAGGGACTGGGCGCGCGGGGCTGCCCGCCGGCGCCGCAAACTACTTCTTGTTCATCTCAGCCCCCAACATGATCGAGATTGCTTTCGGCTTGTCGGTGGCGCCGTCCGTTTCCACCATGACCCGGTCTCCAACCTTGATGTCGGCCAACTTGGCCGCGGTCTTCTCCCGGAAGACCTTGATGTCCGCAGTGATGGCCACGGAGGCTGTCTTGCCTTCCGTGGTCGTCAGGGTCATGTGGGCCGCGTCGATCACGGCCACGGTCCCCATCAGGTGGTGCTTATGATCCTCGTGGGCCAGAACAGCCACGGGCACCGCCAGAATCAGCAAGAAACTCAACAGTGCCCCGGTCTTCGTCTTCGTCTTCATGGTCTATTCCCTTCTCAACGCGGCGGCAGGTCGCCCGACGCGCTTTGGTTGCTTCCGCCTTCCAGCCAGAGTCGCTCCTGCTCTTCTTCTTCAAATTGGGCACGCGACAGGGGATTCTTACCCTTCATCTGCCGGATCTGTTCCGGCGTAAGTTGGTCAAGTCGCCGGATCAACAGCACGAGCCGCCAAGTTGCTTCGTCGTCCTGGGGCGTTCCTGAGCCCCAGGCCGGCATTCCCGTCAGTCTGATGCCGTTAGTGATGATGTAGAAAAGTTCGCCGTCGGTGAGCCGCTGGGTCTGCGCCAGCGTCATGTCCGGCGCCTTCGGGTATAGATTCCGTCCGATGGGCGTCTGTCCCCGACCGTCATTGCCGTGGCACAGTGCGCAGTGGTCCGCGAAGTGCGCCCGTGCTTCAGCGAGAGTGGCCTCGTCGGCCGAGACCGGATTGACAAGATTCCTGGCCGCGGAGGGCGTCGCCAGTCTGCGCATCATGCCGGCGGCCCGGCACTCCGCCATGGTCGGCTCCTCCCGAGCGCTCACCCCGTGCGTGACAAGGTGCAGTGCGGCGACCACCACGAGCACGCCGCAGGTCGCAACCGCCGTCATCGTGGCTACCAGCACTCATTTCCGGTATCGACTCATCCAGGAGCCTCATCTTCGTTCAAGGGACTCCCGCCGCAACCTTCAGGCCGCGGGCTCCAACATAGCACCGTCACCGGCTCCCGGCTCGGTCGCCGGACCGTCGACGACCTCGCGACGACGCCACAGATAGTAGATCGCCGGGTAGACGAGCAGCTCCAGCGCGAACGAGGTCACGAGCCCGCCGACCATCGGCGCCGCGATGCGCTTCATCAGGTCGGCCCCCGGGCCGGTGGACCACATGATCGGCAACAGCCCGATGAAGGCGGCGGCGACGGTCATCGCCTTCGGGCGGACGCGCTTGACCGCCCCGTGAATGATGGCTTCGACCAGGTCGCCGGAAGTCTTCAGTTGGCCCCGCTTCCGGGCCTCGTCGTGCGACAGGTCCAGGAACAGCAGCATGAAGACGCCGGTCTCGGCATCGAGTCCCATCAGCGCGATCATGCCGACCCAGACCGCGATCGAGACGTTGTAGTGGAGCGCGTGCAACAGCCAGACGGCGCCCACCATCGAGAACGGCACCGCCAGCATGACCACGGACGCCTTGAAGGCCGACTTCGTGTTCATGTACAGTAGCGCAAAGATCAGGAGGATGGTGAGCGGGATGACCAACTTCAGCCGTTCCTTCACGCGGATCATGTTCTCGTACTGACCGCTCCAGGACAAGGCATACCCCGTCGGCAGCACTGCCCCGGCGGCGACGGCCTTCTTGGCCTGCGTGACGTAGCTGCCGATGTCGACCGCCGCCGGCGAGAAGTCCACGTAGACGTAGCCCGACAGCAGCCCGTTCTCGTCGCGGATCATCGACGGGCCCTCGACCAGCTTCACATCCGCGATCTCGCTCATCGGGATCTGGCCCTGCCCGTTCGGCAGCGGCAGCAGCACGCGTTTCAGCGACTCGACGTCCTCGCGGTAAGCACGGGCGTAGCGCACGTTGACGCCGTAGCGCTCGCGGCCCTCGACCGTCGTCGTCTGGTTGTCGCCGCCGACGGCGGTCATCACCATCATGTTGGCGGCATCGACCGACAGGCCGTAGCGGGCCAGCTGGTCGCGGTTCAGCACGAAGTCGAGGA
>JANOEP010000043.1:0-22562 GCA_031441465.1 bacterium | reverse complement strand
CAACGGGTCGGCTTCGACGTCGAGGCCGCGCACGTCCAGGTCGAGGGCGCGCGGGGCGCCGGTGAAGGTGGCGGCACGCCAACGGTCGCCGCGCAGGCGGACCAGCAGGCCGTCGAGCGCCGTGTCGATGCGCAGCGTGCGGTCCTCCTGGGCGGCGAACAGCAGCCCGCGCCCGAACATCCCGTAGAAGTGGCCGGCCCGCACCTCGACGCCCTCGCCCCGGTACTGGGCGTACCGGTGGCGCAGCTCGTTGCCGCGGTCCCCCTCCTCCGCCGGCTGGCGGGCGTCCAGCAGCGCGCCCACGGTCAGTCGGCCGCGGGTGGCGGCCACGTCCAGCCAGTTCTCGACGATCTCGCGCTCGGTCTCGGTGCTGTAGGAGTATTCCAGGCGGTTGCTGACCTGGAGCGTACCCGCGCCCGCCCGCTCTCCGGTCGCCGCGACGTCGCAGCAGGCCGAGTCGGCGGCGGCCGCGTCCAGGGCGGCCGTGCCGGCGGCGGCGGCGACTTCCCGACCCAGCAGGCGCCACACTTCCTCGCGCAGCTGGACCTCGTCGCCCGCATCGTAGCCCGTGTGGCGGTAGACCTCGCGCCCGCCGGCGTCGAACAGCATCGTCATGGGCATCGTGCCGCCGACCTGCATGGTGCGTTGGACGTCGCCGGCGGTGTCCAGCAGGACGACGACGTCGTCGTTGTTCTGGGCCGCCGCCCACGGCGCCACCTTGTGGACGCTGCGCGGGGAGTCGACGTTGACCGCCAGCACGGTCAGTTTCCCGCGCGTCTCGGTCGCGAGCTTCGCGAGGTGGACCTGCTCCTTCAGGCACGGCCCGCACCACAGCGCCCAGAAGGAGACCAGCACGGGGCCGCGGTCGAGCGCGTCGTGGAAGTTCACCGGCCGGCCCCGCACGTCGTCGAGCGTCCAGTCGGGGACGGCGTGGTCGGCGCCGACGGCGAAGGTTGGGGCGAGGAGGACCGCCGTCAGGGCGGCGGACACGAGCCTGGCCGGCAGCCGAAGCGCCGGCCGCGAACGCAACACTGCGCGCAGGGCCATCGTGGGATTCCCTTCGTGGGGATGCCGGCGAAGCCGGAGGGTGTCACCGGCCGGGGTACTGCTTCGTGAACGGTCCGTGCCCGTCACTTGACGAGGGTCAGCTTGATCGAGTCCACGGCGCCCGCCGCCCGCACGACGGCCAGGTACACCCCGCCCGCGACCGGGATGCCGCGGTCGTCGCGGCCGTCCCAGGTCAGGGCGTGGGCGCCGGACCCCAACGGTCCCGTCCAGAGGTTGCGCACCCGGCGACCATCCAGATCGAGGATGTCCACGGCCACGGGGGCGCCGTCGCCATCCAGCTCGAAGCGCACGCTCGTGGCCGGGTTGAAGGGGTTCGGGTGCGCCCCTGTCAACGTGAGCGTCGCGGCCGCCGGCACCGGCGGTGCGGCGACCGTGGTGTCCTGGAGCCAGTCCAGGATCCGGTCCATCAGCGTGGCGCGATGGGCGGCGGTGTCGACGCCCTCGAAGCCGAAGCCCAGGGTCACGACGCGGGCGTCGTCGCGGCCGAAGCGCACGGCGGCGGCTCGGCCGGGTGCGTAGAGCAGGCAGGCGCGCGCGTTCGGCGCCGCGGCCAGCTCGTCCGGGTAGCCCTGGTTGCCGGCGCCGTCCCCGCCGGCGATGGCGAAGGTCAGGCCGTCGCCGATGGGATCACCGGCGGCTCCGCTCAGGGAAGTGTCGTACGAGTCGTCGGCGACGAAGGAGGCGCCGGTGGCCGCCTCGTACCAGGCCTGCGCCGCCGGGCCGCCGTTGGGGCTGCCGGGATCGCAGAGGTCGAAGGCGAGATCCTGCCCCGAGAGCAGCAGCTCGCCGCCGGCGTCGAGGTGGGCCTCGAGCAGGGCGCGTTCCGCGGCCGGCAGGGCGGGCACGGCCAGGCCGGCGTTCCAGACCACGACGTCGAACCCGGCGAGGTCGGCGGCGGTGGGCAGGCCGTACGCGGCGCGGTCCCAGGCGGTCCAGGTGCGGCCGGCGGATCCGACCGCCGTCGTGAAGTAGGGCAGGTAGGGGTGCGCCGGGTCGCCGTCGACGACCAGGACCGCCGTGCCCGGCGTGATCACGCGGAACGTGCGGTCGAACGTGATGCTGCGGTCGCCGCGGCTGGTGACGGTGACGGTGATCTCGCCGGTCGCCCCGGCGGTCGACGGCAGCACGTTCACGCCGATGTGCTGCTCGATACCGGCGGCCAGGGTCGCGGTGACGTCCGTCACCCAGGGCGGGTAGCAGGTGCTGCCCACGCAGGCCGAGACGGCCCAGCCGGGCGTCGAAGCCTCCAGGTGGATGTCGTAGGTGTCGGACTGCAGGCCGAGGTTGTCGAGCCAGCCGTCCATCCGGATCAGCACGTTGACCGGGGACACGGTGGCGTAGCGGTCGGAGTAGTAGGCCGCGGCGTAGCTGCTGCGCGGCAGGTCGCTGCCGGCCTGCAGGACCTCCAGGGTGGCGTCGTCCTGCACCCAGGCGACCAGGCGCAGGTCGGTGTCGTACCACGACGGGTTGACGGCGATGGGCAGCTGGAAGATCAGCGAGTCGCCCTGCTGGATGGTGAAGGACGTGCCCGCGTCGGTCGGGGCCAGGTCGCGCAGGGACCAGTGGAACTCCGCCTCGCCGTTGTCTCCCGGCGGCGAGGCGAAGGTCTCCAGCTCGTCGACCACCGCCACGCGCAGCTTCAGGGCGCCGGCCGGCGGCGCGGCCACGGCCTTGACGCCCACGGTGGCCGTCACCTGGGTCGTGCCGCTCCACTGCGAGGCCACGACCACGCGCAGGGGCGACAGGCGGTCGCGCGCGACGTCGACCGCGGCGGCCAGCGCGCCGGCGTCCCCGGGCGGCGGCGTGTTCGCGCCGTTGGTGAAGAGTTCCGGCACGTTCTGGAAACCGTAGGCCTGGACGCGGCCCCAGATCTCCGCGGGCGCCACGAGGTAGAAGGGGTCGGCGGGCTGCGGCCAGTTGACGTGGTACTGCACGTTGAGCAGCTCGTGCCGCCCGTGCTCAGTCATGGCTCCGGCCGTGACGGGATTGGCCACGGCGCAGCCGGCGCAGCTGACGTTGGTGAAGGTCTCCAACAGGACCGTCCGGGGAATCGGATGGGCCGCCGCCGCCGCGACGAAGACGAGGGCGAGGGCGAACAGAGCGGTGACGGACGCGGTGCGTTTCAAGGGTGTGCCCTCCCGGTGGTCGGCCGCAGCCGTGCCGTGCCGGCGAAAGCGGCGCCGGCCTGCAGGATCTCGAGCGAGGCCTCGTCCTGGACGAAGGCGATCGCGGCCAGGTTGGCGGCGACCCAGGCCGGGGCGGCGGTGATCGAGGTCGTGTAGACCCGCGATTCGCCGGCCGCCAGTGGCAGCGGTGCCGGTGTCAGCGTCGTGAACTCGCGCATGACCCAGTGGAAGACCGTCTCACCGTAGCTGCCCGGCGGCGTGCCGTAGACCACGGGGTTCTCCACGATCGCCAGGTGGAGCTGGGGCTGCGGCGTCGCGACGGCGCGCGCGGCCGTCACGGTGACGGTCAGCTCGAGGGTGGGCGCGTGGAAGTCGGCCACTTCGACCACCACGGCGAAGCCGGGATCCTCGGCGAGGGCCGCGTCGAACAGGCTCACCATCTCGCCGTAGCCGGGGTAGCCGTGAGGTTCGACCACGAGGTCGCCCTCGAAGAACAGGGTCGGGCAGGCCCAGTCCCAGGCCGTGTTGCCCTGGTAGTAGGACAGGCGGCCCATGTTGTCGCCGGGGTTGGCGCCGTAGTGCGGGTCGAAGCCGCCGATGGGCTCGCTGTACTTGATGCTCACCACGCGGTCGTGCCCGTAGCCGCCGATCGTCTCGAGGTTGTTCAGCAGGGTGTTCATGGCCGGGCAGCCTTCGCAGTTGACGGCCGAGGCCGTCTCGAACAGCACCAGCTTGCGGGCGGTCAGCGTGAAGTCGGCGGTGAAGGCGCCGCCGGGCGTCACGGTGCGGACCAGCGACGCGGGCGGTCGGAAGCCGGCCAGCGCGACCGTCACCTCGATGCTAGCCGCCGGTCGCGTGAACGTGAAGGGGGTGACCTCGCCGGTCGCCACGCCGTCCAGCCACACCTCGGCGCCCGGGGGCATCGAGGTGACCTCCAGCGTGCCGGTGTCGCCGACGGCGGTCAGCGCGAACTCGGCGGTGACGGTCGAGCCGGAGGCGACGGTGACCGTGATCGCGTCGGGCTCGACCAGGAACTGGTCGCGCGCCACGCGCACGACATGCTCCCCGACGGGCAGGTTGAAGAGCCAGGGCGTGATCCGGCCGGTGGGAGCGCCGTCCAGGAGGATGGCGGCGCCGGCCGGGGTCGAGACGACCTCCAGGCCGCCGGCGGGCAGCAGCGTCACCTCGAGCGTCGCAACGGCGCCGACCGGCACGGCCACCAGCCGGGTCTCCAGGGGATCGGCGTAGCCGGCCAGCCGGAGTTCCAGGGTGTGGTCGCCGGCCACGATCTCGAAGTCGTGCGGCGTCGTGAATCCGGTGTCGATTCCGTCGACCAGGATCGCGGCGCCCACCGGGTCCGACGTCACCGTCAGCGTGCCGAGGGCGGCCAGCGCGAAGTCGGCGTTCGTGAGCACGCCCGCGGTCACCGCGACATCGCGGGTCGCCGGCGTGACCAGGTGGCCCGCCAGCCCGACGGCGACCCGGTGCGGGCCGACGCCCAGCAGCAGGGAGGCGGGCGTCGTCTCGCCGGTCGCGGCGTCGTCGACGAGCACGGTGGCGCCGGCGGGTGTGGAGGTCACCCGAAGCTCGCCGACCGGCGCCTCGCGCCCGCAGGACAGGCAGAGGCCCAGGGTGAGCAACGCTACCAAAACGATGGCCGGGCGGAATCGCTGAGCCATGGGGCGTCCCGTCGTTGAGCGGTTGGCGGAAGTTGACTGTTGATCATCTTACGAGTTGGGCAGGTGTTCGTCAACGTGATGGTAGGCGACAGCTTGCCGGCAGTGATATCCAAAATCATCTCAATGGGGATTCGATAAATCTTGATTTAAGGTGCGATGATTGCTGATCGAATGTCATTTATCGTTGGGGAAATCCGAGCCGCATGTTACAATGAACTCCCCGCCAGTCGGATACGTCGTTTCCTTTCCACTCTAATCGTTGCGAGTCCTAACTTGACACGTCTCGCAGTAACCCTCGGGAAAGGACCACAGACATGCGTCTGAAGTTGATGCTCTTGACGACGGCCGTCGTCGCCCTGGCCGCCTCGGCGGCCTTCGGCACGTCAGGCCCCATCCCCGTCAAGGACGGGCCGAACGCCCTGCAACTGGTTGATCAGCGCGGCGATGCGCTGATCTACCAGGTGTCGATCGGCGAACTGTCCGCCCTGGATGTGGCGACCAAAGCCGGGGACTTCACCCGGTTGGCGATCCCCGGCTTCCACAGCTCCATGGTGGAAGGCTCGCCCGAGTTGCCCATGATGAACCGGCTGATCGCCCTGCCCGCCGGCGCGCACGCGCGCGTCGAGGTGGTGTCGGTCTCCAGCCGCACCCTCAAACTCGCCGACTACGGCATCGACAGCCCGCTGATGCCGGTTCAGCCCAGCGTCAGCAAGAGCGCCGACCTCTCCGCGCTGCCCTTCGTCTACGACCGTTCCGCCTACGACACCGACAAGGTGGGCGGCGAACTGGTGAAGGTGGTCGACCTGGGCGTCCTGCGCGCCCACGGCGTGGGCCGCCTCGAGATATCCCCGGTGGAATACCTGCCCCGCAGCAACGAGATCGTCGTCTACGACGAGATCGAGTTCCGCGTGGTCTTCGACGGCGCCGACAAGTCCACCCAGGATTACCGCGCCGCCAGCACCAACAGCCCGTTCTTCGCCCCCATCTACGGGATGCTCGACGGCGCCAAGACGATCCACGACGACAATCCCGACGTCGTGCGCGACGTCGTGACGATGGTCATCGTCACCCCGGCGATGTTCGAGGCCCAGCTCTCCAGCTTCGTCCAGTGGAAGACCGAGCGCGGCTTCCACGTGATCGTCGGCGTGATCGGCAGCCCGCAGGTCGGATCGACCACGACGTCGATCCAGGCCTACCTGCTCGGCCTCTACAACGCCGGCACGCCCGTACTGCCGGCGCCGAGCTTCGTGATCTTCGTCGGCGACGTTGCGCAGTGTCCGACGTTCGACCAGGCCGGAGACGCGACCGACCGCCCGTACTGCTCGGTGGACGGCGACCTCTACCCCGAGATGTACTACGGCCGCTTCTCGGCCACCAACAGCGCGCAGCTCCAGGCCATCCTGGACAAGACGATGATGTACGACAAGTTCACCATGCCCGATCCCAGCTACCTGGCCGAGGTCACCATGATCGCCGGCGTCGATGGCACCTACGCCGCCACTCACGGCAACGGCCAGATCAATTACGGGACCGAGCACTACTTCAACGCGGCCCACGGCCTGACCAGCAACACTTGGCTGTACCCGGCCTCCGACGGCGCCGGCGCCCCGGCCGCGATCATCCAGACCTGCAACGAAGGCGTGTCGTTCATCAACTACACGGCCCACGGCAGCGAGACCAGCTGGTCCGACCCGTCGATGACCCAGGCCAACGTCAACAGCATGACCAACGCCGGGAAGTACTTCCTGGCCGTGGGCAACTGCTGCCTGACCTCGACCTACGACACCGCCGAGTGCTTCGGCGAGACCATGATCCGCGCCGCGAACAAGGGCGCCATCGGCTACATCGGCGCCTCGAACTCGACCTACTGGGACGAGGACTACTGGTGGGGCGTCGGCTACCACGCCTCCAGCGAGATCAACGGCTCGGCGTGGCCGGTCGAGCACACCGGCATCGGCGCCTACGACGGCGCGTTCCACGACCACGGCGAGGCCATGCCGCAGTGGTACGTGACCAACGACGCGCTGAACTTCGCCGGCAACCTGGCCGTCAGCCAGTCCGGCTCGTCCCGCATCACCTACTACTGGAACATCTACAACCTGATGGGCGACCCGTCGCTGTCGACCTACATGGGCGTGCCCGGCACGAACCCCGTCAGCCACGTGCCGACGCTGTTCACCAACGCCGTGACGTTCGCCCTCGACGCCGCGCCCGGCAGCTACGTCGGCCTGACCCAGGGCGGCGTACTCCTGGCGGCCGGCACGGTCGGCGCCACCGGTTCGGCGGTCCTGGACCTGAGCGGGGTCCTGACGCCGGGCACGGCGCACCTGGTCGTGATGATGCAGAACCTCGAGCCCTACATCGTCGACGTGCCGGTCATCGTGCCGGCCGTGGTCTCGATCGTCCCGTCGGCCATCGACGCCAACGTGACGACGCCGGTGACCGTGACGGTCTACGAAGAGGATGGCGTCACCCCGATCGTCGGCCTGGACGTCTGGGCCGAGGGCCTGGGCTACACGTCGACCGCCGTGGCCACCAACGCCTCGGGCGTGGCCGTGATCAGCGTCACCTACCCGTACGGCCCCACGGTGGACGTCGTCGGCAAGCGCGCCGCTGATCCGTACGAGCTTTTCCGCGAGCCGCTGACGGTCAACGCGCTGGCCCTGACGTCGCCGGACCTGACGGTGACCACGGACATCGGCATGACCGACCTGTTCCCGCTGAACCTGCCGGGCACCCTGCACGCGACGTCCGGCGAGGCCGGCGCCACGCTGCACGCGGTGCTGCCGGACGGCAGCGAGCAGTCGACCGGCGCCTCGAGCCTGGTCCTGACCGCGACGCAGACGGGCGTGGTCACGGGCATCATCGCGCTGAGCGGCTACAACCTGTACAGCGAGACGTTCGACGTCGTGGAGGCCTACGGCCAGCTGACCGGTCACGTGGACCTGGCCGGCTCGCCGGCGGTCGGCGCGGTCGTGCACGGCCTGGACGGCCTGGGCGTCGAGGTCTTCTCGGCGACGACCAACGCGTCGGGCAACTACGACGTGGGCGCGGACGTCCTGGTCGACGACTACACCATCGTGGTGGACGTCTTCGGCTACCTGCACTTCGAGCAGGCGATGTTCCTGAACTACGGTCCCAACACGTTCGACGTCGCGATGGTCGCGGCGCCTTCGGGCGTGCTGACGGGCCTGATCACCGACTCGGTGACGCTCCTGCCCCTGCAGGGGATCGTGCGCGTGTACCGCAGCGACAACAACCTGCTGTACACCGAGACGACGAGCGACGCCTCGGGCGTGTTCACGACCGCGGCGCTGCCGTACTTCACGTACTCGGTCGTGGTGCGCGCCTCGCACCACGTGCCGGTGACGATCTCCGTCGAAGTCGCCGATCCGATCGTCGAGAAGGACTTCCTGCTCGAGCCGACCAACGGCGACATCCTGGTCATCGACGACAACGCCAAGGCCGGCTTCGCGGCCGACAAGTTCGACGAGAAGGGCCAGCTGGTCGCCGCCGGCTACGCCGCCGAGGACGACAAGGCCGTGACCAACCTGGTCAACGACCTCGAGTTCCTGGGCTACGGCGTGACCGTGCAGACGATGGGCGCCACCGTGCCGGCCGACTGGTCGCTGTACGACCTGCTGCTGGTCTCCTCCGGCGCCAACGTCACGACGCTGAACAACACCGCCTTCCGGACGGCGATGATCAACTACGTGACGGCCGGCGGGCACCTGCTGCTCGAGGGCGGCGAGGTGGGCTACGACCACTACGGCACCGGGGCCTTCGCCTCGACCGTCATGCACACCAACGACTGGAACCACGACCAGAGCGGCACGCTCGAAGTCGCGGCCCCGACCCACTACGTGATGTCGGTGCCGAACGTCATCGGCGGCGGCAACGCCATCACCTACAGCGGCTACGGCGACCAGGATGCGATGACGCCCCTGGCCGACGCCGTGAAGGTGGGCACCTGGTCGACCTACCCGACCGACGCCAGCGTGATCTGCTACGATCCGAACCCCGCGCCGGCGGGCGGCCAGATCGTGTTCTTCTGCTTCAACTACGCGGCCCTCGCGCCCGCCTGCGCGGCGAGTCTCCTGGAGAACTCCGTGCAGTGGCTGCTGACGCCGGAGTTCGGCGGCTGCAGCGTGAGCGGACGGGTCGACCTGCAGGGCTCGACCAACGACTCGGGCGTGCTGGTCGAGGGCCTCCCCAACGGCGGCACGGCGTACACCGACGCGGCGGGCAACTACACCCTGCCGGGTCTGTACGCGGGCACCTACACGATCCGCGCCAGCAAGGCGGCGTGGAGCATCGCCTCGACGTCGGTGACGCTGGCCGAGGGCCAGCAGATGACGGGCGTGAACCTGACGCTGACGCCGGTCAGCGAACTCACGCAATGCCTGCAGCCGGGTCTGCCGATCATCGACTACGGGACCGTGAACAGCCCGATGGCCCTCTCGATGGGCGCGGGCGTGACCGTGACCAGCGTCGAGGTGTTCGTGGACATCGTGCACACGTACCAGGGCGACCTGACGGTGGACCTTAGGTCCCCGGCGGGCACCACGGTGCGCCTGCACAACCGCACGGGCAGCGGCACGGACAACATCTACGGGTGGTACCCGGACACGCTGACCCCGGCGGGCGACCTGGGCCTGTTCGCGGGCCAGGTTTTGGACGGCAACTGGACGCTGACGGTCGCCGACCTGGCCGGCGGCGACGTCGGCACGTTGAGCGAGTGGTGCCTGAAGATCGTGTACGGCGGCGGCTCGACGGGCGCGGGAGACGCGCCGGCGGTGCTGTCGTTGGCGCAGAACTTCCCGAACCCGTTCAACCCGTCGACGAACATCACGTTCGCGGTGCCGCGCGCGGGCCGGGTGGACCTGCAGGTCTACGACCTGGCGGGCCGGCAGGTGCGGACGCTGGTCGGCGGCGAGCTGACGGCCGCGACGCACACGGTGGTCTGGGACGGCCGTGACGACACGGGCCGGCAGTCGGCCAGCGGCACGTACTACTACCGCCTGCGCAGCGAGGGTCAGGAACTGACCCGCAAGATGACCCTGTTGAAGTGATTCCCCGGGAGGCGCTCCGGCGCCTCCCGCGGATGCTCCCGGGCGGGGAGAGGGCCCAGGCCAGCTCCCCGCCCTTGTCTTAAACGAACCCCGTCGGCGAGGCGCCCCTCGATTTATCGCCGGAAAAGTTGTATAATCGAGAGGTGCAGCGACGTCGCCCGCGTTCACGCCCCCCGCCGGAACGCGCCCGATCTTCACCCGACTTCAAGGATGGGCCACATCATGGGATTCGATTGGCGTAGCGTGACATCGTGCGGCCGGCGGGTCGCGGCGGCTTTGGTGATTCTGGCGGCGCTCCCGGCGCTCGCGGCAGCCACCACCCAGGACCAGATCCCGCTGGACGCGAACGGCCTGCCGCAGTGGTCGATCGCCGTCTGGAACGACTTCCCGGTGGCGATCGAGCTGGCCGACCGCGCGGCGCTGGACGCCCTGCTGGCGGCGGTGCCGGTCGCCTCCTTCGACCGCGAGCAGCTAGCACCCCTGGACCGCGACCCCAAGAGCGAGCGCCTGGCCTTCCGGCCCCGCGTGACCGAGGTGGAGTACGCCGCGCTCGAGGCCGCCGGCTACGCCCCGCGCCGCGTGCGCGACTTCGACCGCGAGGGACGCGAGGCCGCCGAGCGCGTCTGGATGGAGATGTCCCTGAACAAGGACGAGCCCATCCTCACCGCCCCTTACAACTACTACCCGACGCACGCCCAGATCGGCACCATCTTCGCGACGATCGAGACCAACTACCCGGCGATCGCCCGCGACTTCCAGTGGGGCACTTCGGTCCAGGGCCGCGCCCTGTGGGGCTTGGTGATCTCGGACAACGTCAGCACGTCGGAGGCCGAGCCTGAGGTGCGCCTGTCCTCCAGCATGCACGGCGACGAGGTCACCGGCATGATCATGCTGCTGGATTTCGCCCACTACCTGACCGAGAACTACGGCGTGGTCGGCCGCGAGGACGTCACCAATCTGGTGGACAACTACGAGATCCACCTGATGCCGATGCACAATCCCGACGGCACGGCGATGAGCCAGCGCTACAACGCCAACAGCGTGGACCTGAACCGCAACTTCCTCGAGCCCGCGGGCGACGACCTGGTCCAGGAGATCGAGAACCAGCACTTCATGAACTACGCCAACGGCCACCACTTCGTGATGAGCAGCAACTACCACGGCGGCGCGCTGGTCGTGAACTACCTCTGGGACTGGACCTACACGCTGGCGCCTGACGACGCCGCTTGCATCAAAATGAGCCTCGAGTACAGCACCTACAATTCGCCGATGTACAACGGCGCCTTCCCGCAGGGCATCACCAACGGCGCCGACTGGTACGTGGCCCTGGGCACGCTGCAGGACTGGAGCTACGACCAGACCGACTGCATCGACGCCACGGTCGAGGTTTCGAACACCAAGTGGCCGGCGGCCAATCTGCTGGTCGGTTTCTGGAACGAGAACCGCGAAAGCCTGATGCACTACGTCAAATCGGCGCGCTACGGCGTCAACGGCGTGGTCACCGGCTCGGACACCGGCCTGCCCCTGGACGCCACGGTCACCGTCACGGGCAACAGCAAGGTCGTCCATACCGACCCGTCCTTCGGCGACTACTACAAACTGCTGGACACCGGCACCTACTCGCTGACGTTCAGCGCCGCCGGCTACATCACCCAGACGATCAACAACGTCGGCACGACCTGGGGCACGCCCACCGTTCTGAACGTGGTGCTCGCCCCCGTCGCCTACGGGTCCATCGCCGGGCACGTCATGCAGACCGGCGGCACCCCGGTGGCCGCGCAGGTGAAGTGCTACACCCACCCCCTGAACGAACAGGTGGCGATCGTCAACGCGAACGCGTCCGGCGACTACACGGTGCCTGGCCTGGTCTACGGCGAGTACCGCCTAGTCTACAGCGCCGCGGGCCACGCGACCGCGGAGCAGGTCGTGACCCTCGACGCCGCGTCGGTGACCGCGCCCGACGTGACCCTTGGCCTGACCGTCGAACTGACGCCCTTCGCCACCAACTTCGAGAACGGCCTGACCGACGGCTGGACCCGGGAATTCACCTGGGGTCTGCTCGCCGGCGGGCCCAGCGGCTCGACCTTCGAGATGACCGACAGCCCGACCACCAACTACCTCAACAACCAGATCAGCCACTGCACCATGACCGCGGGGGCAGATCTCACGGGCATGGACTCGGGCACCGTCAGCTTCCAGGCCAAGTGGAACATCGAGACCAACTGGGACGGTGTGCAGTTCCAGGTCTCGGTCGACGGCGGCACCGTCTGGACGCCGGTCGCCACCGCCTACACCCAGCCCGGCAGCGGCCAAGGCAAGCAGATCGCCGGCCAGCCCTACTTCGAGAACGCGCAGGCGACCTGGGTGCTCAACACGGTCGACCTAGCGCCCTGGCTGGGCCAGGCCGACGTGCGCTTCCGCTTCCGCCTGAACACGGACAGCTCGACGGCCAGGGACGGCTTCCACTTCGACGACTTCACGATCCACGGTCTGGGTCAGCCGCAGAACACAGGCGCGGGCAACGCACCGTCGCGCGCGACCGCGATCACGGTCGCGTATCCCAACCCGTTCAACCCCGCAACGACGGTGTCCTTCATGCTGGCGGGGGCGGGACGGGCTGAGTTGGCGTTGTACGATGCGGCGGGCCGCTGCGTGCGCACCCTGGTCAGCGGCGATCTGGCCGCCGGCGACCACACCGTGGTGTGGGACGGGCAGACCGACGAAGGCAGCCGGGCGCCGAGTGGGGTCTACTTCGCGCGGTTGACGGCTCAGGGAGTCAGCAGCGTGCAGAAGTTGATGCTTGTGAAATGATTCGTGCGATCGTGTCAATATCCATGAAGGCCCTGGGCGCTTGTTCGGGGCCTTTTCATGTAGGGGGAGGGCTGGGCTGTTAACCGATGGTGTTGAGTTCGAGCCCTGCCCGGGGAGCCATCAAGTTTCAGTTTAGCAATGAGTTACAGAGATGTTGACGGAGGCTCCGGTCTTAGGTAGATCGGGGCCTTTGTATTTGGCTGTTGTTACGACACTTACGGGGCCGAGATTTCAGGTGCCGGGGGTGGCCGCAAGGAGAGGTGGGGGGAGAGGTCCAGTAGGGATCGAGTGCGGCTCCATTTTGTCTCGGAGTCTCAAAATCGTGCCCGATTTCATTATGGTTGACGCAGTGCGGCTCCAAAATGGATGTATGCGAAAAGCTGCACTTGTAAACTAACTGCATCGGGTGCGGGCCAATATGAGTTGGTAGGCGTTGCAGGTGTTTGGGGGTGTGGTAATGGGATGGCGGACGCGTACTTCGCTACGGGGCGGTGCGCTAAGACGCCCGTTGCTTACACCATCATTCTGATCTGTAGGGTCATCCGGCATGATTTGCTATGGCTACCAGACTCAGAGTTTAGCAGTATACATCACCACACAAACAGGGTATTCTCAATTTACAAAATTTCAGATTGCTAGATACAGCAGCATTTGTGGCTTTACAATTTAACACAGGAGCGCATTACGCGCATCTCGCGCAGCGAGCATGCCCGTAAAGCGCTTGTGAACGAGGCCCTGTCTATGGAGTTGTCATTACCGGGATTTGTATTTTCCGGGACCGTGCAGGTGGTGGATGAAGCGATTCGCAGAGCAGAACGGCGTGCGCACGGCCTGTCGGACGCGGATCGGAGCACTGGCCGCCGCCATGGATGCAGAAGCGGGCTGAGACCAGCTGCTTGTAGGCAGTCGACTCCATTTCGATCTGCGGCCAACCACGTTTCTTGTCATCATCATGCTGCTTCATCCCGCCACGAGGGCGAGGCCCGCGCAAGATTGGCGCTATAACGAGTGCCGCTTTCTGGTAATATTCCAGTACGACGCATCTGGGACTTGCCGCACGCTGGGCAGATGTTCCAGCTGGGTGCGGACTCATCCTGCTGCGTCGCCGGTGAGACCGGCTGCGTTCTTTGACAACCGGGTATTGATGATTCGAGCAGACGTCGCGCTGCCGCGAGCTTCGTTGCGACGTTGCGACTGGCGACCAGCCCGTAGTGCCGGATGCGGACGAACCGGTGCGGCAGGACGTGCAGCAGGAACCGTCGTAAAAACTGCTCGGCATCCAGGGTCATGGTCTTGCTGCGATTGCCGTCGGCGTAGTCCTTGACGGTGAACGTGACCTGGCCGTCAACGAGACTCACGAGCCGGTGGTTCGAGATCGCCACGCGATGAGTGTAGCGGCCTAGGTAGCGGAAGACAACCTCGGGTCCCCCGAACGGCGGCTTGGCATAGACGACCCAGTCCTTGCGGTAGAGTAGGTCGCGCCAGGCGGCCCACTCGACCGGATTCGCCAACGCGACGCACTCGCCGCCGAGGTCAAGCTGGTTCTGCTGGTAGGCGTGGTTGATCGCCGCGAGGAACTTGCCGCGGTAGAGCTTGGCCAGCACCCGCACGGGTAGGAAGTAGCTCTCGTCTCCTGCGACCCAGCGCTGGCCGTCGAGCGAGAGACCGCCGCCGGTGACCACGCAGTGCAGGTGGGGATGGAAGCGCAGACTCTGGCCCCAGGTGTGCAGGACGGCCGTGATGGCGATCTGGGCGCCGAGACGACGCGGGTCGGCCGCGATCTGCTGCAGCGTCTGGGCGGCGGCGTCAAAGAGGATCTTGTAGCTGAGGCGCTTGTTGCGCAGCATGAGCGGGTTGAGCTCGTCCGGCAACGTGAACACGACGTGGAAGTAGGGCGTGGGCAGCAGCCGCTGCAGCCGTCGCTCGAGCCACGCGGCGCGCTGCGTCCCCTGGCACTTCGGGCAGTGCCGGTCGCGGCAGGAGTTGTAGGACAGACGCTGGTGACCGCAACCGTCGCACTCGTCGATGTGGCCCCCGAGGGCCGCGGTGCGACAAGTGGCGATGTGGCGCATCACTTTGCGCTGGGCCGCCGACAACGGATAACTCCGGCTCAGGCTCTCACCGTGGAGCCGGACCAGGTCGGCGACCTCGAGCTGAGGTCGTTCGCCGTGCATGTCGTCGCGTCACCCGAGGACCGCGGCGCGCTCGGTACCCAGTGCGTCGAGCGGACTGCTCGTCTTGGCGATGTGCTCAACGGCGATGTGGACATACCTCTGCGTGGCCCGCAGGGAGCGATGCCCGAGCATGGCCTGGACCAGGGTGACGTCGAGCCCGCACTCGAGCAGATGAGTGGCGAAGCAATGGCGCAACACGTGGGGGGTGACGTCCTTCTTGATCCCGACCTCATCCAGGGTCATCCTGAAGGCGCTACGTACGGTATTGGGGCTGATATGGCTGCCACGGCCACGGCAGCGGCCGGGGAAGAGATAGCCGCTCAGGTTCGGGCGGTCATGGCGCCAGTAGTCCCGCAGATGATCGAGCAGCCGCGGGGAGAGCACGGCATACCGGTCGACTCCACCCTTGCTGCAACGGACGTGGATGAGCATGCGTTTGGAGTCGATGTCCTCGGGCAGCAGGCGGCAGGCCTCGGTGATGCGCATGCCCGACGCGTACATCGTCATCAGCACGCCCCGGACACGGGGCTCGCGGACGCCCTCCAACAGGGCCGCGACCTCGGTGCCGCTCAGGATCACGGGCAGCTTTTTGAGGTGACGGGCCGGAGGCAACCAGGCGATCTCGACCGGCCGGTTCAGGGAGACCACATACAAAAAGCGCAGGGCCGAGCGGACCTGGCGCAGGGTCCCGTCAGATACGTCGTGGTTTTCGACCAGGTGGAAGAGGAATTCGCGGATGTGCTCGGCCCCGAGTTCCGCCGCCGGGCGCTGGTAGTGGGCGACGAACCGGCGGGCGTGCATCATGTAGTTTCTGCGGGTGCAGGCGCTGTACCCGGCCAGTCGCAGGTCGATGGCCATACGATCGCGGATGATTCCCATGGGGTGTCCTCCCTAACTTGTTCGGCAGAAGGTGATTGGCGTCACGTCTGTCGATTATAGGGGGGCGCCCCTCCTTTTTGGGATCTTGTTAGAAACGGGCCTCGGGAGCTGCCGCGTAGCGGCTTCGTTCACATCAACATACCGTGGGATATCCTGCGGTACTATCTAGCAAGACAGATTTATATAATCTCTGTTTGAAAGGAGAATGGCTGAATATGGACCCGCAAGTATTGGCTGCATGGATTGGTGGTGCCTTCCTCATCATTGCCGCCGTCATGACCGCACTTCTAAAAAGGGATATCATTATCGTCCTTGGCGCATTTCGTTGGAGGCAACGTGTTCCGCCCGGCTTTGTAGTCTTGATTAACGGTGGGTCAGGCGTGGGCAAAACGACAATTGCATGGGCGCTTGCACGCAAACTCAATATCGCATCCGTATTTGGCTCAGACTTCGCAAGGGAGGTTCTGCGCGATAGGATCCTTCCAGCGCAACCACCCGAGCAGCGGACGCTTCTTCGCTCATCGTTCGAGGCATACCAAGAAATGGGTTTGCTCCCGCGAACCACTCAAGGCACAATTAATGGGTTTCTCACTCAATCAACCGCTATGCTGAATGCCCTGGTCAGAGTCATCAATCGTATACGTACCAAGCGCGATCCAGTGATCATTGAAGGTGTGAACATTGTGCCGTCACAATTATTCAACGAAATTCCGAATGATGTGCGTTCAAAGGTATTCCTCATTAACCTCTACTTGAGTTCTGCCGATGCCCACCTCAAGAGGATTCGTGAGAGAGGCATTAAGGCGGCTGAACCTGATCCTTTTACGGAGCGGTATATCCGAAATATCGATCCGATTCGAGATATCGACAGTCATTTACGAACGGATACGGTCTCCTTCGTTTTGAATCTACCCGGGATACCTCCCAATGTGGTCTCACTTGATAACTCTGGCAACTTACACACTGCCGTAGATAAATTGGGTAGTGCGATTATCAAACGGGTCAAGTGGCTTAAGGAACAGGGCATTGAGTAGAAAAACGAACACACACATCAAACATCCGGCTCCGGACGCGCATCAACTGATATGTAGCGGAAGCATTTAGGAGATGTAATGCCAGCTCGTCTAATGACACAGAATGAGTACATTTCTAAGTTTTGTGGTGAGATGACTGTAAATAATGCGTTGCGGGTGGCGCAGGAGAATAGAAGATTTGAGATAGAACTCTACTGGAAAAGGGCTGCATACTTCTGGACTTTTATAGGGGCAACATTTGTCGGGTATTTCACCATCCAGTCATCCGGCGCAACCAACAGGGCGGATCTTGCTGTATTGTTGGCGTGTCTAGGTCTAGTATTTTCGTTTGCTTGGTATTGTGTAAATCGCGGTAGTAAAAGATGGCAAGAAAATTGGGAGAAGCATGTAGATATGCTTGAAGATTCTGTGACTGGACCTTTGTACAAAACCGTTCTTTCAAGAAATGACCCGCAAAGTACTTATGATAAGGTATCTGGCATTATTACTGGGCCCGCATCGCTATCCGTCTCTAAAATTAATCAGATGATTAGTTTTTATGTATTTGTCATGTGGGTATTATTGCTGTGGTATTCATTGCCAGCGTTTAACGTGAATGCCAAAATCCATTGGCTCTATACTGCTATAGTATCCATAAGCATTATGTCGTGTTTGTCTTTTCTGATACTTTGCCGATCATACGAGGGCGGGTACTGGCATAAAGCAATTATTCGAACGAGCAGAATTCGTCCAACGGACGAAGAGGTGAACACATCTGATGTGAAGGGTGATCTGACTCCCTAGATTTGATAAGTCTCGAGAGCTATAATTAGAGGTGCTCACCTTGGAGATTCTGATTTAGGAGTAGGTTAAGGGGATGGTCTCAGAGTACCGTTGGCGAGATCTAATACCTCCGGATCGCAGTCGGTTCTCTGCGGATCCTTTTGGGTATGGGGCCTTTGGGTGGCACCGCCTGAACTTGGTTATGCGTAACGCGGGCCTTCCCGTTGAAATGAAATCAGAACCATCAAGCACAGATCTGAAATCACCCGTGCTTTGGATGCTGCATGCTCATGCGTTAATACAAGCAGCATTGAATACATATAATAATCAACCAGACTTGAGTCAGATACCCAATGAGATGCGTGGGATCTGTGATTCGCAATATTGTGCAGTAGTATTAATGTTGGTTGGCTATAGTCTAGAAGTAGCTCTTAAGGCGATGTTGATTATGAAGTATGGAATAGATGGCTATGCGAAGCAAGAGCGATACTACCTGCATCATGATTTGGAGAAGTTGGCCGATATCGTACCCGAAATAACTGAAAAAGACAGAGCGATACTTCGGAATTTAAAACATTATGTAGTGTGGGCGGGGAAATATCCGGATCCAGGTAAAGGTACCGTGAAACCTGCTGTTGCTATATTTGAGGAAGCAGAGAAGTACAAAATCACGCTATCAGATCTATTTGGTCTTGCGGGACGTGTGATTCAGCACGCAAATACAGTAGTTGGTAATTTGAGCGACAAATAGATCTGCGTAGTACCATACTGCGGGATTCAGAAGAAGTCTGTGAGCACCGGTCCAATAGTGCGGCACCCAACACAAGTGTGACACCCCGTAGTAAGGGGCGCCGACGCAACATGTCTCAATTATTGACTCAATCTGATTCCACCACTCGCGGCAGTGTCCGATATGTGCCTCCAGACACGAGCGGGTTGCGGGGATCTCTGCATATTGACTTCCAGCGCCATGAAGCATAATCTACTGCCGGAATCCAACAGGGAAGAAAGGAGCCCCCATGCCGAGAAAGAAATCCAAACCCACCACGGCCCCGACCGCCGCCCACCGCAAGCAACTGGCCAAGACCCAGGCCCAGTTCAAGAAGCTCGAATCCCGCCTCGCCGTCCTCGATAAGGAGTACGCCGCGGTTCAGATCGCTACGAATCAGCTGGTGGCGAGTCTACTCGAGGGTGCGGCAGCGAAGGCCAAGAATGCGGTTTCCACCACTACCCGGACTCCGAAGGTCCCGGTAGCGAAGAAGACCGCTGCAGCCAAGGGCAAGCCCGGTCGGAAGCCAGGCGTCCGGGTAGGGAAGAAGGTAGCCGCTGTCAAAGCCAAACCCGGCCGCAAGCCGAAGGTCCAGGTAGCGAAGAAATCCAAGGCCGCCCCCAAGGCCCCCCGCCAGACCGTCGAGTCAACCGTCGTCGCCCTGCTCAAGGCCAACAAGAAGCCTATGGCCTTCCCTGAGATCATGGCCACGATTCAGAAAAGGAAACTGATCAAGACGAAAAGCGCCAACTTTGAGAATGTGCTTCGGAGGACTATCTCCACCAGTGGGGCGATCAAGCGGGTGGCGCGGGGGACGTACCGAGCCTAGACATTTGGCCCTGGATCTGATACGATCCTGTCTCGCCCAGACCCTCGTCCGGCAGCCGCACCGCTTCTTCGCTGAGGTGGCGCGGTTTGTTGTCGGGGCCAGCCTGAAGGCTTCGCCAGCCGCCCCAGGCAGTCCCACGGGACCGCCTCCTTCATGGTTCCGCTCTGGGCGTATCCGGTGTAGAATCGCCCCAGGTGCGGCCCCAGTACACAGCGCCGCACAAAGCCCATGATAGATAAACCTATGCGGAGACATCAGATGCCGAGACAGGTCGTAATCGAGAACCCCATTCTGAACTCTCCCTTCGCTGAGCCATCCCGGCACTTCCGCTTCGATGATGACGGGATCACGAATGACATTGTCGAAGGACGCCGGATCAGTTCCTACTTTATCCCTATCGCCCAGCCCCGGAAGAAATCCAACAACCTGGTGCTCGGTTTCGGCACCGAGTGGACACAGGACCGCATCGAGGAAAACAAGAACATCAACCGCATCCGCCAGCGCGTGGCGCAATGGCGTGTGGGTGGCTACGTTGGAGTGACGCAGACAACAGCCCGTCTGCTCGACTACTGGACAAATCCCGAACGTGAGAAGAAGCTCTTCTTCTGCCAGATCGAAGCCCTTGAGACGGCTATCTACATCTCCGAAGTTGCGCGCAAGTATGGCGACGCCTGGATTGAAAATCTGCTTCGGGATGCAAACGACCAGTCCAATCCCGGTCTACCGCGGATAGCCATGAAAATGGCCACCGGTTCAGGCAAGACTGTCGTCATGGCGATGCTCATAGCCTGGCAAGCGCTGAATAAACTCGCGAATAAGCAGGACGCGCGTTTCACTGATACATTTCTGATTATCTCACCCGGGATCACGATACGCGATCGGTTGCGTGTGCTTCTGCCCAACGATCCCGGCAACTACTACCGTCAGCGCGATATCCTGCCGCCGCAAATGCTTGAGGAATTGTCTCAGGCTCGCATCGTGATTACGAACTTCCATACGCTGAAACTCCGCGAGCGACAGGCTGCAGGCAAGCTGACCAAAAGCATCCTCGCTGCCGATGCAGGAGTATTCACTGAGTCACCGGATCAGATGGTCCGGCGCGTGTGCCGTGAGCTGGGTACCAAGAAGAACATCGTCGTCATCAATGACGAAGCCCATCACTGCTACCGACGCAAGCCCGATGCTGAAGAGGAGAAGCTCACAGGTGACGACCGCGTCGAGGCGAAGAGCCGCGAGGAGGAGGCGCGCATCTGGATCTCTGGCATTGAAGCCGTGAAGGCGAAGCTCGGGGTGAAGGCCATATACGACCTGTCAGCCACGCCATTCTTCCTCCGCGGCTCCGGTTACAGCGAAGGCACGCTCTTCCCGTGGGTGGTCTCTGACTTCTCCCTGATCGATGCGATCGAGGCCGGAATCGTCAAGGTCCCGCGGGTGCCGGTCGTCGACGATTCGATGACTGGTGACCAACCCACCTACCGTGACCTCTGGTTACGCATCCGCGAACATCTGCCCAAGAAGGGGCGCAAGACAGAAGATGTGAGTGGTGATCCGAAGCTACCAGTTGAGCTTCAGGGCGCCCTGCACAGCCTCTATGGCAATTATGAGAAATACTACCGCCTGTGGGAGCAAAACACCGTGGCTCAGGCCCGCGGCATCACACCGCCTGTGTTCATTGTCGTCTGCAACAACACGAATGTCTCCAAGCTGGTATTCGACTACATCGCGGGCTGGGAGAAGTTGATCGGAGGGCAGGTTGTGGCCCAGGCCGGACAGCTGCCCATCTTCCGTAACGACGACGGCCGCGGCGTCTGGCTGAACCGGCCTAACACGATCCTGGTGGACAGCCAGCAGCTTGAATCTGGCGAATCTATGACCGACGACTTCAAAAAGATTGCTGCCCGCGAGATTGAGGAGTTCAAGGATGAGTACCGCGTTCGTTTCCCCGGTCGAGACGCCGAGAGCCTCACAGACGAAGACCTACTGCGGGAAGTGATGAACACCGTTGGCAAGTCCGGCAAACTTGGGGAACACATCAAGTGCGTGGTTAGTGTCTCGATGCTCACCGAGGGGTGGGACGCCAACACTGTCACCCACGTCCTGGGCGTACGGGCCTTTGGTACCCAACTATTATGCGAGCAAGTTGTGGGACGCGCCCTACGCCGCATGAGCTACGCTGTCAACGAGGACGGATTGTGCGTCCCCGAATATGCCGAAGTCTATGGCGTGCCGTTTTCGTTCATCCCGTGCAGCGGATCATCTGAGAATCCTAAACCCGGTCCGTTGCCCACCCGCGTACGCGCCCTCGAAAACAGGATCGACTGCGAAATCTCATTCCCGCGCTTGATCGGCTATCGCTACGAACTGGCAGGGGAGAAGCTCTCTGCGACGTTTACCGAAGAGTCCCAGCTGGCGTTGTCCACCGCAGACATCCCCCTGAACACTGAAAACGCCCCAATAGTTGGTGAATCGAGCAACCACAACCTGGATGACCTAAAACGGAGACGCTCCAGCGAAGTCGCCTTCACGCTTGCCAAGTTGACGCTAGAACGCTATTTCCGCGACGACGATGGAAACGACAAGCCCTGGCTGTTCCCGCAGTTGCTGGGCATCACCAAGCGGTGGCTTGCCGAGTGTGTGACACTGAAGGATGGCACCTTTCCACAGCTACTTTTGTTGATCGAGTTCGCCCATGACGCGGCAGATCGCATCTACAGGGCCATTGTCGCGTCCACAGACGGCACTGCGGAGCTCAAACCGATCCTGCGCTCGTTCGACGCCCAGGGCTCAACCCGTTATGTGGACTTCGACACCACGCGGCCAGTATTCGCAACCAGTGTTGACAAGTGTCACATCTCCCACGTTGTTGCTGACACTGAGTCATGGGAACAGAAGATGGCCGAGGTTCTCGAGGGTATGCCTGAAGTGGTACGTTACGTAAAGAACCACAACATGGGTTTCACGGTCCCATTTACGATTAACGGTGAGCAGAAAAACTATATTCCCGACTTTATTGCCTGCTTAGATGACGGCAACGGCCAGAGCGACCTACTGAACCTGATCGTCGAAGTAACGGGCGAGCATAAAAAGGAAAAGGTAGCCAAGGTTGCTGTGGCTCGAACCCTCTGGGTGCCAGCCGTCAACAACCACGGTGGATTCGGCCGCTGGGCCTTTCTTGAGATCGGGGATCCGTGGGACGCGCAGAATCTAATCCGGGGATACTTGTAAACGCCGGCTGAAAAGTGCGGCACCTGTCGCGCCGGTCTAAAACTGCGGCACCCCTTGCCGCCGGCCGGAAGTAGGCCAGATTCCTCTGGGATTCCCCCAGACGGACCTGGACCCGATCTTCCGGAGGCATGGAG
>JANOEP010000042.1:0-6444 GCA_031441465.1 bacterium | reverse complement strand
ATAGCTATAGCCAGCTAGGTTAGGACATAAAATAGAAAGCAACCGAGGCATCTGAGGAATAACAATGGCAAAACCATATAGTTACGCCGCAGGGCCCCGGAGCCAGGATGGCGAAGGGGCCCGAAGGTCAAGCGCTGCGGGCACAGGAGGTGCCCGGAGCGCGCCCCCGGCCGCACCAAGATGAACATGTCCGGGTCAGCCTTTCACGCTGCCGGCGGTAATCCCGCGCACGAAGAACCTCTGGAAGACCAGGAAGACCGCCAGCGCCGGCAGGATGGTGATCATCGAGCCCGCCATCATCAGTTCCGTGTCCTGCACGTGCTCGCCGACCAGACCGGCCAGCGCCACCGGCAACGTCGCCATGTGCCCGTCGCTCAGCACGATCAGCGGCCACATGAAGTCGTTCCAGGCGCTCAGGAAGGTGAAGGCCGCCAGCGTCGCCAGGATGGGCCGGATGACCGGCAGCACGATGACCGCGAAGATGCGCAGCTCGCCGGCGCCGTCCACGCGGGCGGCGTCGAGCAGATCGTCGGAGACGCCCAGCGCGTACTGGCGCACCAGGAAGATGCCGAAGATGCTGGCCATGTAGGGAACCAGCACCCCCGCGTAGGTGTTGACCAGACCCAGCTCGCGCAGCAGCAGGAACAGCGGCAGCATGCCCACCTGGGCGGGCACCACCAGGGCCGACGCCAGCCGCTTGAACAGGCGGTCGCGCCCGGGGAAGGGCAGCTTGGCGAAGGCGTAACCGGCCATGGCGTTGACGAACACCGACAGGACGGTCGCCAGCACGGTGATCACCGCGCTGTTGAAGAACGCGCGCGCCATGTCCAGGCGAGTGAAGAGGGCGACGAAGTTGTCGAGCGTCGGGTGGTGCGGCAGCAGGTGCGGCGGCAGCGCGTTGGCCTCTCCGGGCTCCATGAAGGCCGCGGCCGCCATCCAGCCCAGCGGCGCCAGGCTGATCAGCGACGTGGCGATCAGCGCCGCGTGCAACACCAGCGATCGCAGGCCGGGCCGCCTCATGCCCGCTCCTTCTGCAGGCGGAACTGCAGCAGCGCGCCCACCAGGGTGATCAGCAGCAGCACGACGGCCGTCGCGGACGCCGTCCCGATCCGCCACCAGCGGAAGCCCTCCTCGTACATGAACAGCACCACGCTGCGCGTGCTGCCCAGCGGGCCGCCCTGGGTCATCACGTAGGGCTCGGCGAAGACCTGGAAGTAGCCGATCATCGTGGTGACGCCGATGAACAGGAAGGTCGGCGCGAGTCCCGGCAGCGTGATGTGCCGGAACCGTTGCCGTGCGTTGGCGCCGTCGATCGACGCCGCCTCGTAGAGTTCCGCGGGCACGGCCTGCAGGCCGGCCACGAAGATCAGCATGTTGTAGCCGAAGTTCTTCCACACCGCGAGCAGGACGATCGCGGGCATGGCCCAGTGCGGATCGCCCAGCCAGTCGATCGGGCCCGCGCCGAACAGGCCCAGGACGTGGTTCAGCAGGCCGTAGCGCGGGTGGTACAGGTAGCGCCAGATGATCGCCACCGAGACCAGCGTGGTCACCACCGGCGCGAAGTAGATGGTGCGGAACAGCGGGCGCAGGCGCGTCAGCTTGGCGTCGACCAGCATCGCCGCGCCCAGCGACACCGCCACCGACAGGGGGCCGCCCAGCAGGACGAAGAACATGGTGTTGCCCAGCGACCGCCAGAAGACGTCGTTGGTGAACAGCCGCGTGTAGTTGTCCAGACCCACGAAACGGGCGTTGCCCGGGGAGCCGATGGCGTAGATGTCGAAGTCCGTCAGGCCGAGCAGCAGTCCGGCGATCACCGGCAGGAAGAAGAAGACCAGCAGCAGGATCAGCGCCGGCGCCAGGAACCATAGTGCGGCCCTCATCTGGCGTTTCTCGAGGGACGACCTCATGGGCGCCGCTCCCTCTGCGCCAGCCAGCGCCGCTTCTCCAGCATGCGCGCGACGTCGCGATCCAGGGCCTCCAGGGCCTCCTGCGGCGTGGCCGCGCCGCGCACCGCCGTCTCGCTGCGCTCGTAGACGCGCGTGGCGATCTGCTCCCACTCCGGCAGCTTGGGTGTCGACACCACGTGATCGAGCTGCGTCCGGAACGCGCGCGCGCGCGGATCATCGGCGATGCCCGTCATCTCCCAGGCCGTCTTGTGGGCGGGCAGGTCGCCGGTCAGCTCGTAGAAGCGGGCCTGCTGCTGCGGTCGCGACAGGAACTCGATGAGCTTCCAGGCGGCGTCGGCGTGGGGCGAATCCTTGAAGATCACCAGGCTCGAGCCGCCGGCCAGCGAGACGCCGGGGACGCCGGGCTCCGGGCCGGGCAGCGGCGCCGTCGCCCACGCGTCCTGCAGTTCGGCGGGCAGGCGCCGCTGGAACTCGCCCAGGTTCCAGGGGCCGGTGATGTACATGGCGAAGGTGCCGCGGGCGAACTCCTGGTAGAGGTTCGCGATCTCGTTGTTGGAGACCGGCGGCGCCAGGCCGTCGCGGAACAGGCTGAGGTAGAAGTCGAACGCGCGCCGGAACGCGGGCTGCGCGAAGACGCCGTAGCCGCCCTCGACGTCCAGCAGCGGCGAGCCGGCCTGCAGCCCGAGGATCACCGTCGGCGGCCATTCGTTCAGCGGCAGCAGGATCCCGTAGCGGCGCTCGCCGCCGGCGGCGGCGACGATGTCGCGCATGGCCGCCCGCCACTGCTCCCAGTCGGCCGGGGGTTCGGGGTGGCCGGCCGCGGCCAACAGGTCACTGCGGTAGAAGAGCACGCGCGTGTCCACGTACCAGGGCACGCCGTAGAGCCGGCCGTCGAGCACGTTCGTGTCCCAGATCCCGGGGAAGTGATCGCCCTGGTCGACGACTTCACCGGCGGCGACGCGCGCGTCCAGCGGCGCGATGGCGTCCAGCGCGACGAACTCCGACAGCCAGGTGTTGCCCAGCTGGGCGACGTCGGGCGTGGCCTCCCCGACGTGGGCCGTCAGCAGCTTCTCGTGGGCGGCGGTCCAGGGGATCTGCTGGACCTCGACGCGCAGGCCGGGGTTTTCGCGCTCGAAGTCGGGCAGCAGTTCGCGCACGACCTCGCCCTCGCGGCCCATGGCCCAGAAGCGCAGCGTGGTGCGGCCGTCGTCGCTACCGCAACCGCAACCGACCGACAACAGGACGGTGAGGACGGCAAGGCGTCTCACGAACCGCCCTCCGCCTCGTCGAGCCAACCGCCGGTGAAGCCGGCGGCCCGCAGGCCGCGCACGACGTGCGGGTTGCGCTGCAGGCAACGCCAGACCAGGCCGCTGCGGTGGTTCTCGATCATCAACAGGAGCGGGCCCTGGTCGATGCCGAGGTAGTCGACGTCGTACCAACCCCGTCCCGGCACGACGCGGCCGTGCTGGACCCTTTCCTGCAGGTCGAAGGTGGGGTTCAACGCGTCGCGGAAACCGTACGGACCGAACAGCAGGTCGCCGTGGTCCTGCCGCATCGCCAGCAGCGTCGGCAGCACGAGTTCCGGCGCGAAGGGCAGCGACGAGGCCGCGGCCGAGGGGCAGATCGTGCCGTCGTCGTTCGTGCCGGTGAACGAGGCGCCCCGCGCCCAGTAGGTCTCGAAGCTCCGCGTCCGCCCGTCGATGACGAACTGACCGTGGACCGGCC
Source organism: bacterium (assembly GCA_031441465.1). GTDB lineage: Bacteria > Krumholzibacteriota > Krumholzibacteriia > LZORAL124-64-63 > LZORAL124-64-63 > PNOJ01. The sequence continues at coordinate 2,812 of JANOEP010000042.1, read as the reverse complement.
CGTCGCAGGCGGTCAGGCCCCAGAGGCGAGCGCCGTAGCCGCGCCAGCCGCCGGGATTGGCCAGCGCGTAGGCGTGCTGGGCCAGGGTCGCCCGACGCGAGTTCTCGAAGTAGTCGCTCCCGCGCTCCCGCATGTACGGGTCGCGGATCCCGCGCAGATCGATCCAGCAGTGGGTGTACTGGTGCCCGAAGAGGGGGCCGAAGCCCAGGTGTTCCTGGCCCTGGAACTCGCCCCAGCGGTAGCCGGCGGTCCAGGCGGACCAGGCCTCGGGGTCGACCGGGTGCGTCGGCGAACCGAGGGCCAGCAGGTAGAGGATCATGCCCTCGCTGTAGCCGCGCCAGTCGTACGGCAGATGGCCGTCTTCGGGCGTCCAGCCGTGCCCGATGGTCGGCGGCCGGACCTGGGCCCATTGCCAATCGACCCGGTAGTAGAGGGAGTCGGCCAGGGCCCGGATCCGGACTTCGGCCGTGTCAGCGCGGTCGAAGTAGGACTGGCAACACAGGGCGCCGGCCAGCAGCAGGGCCGTGTCCACGGTGGACAGTTCGACGTCGGCGAAGCGGGTTCCGGTGTCGGGATCCAGGAAGTGGTAGAAGAATCCACGGTAGCCGGCCGCCCTGGTCGCGGTGGTGTCCTGAGGGGCGGTCCACAGGAAGCGCAGGGTAGCGAGGGCGCGGTCGGCGGCGGCGGCGCGCGTGACGTAGCCGCGCTCGGCTCCGATGGGGTAAGCTGTTAATGCAAAGCCGGTTGCAGCGGAACTGGCAAAGGAGGGCGTCGGGGCGCGGTCGGGGGCGAGCCCCGTTTGGGGGTTGCACAGGTCCCAAAAATAATGGAAAGTCCGTTCTTGCAGAGTGTCGATGAAAGCGGTTTCATGAAGTGAGCCAAAAGAAACCGGCTCTTCGATTCCAACGCGGGACTCCAGCGCCCCGGCGCGGGGCTGGCAGCCCGAAACGAGCCCGGACAACAGGACGAGGCCCGCGGCCGTCAGGAGGCCGCAGCGTCCATGACCGGCGGCGAGGGGATCGTGGCGCGACGATTCCATGGTCCAGCTCCTGGCCCGGAGGATCGGAGTGCGGGGGCCGTCCTCGCGAGACTACAGGCCGCCGGGGGCGGGGCGCAACCGAAAACGAGGCAGGATGACGTCCCGCCGTAGAACCTGGTTCCTGGTCCGGATGGCGATCTACGTCGCGGTCATCGCGACGCTCGCTCTGGTGCGGGGCGGCGTGGGCTGGCGGCGCATCGCCGGCACGTTGGGCGCCGATCACGGTCATCCCTCGCTGGTGATCGCCGGCCGTGACCTCGCGCCGGCACTGGTGGACGAACTGGTCGGGAAATACCGGCTGGACTATCCTGATCTGGAAGTGACCGTCCACGGCGGCGGCACCAACCAGGCGCTCCAGGACCTGATCAACGGCCGCGCCGACGTCGCCCTCCTGTACCGGATGCCCGATGCCGACGAGGTGCAGCTGTTCCGGGCCGCCGACGGCGACACGGCGATCGTGGTGCCGGTGGCGATGGGCGGGATCGTCCTGCTGGCGCCCTTGCACGGGGACACCGCCGCGCTCCCCCTGCCGGAACTGGAGGCCTTCCTGGCGGGGAGCCCGTCGAGCCTGAAGACGCCGCTCTACGCCCCCGATCCCAACGACGGCCTCTGGCGGGCCTTTCGGGGCGTTCCGCAGCCCGCGACGACGTCGCGTGTCGTTCTGCTCGCCGACGCGGGCGCCGTCCTGGCCGCCGCCCGCGACGGTGGTGGCGCGCTGGGCCTGGCTTCGACGCTGACTTTGCCGGGCGATCTGGCTGCCGCCGGCGTTCGCGCGGTGCCCGTGATCGTGGACGATGAGCCCGCGCCCGTGGCCCCGAGCGACGAGAACCTCGCCGCGGGCCGCTACCCCCTGCAGGTCCGGCTGTACGCGGCCTGCAGGGCGACGGGCAGCATCGAGGCCACGAAGTTCCTGACCCACCTAGCCGGTGGCCGGGGGCAGCGTCAGGTCGAACGGGCGGGATATTTGCCCGACAGCCGCGTGTTGAGGGACATCGTGCTGACCCGACGCCCGGTCGGCGGCTGACCCTCGTGCCCAAGGAGAGAGACGTGTTCCGATCCCGGCACCTGCAGCGGTTGCTGTCGACCTTGGCCCTTCTGCTGGCCGTCGCGTGGTCGGGCCTCGCCGCCGCCGAACGCTCTCCTTACACCCTGGACACCGACCCGCTGCGCAAGGGCCTCAAGTCGCTCGAAGCCGGCCGGCTCCAGGAAGCGCGCGCCCACTTCGAAGAGGCCGTCGCCCACAACCACCAGCTGCCCCGGGCCCTGTTCGGCCTGGGCCGGATCGCCGATCTGGAAGGGCGCTATCCCGAAGCGGAGACCAACTACCGCCGGGCGCTCCAATCCGGTGGCGACCAGGCCCCGGTCCGCGCCCGTTTGGGACTGGTCTTGTTGCGCACGGGCCGCGACCGCGAGGCGGCCGCCGAGTTCGACGCCGCGCTCGGCGCCGAGCCCAAGCTGTGGGAGGCCCACTACGGCCGAGCCCGCCTGCTGCTGGCGCAGCAGCAGTGGGACGCGGCGCAGACCGAACTGTCGAGCGGCAAGGGCCGCAAGGGCGTGGCCGAAGGCGAGGACCTGTACCACCACGGCCTCGCGCTGCTTCAGTTGGGACGGGACGATCTTCCCGCGGCCGAGTTGTCGGCGCTGCGCGCGCTGCACCTCAACCCCGCGGATCCGGAATTCGGCGCCCTCGTCGGCGAGATCTACGAACGTCGCGGCTCACCCTCCCTGGCCATCGACGCCTTCGAGCAGGCGCTGGCTTCGCCGGGCATGACG
>JANOEP010000041.1:0-50834 GCA_031441465.1 bacterium | reverse complement strand
CTGGATGCCGGCGCTCAGCATCCGGTCGCGGTTCTCGGTTTCCGTCGGGGGCGTTTCGCGCCGCCAGGAGGCGGTGTCGCTGTAGCGCAGGTACCAGTCCCCCCAAGCGGGTACGCCGCGCACATTGGCGCCCCAGTCCAGCCGCTCGTCGCGGATCCCGTCCAGGCCGGCGCCGCGCCAGGTCTTGCGGAAGGCGCCCGCGGAGAGCAGCGCCCGCAGGTTGCCGCCGCGATAGGTCAGCGAAACCGAGGGCTGATCGAGGACGGTCGTGAGGTCGCTCTCGATGCCGCCGAAGCGGCTGCTCAGATCCTCGCGGCGGTTGCGGAACTGGAGGCGGCCAGCGAGACCGGGCGCGAGGCGGAAAACCTGCTCGTAGGAATCGTCGAGGTAGAGGGAACTGGTCGTGTAGGCTTCGCCGCCGGCGCGGCCTTGCTGGCGGTTGCCCTGAACGTCGAACTGGCCGTCGAGCGCGCGGGCGGCATCGGCGGCGAGAACCAGGAGCGAGGCGATCCCGGCGATAGCGATTGTTGACTTACTGAGTTGCACCGGATGACCTGATCCCGTCGCAAGTCCCATCATCGGCGGGGAAACCCCCACGGCTCCCTAGTATATAGTGCGAAACAGGGAGAATTCCCGTTTTTTTTCCAACGTATTGATCATGATGATCGTTACCCGCGAGGACCGGCAATTTTCCTCTCAAGGTGAAATTTTGATATGCCGATAGATAACGCACAATGAGAAAAATTTCCGTTCTTCCAATCAATTTTCGCGCGGGCTTGGCGATGGTCATGGCGATCCTCGTCATGATGGTCGCGGGTCGCTCCGCCGGGGCGGGTTCGGCCCACGAACTGGTTGCCTGCGACCGCTGCCATGCCGGCAGCGGGGCGCCGATCGTCTACGGCGGCGACACCGCCTGCCGCAGCTGCCACGCCGGTGCGGCGCGCGGTGACGCGGTCCTGCTGACGTTCCACGCGCGGCCCGACCGCGGTTGTCTCGAGTGCCACGCTTACCACGCGCCCGAGGAGATCCGCGCCGGCGCCGTCGTCTTCCGCTTCGCGCACGACGACGCGTCGGCCCGCGCCCTCTGCCGGTCGTGCCACGCGCCTGGCGGTGACCTGGCGGCCCTGAGCGACGACCATCGCGCGGCGGCGGCCGTCTATCACGCCGACTCTTCCCGGCTCGCCGGTCTGACGCCGTCGCAGAGCTGCCTGCTCTGCCACGGCAACGCAGGGGGCGACGCCGGCGCGCAGCGGCTCACTTCCGTGGCCCCGCGCTTCGCCGAGCACGCCAGCCATCCCTACGGCGTCGCCGCGCGCTCCGGCGGCGGCGGCGGATTCCCGGTCAAGCCGCGGATCGACGGGCGGCTCGAACTCTTCGACGGCCGGATCGAGTGTCAGACCTGCCACCGCATCGCGGGCGAGACCGCCGACCTGCTGGTCGCGCTCGACGGGCCGGACGGCCTGTGCCTCGGTTGCCACGGGCGCGCCGGGTCGGAGCGCTCGACGGTCTCCGTGACGCCCGCTCAGCCGGCGAGCGTGACGGCCAGCGCCTCGCGCGCGGCCGCGACCGTCGTGTCGATGTCGGCGTCGGTGTGGGCGGCGGACACGAAGCCCACCTCCCAGCCCGACGGCGCCAGGTAGACGCCGCGCTCGATCAGCGCGCGGTGCAGGCGGCCGTACGTCGGCATGCGAGCGCCGTCGATCGCGTCGAAACGGTCCGGCGCGGTCGCCTGGAACACCGTCCAGAACAACGAGCCCTGCCGCACCACGGTCGCGACGGCGCCGGCCGCGCGGGCCGCCTCGCGCAGGCCTGCCTCGAGCCGCGCCCCCTTGCGCTCCAGATCTTCGTAGAATCCCGGCCGGCCCAGTCGCGCGAGCGTCGCGAGGCCCGCGGCCATCGCCACCGGGTTCCCGCTCAGGGTGCCGGCCTGGTAGACCGGTCCCAGGGGCGACACCATCTCCATGACCGCGCGCCGGCCGGCGTAGGCGCCGACGGGCATCCCGCCGCCGATGATCTTGCCGTAGGTGCCGAGGTCGGGCTCGATGCCGTACAGCTCGGCCGCGCCGCCCGCTGCAACGCGGAAGCCGCTGATGACCTCGTCGAAGATCAGCAGGGCGCCGTGCGCCGCCGTCAACTCGCGGCAGAGGCGCAGGAACTCCGGTGTCTGCAGCAGCAGGCCCGCGTTGGCCGGGACGGGCTCGATGATCAGCGCCGCGACCTCGTCGCCGTGGGCCGCGAAGAAGTCCCGCAGGCGGTCCCCGTCGGCCAGCGGCAGCACGGCCGTGTGGCGCGTGACGTCGGCCGGGACGCCGCCGCTGCTCGGGGTGCCGAAGGTCGCCAGGCCGCTGCCCGCGTCCACCAGCAGGCTGTCGACGTGCCCGTGGTAGCAGCCCGCGAACTTCACGATCAGGTCGCGGCCGGTGAAGCCGCGGGCCAGCCGCACCGCGCTCATCACGGCTTCGGTGCCCGAGCTGACGAAACGCACGCGGTCGCACCAGGGCAGGCGGGCCAGGAAGGCCTCGGCGAGCAGGACCTCGCGGCGACTCGGCGCGCCGAAGCTCGCGCCCTCGCGCACGGCCTCGAAGATCGCCGCCTGCACGTCGGGGTCGGCGTGGCCGAGGATCATCGGTCCCCAGCTCTGGCAGTAGTCGAGGTACTCGCGGCCGTCCTCGTCGGTGAAGCGGGCGCCCCGCGCGCTGCGGAAGAACAGGGGGTCGCCGGGCACCGACTTGAAGGCGCGCACCGGCGAATTGACCCCGCCGGGCAGCGCCTCCTGCGCGCGCTCCCACCAGGCGGCGTTGCTCATCGGATCCACCCCCCGCGCAGGGCGTCGCGGCCGTGGTAGGTGATGATCAGGTCGGCGCCCGCGCGGCGCATGCCCAGCAGGTTCTCCATGACGACGGCGCGCTCGTCGGCGAAGCCGGCCTTCACGGCGGCCTTCACCATCGAGTACTCGCCGCTGACGTTGTAGCAGACCACCGGGCAGAGCGCCTGCTCGCGCACGCGGCGCACGATGTCCAGGTAGGCCAGCGCCGGCTTGACCATGACCATGTCGGCGCCCTCCTCCATGTCGAGCAGCGCCTCGAGCAGCGCCTCGCGGCCGTTGCGCGAGTCCATCTGGTAGGTCTTGCGGTCGCCGCGCGGCGCGCTGTCGCAGGCGTCGCGGAAGGGCCCGTAGTAGGCGCTGGCGAACTTCGCCGAGTAGGCCAGGATCGAGGTGTTGACGAAGCCCTCGTCGTCCAGCCGGTCGCGGATGGCGCCGACGCGGCCGTCCATCATGTCGCTCGGGCTGACGAGGTCGGCGCCGGCCTTGGCGTGGGCCAGGGCCATGCGCGCCAGCTGCTCGGCGCTGGGGTCGTTGACCACGACGCCGTCTTCGAGAAAACCGCAGTGGCCGTGGCTCGTGTAGGCGCACAGGCAGACGTCGGTCACCAGCACGATGTCCCGGCCGAAGCGGTCGCGCAGGGCCTTCAGGGCCTGCGGCACCAGGCCGTTCTCGGCGACGGCCGCGGTGCCGTGGTCGTCCTTGTGCTCGGGGATCCCGAACAGCAGGTGCGAGCGCAGACCGAGTTCGACGTCGGCGGCCACTTCCTCGACCAGCTTGTCGACCGAGACGTGCGTGACGCCGGGCATGCTCGCGATCTCGTCGACGTGGCCGCGTCCCTCGACGACGAAGTGCGGGGTGATCAGGTGGCGGGCCGCGATGTCGGTCTCGGCCACGAGTTCCCTCATCAGCGGCGTCGTGCGCAGGCGGCGGGGGCGGTGCAGCAGGTTCATGACGGCATCTCCGGGAATGAAGGGTCCTTGACGGGACCCAGGCCGCAGGCCCGGGCCATGGCTGACAGGTCGGGCGCGTCGGCGACCAGGGGGTCGAAGCCGGCGGCGCGGGCGGCGGCGGCCGTGGTCTCCCCGATCGCGACGCAGGGCGGGCGGAACGAGTAAGCCGCGACGAAGGCGCCCACGGCCGACGGGCTCGCGAAGAAGACGAGGTCGCCCTCCACGAAGGGGTGCGGGGGCAGGTCCTGCGCGGGGATCGGCTCGGTGCGGTACAGGGGCAGCTCGACGACCGCGCAGCCGGCGGCGCGCAGGCCGGCGGCCGGTTCGGGCAGCCGGCGGTCGGGGCCGGGCAGCAGCACGCGGGCCGGCGCCGCGCCGGCGGCGATGAAGGCGCGGGCCAGTTCGGCCCCGTCTCGGCAGCGCGCGCCCAGATCGTCATGCCAGCCGTGTTCGGCCAGGGCGGCGGCGGTGCCGCCGCCGATGCCATCGCCGAGGGCGCCGATCCTGGCGTCGCCCTGGGACAGGCCGGCGTCGGCGAAGGCGTGCACGCCCTGCGGCGAGGTGAACAGGATCCAGTCGAAGTCGGCGGGGTCGAGGCCCGCGGGCGGCGTCAGGGGCGTGAAGCGCAGCAGGGGCAGTTCCAGCACCGCGGCGCCGGCGGTCGCCAGGGATTCCCGCCAGGCGCGGCACTGGGCCGCTTCCCGGGTCAGGACGATGCGCCGCGGGGGGGCTGTCATGCCGGTTTCCCCTCACGGTCCCGGATCCGGCGCAGCGCCTCGTCGCCCAGGGCCTCGGGGTCGGGCCCGTCCAGACGCAGGTGCAGCGGCGCGCCGACGCCGTCGCGCGGGCTCCAGAAGGCGCTCAGCCGGAACCCCTCGCCGAACCGGCGCACGTTCACGCCGAAGGGCAGCTGGCAGCCGCCGTCGAGGCGCTCGAGCAGGGCGCGCTCCACCGCGACGGCGCGGCCGTCCGGCTCGCAGTGCAGGCGGTGCACGAGGTCGCGCAGGCGCGGTTCGTCGCGGCACTGCAGGGCGAGCATGCCTTGGGCGGGGGCGGGCACGAAGTCGTCCACCTCCAGCGGCAACACGCAGAGATCGTCCAGGTCGAGTTTCAGGCGCAGCACGCCCGCGCGCGCCAGCAGGATCGCGTCGTACTGCCCGTCGCGCAGCTTGCGCACGCGCGTGGGCACGTTGCCGCGCAGGTCGGCGATCACGAGGTCGGGGCGCAGGTCGCGCAGCTGGGCCTGGCGCCGGGCCGCGCTGGTGCCGACGCACGCGCCGTCCCGCAGCGGGAGCAGCTCGCCGGCCGCGAGGCGGTCCCCGTCCACGCAGGCGGGCCGCACCAGCAGGGCCTCGCGCGGGTCCTCGCGGCCGACCAGGGCGGCCAGCGTCAGGCCCGCCGGCATCCCGGTCGCGAGGTCCTTCATCGAGTGCACGGCCAGGTCGACGCGGCCGTCGAGCTGGGCGTCCTCGAGTTCCTTCGTGAAGAAGCCCTTGCCCTCGAGCTGGGACAGCGGCACGTCGTCGATGCGGTCGCCCTGCGTCTTGATGATCGTCAGGGAGGTCTGCGTGCCGAGCGCGCCGAGCAGATCCTGGATGTGGTGGGCCTGCCACAGGGCCAGCTCGCTGCCGCGGGTGCCGATGCGGATGATGTCGGTGCCGTCGCCAGGATTCACGTCGCCTCCTCGCCGCTCGCCGGATTTCCATCGCCGCGGCCAAATCTAGGAACCGTGGGTGTGGTTTGTGTCATGGAGACGTCATGTCCGCCGAAATCTTGCCGCTCCGGTACGGGGACTGCAAGGGGGGAAGTCCCGCAGCGCACGATTCGCGGCTCGGGTGTCCGGCACGTTGCCGGACAAGACGTTGCGCGCCAACACACCACGCGAGGCCGCCCATGATCCGCATCCGGCAATGTTGCATCTCGGCCTTGTTCGCGATCTGCACGGCCGCGCACGCCGCGGCGCCCGTCACCCGCGACGACGCGGGGGCGATCGCGGCCCGCTGGCTGGAGATCGTGACGGGCCGGGACGCGGCGCCGACGTCCGGCGTCGGGGCCGTCGTGGGCGAGGTCGCGGCTCTCGACCGAGACGGCGCGACGATCGGCTGGATCGTCCGTCTGGCCCCGCAGGGCTGGATCCTGGTGCCCGCGCGGCGCGAGTTGGCGCCCGTGAAGGCCTGGTCGGAGCGCGGCGTGTTCGATCCGGAGGCGACGGGCGGCGCGGCGGCGGTGGCGAGGGACGATCTGGCCGATCGTACCTCCTTGCTGACGCGCGCCGGACCCGCGGCACTCGGCGAGCATCCCGCCTGGCGTGCGCTGAGCACGAAAGCGGCTGTCGCGACCGCGGGCATCAGCCCCCTGCTCGCCTCCGCCTGGGCGCAGGGCTCTCCCTACAACGACGATTGCCCGCAGGGCGACGGCGCGCAGACCTTCGTGGGTTGCACGCCCCTGGCCGTCGCGCAGGTCATGCGCCACCACAGCTGGCCGCCGCGGGGCCGGGGTGCGATCGCACGCTGGTGGGCGGGGGACACCCGGTGCGGGGGCGCGTCGCCCGGCGACACGCTGCGGGCCGACTTCACCGATCCCTACGACTGGGACGCCATGCCCGATGCCGCCGCCGCCGGCGACCCGCAGGCGGTGCGGGACGCCGTATCCGAACTCTGCTTCGAGACCGCCCTGGCGTGCGGCGCCGATTTCAGTTTCTGCGGCACGGGCGCCTCGCTCTCCGCGGCGCGACTGGCGATGGTCCAGAAATTCCGCTACGCCGCGACGGCGCGCGAGACGTCGCGCTTCCGCCTGAGCGACCAGACCTGGTTCGACACGATCCGCGCCGATCTCGACGCCGGCCTGCCTCTGCTCTACGCCTCCACCATCCACACCATGGTCTGCGACGGCTGGCAGGAAATCGACGGGATCCCGCTGATCCACATCAACTACGGTTGGGGTGGCGCCGACGACGGATGGTTCGCCCTGGACGCCATCCTCACCTCGGCCAACCCGGCGGCCGAGAAGATCGTGGGCGGGCTGATCCCCGACACGACCACGCCGCTCGTCCTGGACGAATTCACGGCGACGCGCGCGGGTGCGGTCGTGCGCCTCGAATGGCTGGTGCGCGCGTGCGAGGAGGTCGGCAGCCTCCACGTCTGGCGCGAGACGCCGGGCGGCGGACGGTTGCGGTTGACCGCGGCGCCGCTGCTGTGCGATTCCGCGCCGGGGTGGGTGGACGTCGACCCGCCGGCGGCGACGGCCGACTACTGGCTCGAGGGATTGGGTGCCGGGACATCCGGTTGGTACGGTCCCGCCCGGGCCGGCCCCGCGTCCGTTTCCACCGGCCTCGAGCTGACCCGTCTCGAGCCGAATCCCTGCAATCCCTCGACGGCGGCCACGGTGAGACTCGCACGCGCCCAATTCCTGATCGCGACGGTGCACGACCTGCGCGGCCGCAGGATCGCGACGCTCGCCGACGGACCCGCCGCCGCCGGTGAGCACGTGTTGCGCTGGGACGGTCGGACCGCCGACGGCCGGGAGGCGCCGAGCGGGACGTACCTGCTGCGTCTCGCGGGAGATGAGGCGATCGTGGTCCGGCGGCTGGCCCTGGTCCGCTGAAGGGTCCGGCCGGAGGTCAGCGCGCCAGGCGGTAGCCCGTGCCGTGCACGGTGAGGATGTGCGCCGGGCTGCCGGGATCCGTCTCGATGATCTTGCGCAGGTTCAGGATGAAATTGTCGACCGTGCGTGTGGTCGGGTAGGCGTCGTAGCCCCAGATGCGGTCCAGGAGCGTGCGGCGCGCCACCGGCTCGCCGTCCTTCTCGGCGAGCACGCGCAGGATCATGGCTTCCTTGTCCTTCAACGCGTGGACGCCGCGGGGGTTGGTGACGGTCAGCGATCGCAGGTCGACGACCGAGTCGCCGATCTCCAGCGTGTCCGGCGCCGTGGTCTCGCGGCGCCACTCCTCGCGGCGGAAGATGCCCTTGATGCGGGCCAGCAGCTCCCTCAGGTTGAACGGCTTGGTGATGTAGTCGTCGCCGCCCATCTCCAGGCCGCGGACGCGGTCGTCGTCGCGGCCGCGCGCGGTCAGGAACAGGACCGGCACGCGGTCGCCCTCCTCGCGGATCTTCCTGCAGAACGCGAAGCCGTCCATGCCGGGCAGCATCACGTCCAGCAGCACGAGGTCCACGCCGCCGCGCTTCCAGTAGTTCAGCCCCTCCTCCGCCGACACGGCCACGACCGGCTCGTAGCCCTCCAGCTCCAGGTTCAGCCGCATGCCGTCGGCCAGGTGCTCGTCGTCCTCCACCACCAGGATGCGCCGTTTCATCGCGATTCCTCCTCGAAGACGGGCAGCACCAGGGTGAAGGCCGCCCCGCGCCCCTCCTCGCTCTCCAGTTCCACGCGGCCGCCCAGGCTCTCGAGGTTGCGCTGGACCAGGTACAGGCCGAGCCCCGAGCCGCGCGGCCGTTCGTTCAGGGAGCCGGCGCCGGTCTCGGCCCGGTAGAAGCTGTCGAAGACGCGCTTCTGTTCGCGGCGGGGGATGCCCGGCCCGCGGTCGCGCACGGTCAGGCGGTGCCGGTTGCCGTCCCGGTACAGCGTCACGGAGACCTGCGCCGGCGGCGGGCTGTAGAGGACCGCGTTGTGGACGAGGTTGCGCACCGCCACGCGCAGCGCCTGGCGGTCGCCGACCACGAGGTGGCCCTCGGGCACGTCGACCTCCAGACGGGCGCCGCGATCCACGAGGAACGCGCCCATGGTCTCCAGCACGTCGCGGGTGACGTCCGCGAGGTCGATCGTCTCGCGCATGCCGCGCAGGTGATCCTCGTCGCGGCTCACCGACAGCACCTGCTCCATCATCGCCTCGAGCCGCTCGACGTCCTGGAGCATCGCGCCGCGGATGCGCAGGCCGGCGTCCGGCGGCAGGTCGGGCCGCTGCAGGGTCTCGGTGTACAGGCGGATGCTCGCCAGCGGCGTCTTGAACTCGTGCGTCGCTCCGGCCAGGAACAGCTCGCGCGCCCGCTTGAAGTCGCGCTCCCGCCGCGAGGCCAGGGTCAGGATGGTCGTGCCCGCGGCCAGCAGCAGCAGGAACACCACGCCCTCGGTCATGAACATGCGCCGGCGCCGCGCCGCCTCCTTCTGGACGTCGGCGACCGCCGCCGGGTCGATGCCCACCTCCCAACCCTTGTCGGTCTTCTGGAAGAGGAGGTGCGGGAAGGCGCGGCCCAGCATCGTGGACGGGTCGTCCCGCGCCTCGGGCACCGTCTCGAGGATGTAGACCGCGTGCATCTGGTCGGTGCGGTAGCGCTGGAGCTGGTAGCTCTCGTAATGGTGGCCCTCGCGGGTCAGGTAGTAGACCCACCACGCCCCGATCACGACGATCAGCGCCACGAGGATGCCGTACATCAGGCCGAGATGTCGGTGCAGGCGCACGCGGGTTCTCCTCGAGGACGGACTTCCGGAGGCGGGCGGTCGCAATATAGCAGCCCCCGACACGGGCGTCACCCGCCGTCCGGTCGTCGACCGGCCCGGAATCCCGCGCCGACGGGAACCACGTCTCCCTTCGTTGACGAGGCCGGGCCGTCGTGTCCGCTGCCGCAGTCGTCCCGCGAGGGCCTTCGCTCGGCGCGGGGATCCCGATTCCGGTCCTCGCCGCCACCTGCGACCGATCCTCGGCTGCACGTTGAGTTGGTGCCGCGCTTGCCCCGGGCCGGTCGTCGCGATCCGACAGAACGATGCGTGACCACGAAGGAGGTGACGATGACCGAAACGAAGAACCGTGACGCCCCGACGGCGCTCGCCCGGCTCGGGATCGAGGAACTCGAGGAACGCCTCGAGACCAGCCCCCTGCTCGGCGACGACGTGGGCGACGGCGGCTGCTGCAACAACTTCTGCCAGTGCAAGCTGGAGAAGTACCCCGAAGCCGTCGACGACGCCATCGGGGGGCCCTGAGCCCCGGTCGCCGGAGTTCCGGCCACCGCTGACACGGGCCCGTCCGCCGCGGCCGGCGACGGACGGGCCGACCCGGTTCCGGCCCCGGAGGACGAACCATGCCGCTCGCGCACAGCCCGTCGCCGCGCCGCCGCTGGGATCTCTGGAACCTCCAGGCCCTCGAGCCGGGAGCCGGCGCCGCCACCCTGCTCGCCCTGGAATCCGGCCGGCGCACTTGCGACGAGCACGCGCGCCGGGTGCTGCGCGATGGTTCGGGGGACCACCGCCGACTGCGCGCCGAGGCCCGTTCGTTCCTGTCCTCCCATCGCGAGCTGCACCGCGGCCTGGTGCTCGGGCTGCACCTCGGCCCGTACTCGCTGATCCCCGGCCTGTACCTGGATCTCGGCCTGTCGCCGGTGGTGCTGCTGGACCGCGCAGCCCACGACCGCCTGCGCGCCGACGCCGACCGGCAGCGCCGGGCGCTGGGCTTGACCGGGGAGCCCGAGTGGCTCGTGACGGACCGGCCGGCGTTCGCGGGCCGCCTGCTGCGCTGCCTGCGGGCGGGGCGCCCGGTGCTGGTGTTCCTGGACGGCAACAGCGGCGAGGGCGGCATGGCGGCCACGCGCGACCGCGGCCTGACGTACAGGTTGCCGGGCCGCGACCTGCGCGTCCGCACCGGGTTGGGGCGGCTGCTCGGCCACGCGAAGTGCCCCGTGCACGCCCTGACCGTGCGCTGGCGGCCGGACGGGTTGCTGCTCTGGGAGGCCGGCGCGCCGGCGCCGTGGCCGGCGGACGCCGATCCGGAGACGATCACGACCCGGCTGTACGACTGGCTCTTCGCCGAAGTGCGCCGCTCGCCCGAGCAGTGGTCGGCCTGGGGGATGCTGGGCGCCGCGAGCGCGTGCTTCGCGCACGATCGGCTCGCGGTCGATCCGCAGGAGCTGCGTCGGCGCGAGGCCTTGTTCCTTGACGCCCTCGCGCACGGGCCGGACCTCGTGCGGCTCGCGCTGCGACCGGGCGTGGAGGTTTGGGAACCGGACATCCTCGCCGATCCTCAGGGAGAGGCGTTCTACGCCGCCGAGGGTTTGCGCGACGCGGCGCTCGACCTGTTGCGGGCCACGACGCCGACCCTGACCGAACTGCGCGCCCTCTGCGGCCGGCGCTGGACGGCGGGCCACGCCCGGCGCCTCGCGACGATCGGGCTGGCCGATCTGGTCGCGGCGGGGTGAGCGCCGCTCCAGAATTCGAAGCGCTGCCCGACGGGCGTTGGCTCCTGCGCCGCGGCGGGCGCCGCTACACGCTGCCCGCGGATCTGGCGCGGCGTGCGCGCGATGGCGGCGACCCCGACCACCTCGGCGCCCTGCTCGACGCCGCGCCGCGCCCGCGACGCTCCCGGCTGCGCGCGACGCTGCTGCCCGCGCGCATCGTGCAGGCGCTGGCCGGCGGCCTGGCTCCGGCGACCGGGTGGCCGGCGCTGATCTCGTCCGCGGCCGCCGGCCTGCTGCTCTGCGTCCTGGCGGCGATGTTGCCCGACCGCGGGGGGCGCGCCGCTCCGCTCGGCTGGCCGCAGGCGCTGCTCGCCGCGACGGTCGTCGTGCTGGTCGCCCTGGGGCACGAACTGGGGCACGCGGCGGCCCTGCACCGGGGCGGCGGCCGCGCGGGCGCCGTCGGCGCCGGTCTGCTGTGGGTGGTGCCGGTGTTGTGGTGCGACGTGACCGAGGCGGCGCTCCTGCCGACGCGCGACCGCCTGCGGGTGGACGTCGCCGGCGTCGCCGTGCAACTGCCGCTGGGAGGGCTGCTGCTCTGCGCGGGGCGGTGGTGGCACCGGCCGGATCTGCTGTGGGCCGGCGGCGCGATCGTGACCGCGGTCGCCTGGAACGCGCAGCCCTTCGCGCGCACCGACGCCTATTGGCTGCTGTGCGATGCGCTGGGCGTGCCGTCGCTGTCGCGCGCGCTCCCGCAGGAGGCGCCGCTCCGCGTCCGGAGGATCCGCGCGTGGTGGCGGGCGGGTCGTTGCCTGTTCGTGGCCGGATTGGCGGCGGCGGCGTTCGTGAAGGTGTTGGCGTGGGCGGGCGGCGCGTTCACATCGTGAGCGTGATGGAGGTCGTCCCTGCCGGCTAGTCGTCGCGCGCGCCGTCGGCGATCCAGCGGCGCACGAGCTCCAGATCGGCCGTGCTCAAGGCGGGCCCCCCGTCCGGCATCGGGCCGCCGAATTGACCCGTGTCGGTCAGCTTCCCGTACAGCACCGACGCAGCGGGATCACCGGCCGCTACGCGATCCGCCGCGTACCCGGCGGCCGGCACGCCCACCAGGTCGGCATGGCTGTGCCCGGCGCTCAGGTCGAGCCCTGCCTCGCCGCCCGCGACATGGCAACCCGTGCAGTCCCGGTCCCACAGCGGCTGGATGTCGCGGGCGTAGTAGATGTCGCCGCTGCCGCCGGGGGAGATGGGATCGGCACCCTCGTCCGCGCACCCGACGAGCAGCGCCAGGCCGGCGGCGGCGATGATCGCGCTTGGACGACGGATGGTCATGGTGCGGTCTCGGCGGCGGGCCGCGCCTCCAGGTGCAGGCTGACGCGCTGCTCGTCCGCCAGCTTCATCGTCAGGAAGCCGGGGCGCGGGATCGCGTGGTCGGACAGGCGCACGGGGAAGTCGGCCGTGACCGTCAGCACGCCATCCAGCGACAGGGCCAGCTTGGCGCGGAGGGTCAAGGGCTTCACGACGCCATGCAGGTCGAGCTCGCCCACCAGGGTGATCTCGCAGGCGCCGCCCGGGAGCAGCGAGGCCGGCGCGGCCTCGAGGATGCGCGCGCCGCGGAACACGGCCTGCGGGAAGCGGTCGGTCTCGAGGTGGTTCTCGCGCATGTGCTTGTTGCGCAGACCGATCCCGGTGTCGAGGGAAGCGAGGTCCACTTCCACCGTCACCGCAACCTCGCCGGCCAGGCTGTCGAGATCCGCGCTGAAGCGACCGTTGATGGTGTGCGTCTCACCGCGGAAGGATTCCACGGGCGCTTTCGACTCGAAGCTCACGGTGGATCCGGCGCCGGGGGTCAGCACGTAGTCCGCGGCGTGGGCGACCGCGGCGCCGCCGATCATCAGGACGGCGGTGAGGATGATCTCGCGTCCGGACATGTTCCCTCCCGTAGGCATGGTCTGCGCGGTTCAGAACAGGACGTGCAGGACGAGTTCGCCGCGGGTCGTGTCGGGTTCCGGCGACCGCGGTCCCGGGTCGTTCTCCTCGCGGCGCGCCGTCAGCACGGCGCCGAGATGAGGTCCGAGCAGGGCGTCGACGCCGAAGCTCCAGGAGGTGCGGGCGCCGTCGGCCAGCGCGCGGTCGGGATCCTGGAAGCCGTAAGTGGCGCGCAGATCCCAGCCCCTGCGCACACGCACGGCCAGTTCGTGGGTGACCAGGCGGCCCAGGTCGCCGCCGACGCGCGTCTCGTCGACCTGCCAGATCCAACTGACCGGTCCGGCCGCCGCGTAGCCGAAACCGCCCGCGACGCGGTCGTGGCCGCCGGTTCGCCGCACGCGCCAGACGGAGGCGCCCAGCGCCAGGTTCACCGCGCCGAACGAACGCCGCGCCGCCACGCGACCGGCATAACTGCCGCCTTCCCCGGTCGATCCGGCGAGGTAGGAGATCGCCACCTCGAGGGGTTCCGGGGCGAGGCCCAGTTCGAGACCGTCGTCGAGCAGCAGCGCGGTGCGGTCGTTGCCCTCGGGATGGAACAAGTAACGTCGCGCCGGGAGCTGGTGGTCGGCGAAGCGCCAGCCGTAGGCGGGAAGGAAATGCCCGGCCTTCAGGTAGCCGTCGCCGGGCAGGACGCGGGCGGTCCCGTAGGCCTCGCCCTGGCCGCCGTTGCCGCGCTCGATGTACACCGCAGTGCGGTCGTCCATGTGTACCGACAGGTAGAGGTCGGCCTGCATCGCGAGCACGCCGTCGCGCCCGTGGTCGCTCTGGTAAAGCAGTGTCCTGAGATCCGCACCGACGGCGACACGTTCGCCGATTCCCGGGGAGAACCGCGCCTCGGGCGAGGACGGCGCGGCCAGCTCCTCCGGGATCAGGTACTCCGCAGCGTAGGCGCTGCGCATGCCGCCGCCGGTGGGATTCTCGTGACAGAGCAGGCAGGATTGGCCGTAGCGCGCCGAGTAGCGGGGCAGCGCCTGAGCCGGAGCGGCCCAGATGACCGCCGCCAGCGCCGCGACGGCAGCCAGCAACATGGAGCGCCTGATCAAATCGGCCCCGACCTTCTTCATGACGGTTTCCTCTTGGGGCGTGTGTGTGACGGCTCTCTGCCACACTAGGCACGCCGGAAGAATACGGCCGTGACTAAGTCACTCATGACTGTGATAACAGACATTATTATATCTGACGACAACTAACATAACAGGAAGGAGTTATAGAGTGGCGTGTTGCAGGGCGGCTGGATCCACGATCCGGATGCGCCCGCGTGCGAGCGACACCAGGCCGCGCTGTTCGAAGGTCTTCAGCAGACGGCTGACCACTTCGCGGGCGGTGCCGAGGTCGGCGGCCACCGTCTCGTGGGTGCATTCCAACACGGAACCGGCGGCGCCTCCGCGTTCGACGAGGTAGGCGGCGAGGCGGCGGTCCATGCGCTGGAACGCCACTTCCTCGATCAGGGTCATCATGTCGCCGACCTTGTCGGCCAGAATGCCGAAGACAAAGGCCCGCATCGCCTCGTGATCGGCCATCCAGCGCAGGAAGAGGCTGCGCGGGTAGACGATCGCTTCGACGTCGGTCTCCGCGGTGGCGGCGGCCGGGCTGGGACGGCCCGAAAGCAGGCACAGCACGTTGACCGTGCAGCATTCGCCGGGTCCCACGCCGTACAGCGTGATCTCGCGCCCGCTCTCGCCCGTCTTGAACACCCGCAAGGCGCCGCTGCGTACCAGGGCGAAGGTCTCGACCGCCGCGTGTTCGCGAAGGTACATGTCGCCGGCGGCGAGGCGCGCCGTCCGGCCGTGTTCGCGCAACTGGGACACCAGGGCGGGCGGCAGTCCCATCGGGAACGGGAATTCGGCGGCGGGTTTCAGCGCGGCGCACATGGCGTCTCCATTCGTCGCGGCAGGGCGAGGACAATGCAGTTGTTGTTCAGCAGTGCGCGGGCATGGCAGCCCCATCACGGCAGCCTCGGCGAGAAGGTACAGCGCGCGACAGGCCCGTCATAGCAGGAATCGCAGTTCGAATAACCAAGAACACCAGCCCGGTTGCCGTCCCCCTGAGGGTTCGACAACCGGGCTGGCATGTTCAGGGCTGTAATTGCGGAATTACTTCAGCAACAACATCCTGCCCGTCACGGTCTCACCGGCGGCCAGGCAGCGGTAGAAATACACGCCGGACGGCGCGAGCATGCCCGCGTCATCCAGACCCTGCCACTGGACCTGGTGGAAGCCGGCGGACAAGGGCTCGCCGGTCAGCAACCGGCGGACGATGCGCCCACCGGCGTCGACGATCTGCAGATCGACATTCGAATTACGCGGGATCGAAAGCTCGAACGTCGTGGACGGGTTGAAGGGGTTGGGGAAGTTGGAAACGACCAGCAGCGGCGAGTGCGGCAGCGCCGGCGTCCCCGTGGAGCCGGCCTGCTCCACGATCTCGATGCGGCGGTTCACCGGCACGTCGGTCAGCTCCTGGACGACGCCCGAGGGCCAGCGCACGGTCATGTTCACGGTCGTTGCTCCCGCGAGGCCGAAGCTGGCGGTCAGAGGCGCCTGGCTCAGGTAGGAGCCGCTGGCGCTCACCTCACGCATCAGCGTCAGATCGCCGGTATCGACCGTGATCCTGGCGCCCACGCCGAAGTGGTTGGAGGTGACTCCCCGCAGGTCGACCTGCAGCCAGCTCCGCGCCAGGCTGCTTTCGAGATCGTTGCGGAAGAGCTTGCTCGTCTCCGAGTACGTCCGGACCGCCACGGCCAGATCCTGGTCGCCGTCGAGGTCGTAGTCGGCGAAGGCGCAGCCCCACGTCGACAGGTTGGCGGTGGCGGCCAGCGCGCCGCAGGTGCTGTCGGCGAAGGCTCCGCCCGTGTTGTGGAACAGGTGGTTCCCGCCGGTGTGGTTGGCGAGGAACAGGTCGAGCCAGCCGTCGTTGTTGTAGTCGGTCCAGGCGCAAGCCCGGCCGTTCTCCGGATCGCCGGTCAGGGGGTCGGTGACGTCGGTGAAGAACCCACCCGGGAAGTCGTTCCGGAAGAGCTTGTTGGCGCCACCGGTGTTGACCAGGTAGAGGTCGAGGTCGCCGTCGTTGTCGTAGTCGCCCCAGGCCACGCCCTTGCCGTCGCCGGCGTCGTTCACGGGCGCTGCGGAGACATCGACGAAGACGCCGTTGTCGTTGCGGAAGAGATAGTTCACACCGACGCGGCTGACGTAGAGGTCCTGGTCGCCGTCGTTGTCGTAGTCGGCGAACGCGCAGCCGCGGCTGGTGCCGCTCACCTCGGTGACGCCGCCGGCACTCACGAAGACCGCATCGTCGTTGCGGTAGAGGTGATTGGTGCCGTGGCGGTTGCAGACGTAGAGGTCGAGGTCGCCGTCGTTGTCATAGTCGGCCCAGGCGGCGTTGTAGCCGCTGCCGCCGTCGGCGGCGGCTCCCGCGTCGACGCGGGTGAAGGCGCCGGCGTCGTTGCGGTAGAGCGCGTTGCCCACGCTGTCGTTGACCACGTAGAGATCGAGATCGCCGTCGTTGTCGTAGTCGCCCCAGGCGGCGCTGTACGACGGCTCGTCGTCGTTGCACCAGTTCGGGACCAGCGTCAGGACGCCGTTGACGTTCTCGTAGAGGTGGTTGGGCCCGTCGTTGGCCACCAGCAGGTCCGGGTCGCCGTCGTTGTCGTAGTCGCCCCAGGCCGTGCCGTACGAGGTGGCGTGCTCGGTGATCTGGCCCGAGTCGACCCAGACGCACACCGAGCCCTCGCAGCTCGCCTGGTAATCGATCTGATCCGTGAACACGTTGGACAGCAGGCCCCCGTTGTCCCTCAACTGGGAATAGACCGTTTTCATGCCGTATCCCGGCGACAGGGTCCAGGACGAGGAGGCCATGTAGGGGATCCACGGCGCACCCGAGAAGAACGGGTCCTCGGAGATCCTCATCTCCACCACATCCGCATTGCCGTTGTTGTCCAGCGACAGGGTCGCTGCCTGGGACTGGGTGCATTCGGCTCCGCCGTTGATGACCAAGGCGCCGGACGGGGGATTTCCGGCCCCGCCGAAGAAGGCGTAGAGGCCGCCACCGTCCAGCATGGCGAAGACCCAGCCGTCGGAAACGGCGGCCGAGCAGAGGTCGAAGCCCTGGGCGTCGGTGGAGAAGGTCAGGTACTCGGCCAGCACCTGGCCCGCTTCGGCTGAACCGGCGGCTCCCAGAACTTTCAACATCTGGGACGTGCCGGCGCCGATGAACACCTTGTTCCCCGCGACCGCCGGGGAACTCCAATTCCGGTCATTCAGGTTGCTCAGCGCGATGGAGGGGAAGCCCGCCATGGTGGCGCCCGTGCTCACGTCGAAGGCATAGATCCGCGCATCCCAGCCGTAGGTGTACACGACGGCGCCGGACACGGCCGGGGTACCGTAATAGGTGCTGTAACCGCCGTCGGGCTGCGACCACAACAGGCTGCCGTTGTCGGCGTCGTAGGCGTAGAGAACATCGGACTTGAGGAACAGCCTGCCGTCGGCAGCGGTCAGGGCCGTCACGCCGTAGCCGGTATTGATGGGGAATCCGCCCGTGGTGATCTGAACTCCCGTCGCCTTGTCGAACTTCTGGATCTGTCCGGTCTCGGAGTTCGAGTAGACGTGGGCGCCCATGATCGCGGGCTGAGTGTTCGGGCCGCCCGCCGCCGACGACCACTGCAGCGCGCCGGCCGCACTGTACTTCCGCAGATTACCGCCGGCCTTGAGGTAGACGAAGCCCTCGTCGACGACCGGCCCCTCGGAGTAGTTGCTGCCGACCGAGCCGACCGAGGCGGTCCAGGCCGGAGTGCCGTTCAGGAAAAAGGCGTACAGGTTGACGCCCGCCAGACCGTAGATGAGGCCGTTGGCGACATCGACAGCCGGCGAACCCCAGGTATGAACGATCTGGACGGGGTATCCCGGCACATCGAATCCCGTCGTCACATCGAAGGCGAAGAGCCAACCGTCGTCGGTCGCCATGTAGGCGATGCCGCCGGCGACGACCACGCCGTTCTCTTCCACTAGGGGCGCCGTGGAATGCCACTGCTCGGACAACGGCAGGAGGATGTTTTCGTTCGACGAGCCGGCGTTGTTCGCGCCGTTCCGCCACATGGGCCAGTTGTCGGCCAGGGCCGGCGTCAGGGCGCAGGCCAGACAAAGAAACACGATTGATCCGAAGGCACTTCTTTTGGCAAATTTGTTGGTTGTCATGAGCCACCTCCAAAGTTTTTGAGAGCCGCAATCATGTAGATCCTGTGGGTTCGTTAGGTATGGCTAGTCGAGACAATCACGACCCCCCCTGTCGTGACGATGAGCGAAGGCAGAAACAATACCACAACCATCATGTATGCGGTGTGACTTTTTGGTGGCAATTTTGTTCAGCGGAGAGCGGCAATTCCGAACACAGAACATCGCGAAAAATATAAAACATCAAGCCTCGGGATATTGATTTTGGATGATCTGACTCGAAATCGCCACCCGCAGATGGAGATCCGCTGCATCACGGCTGCATGGGCATTCCATGGACGTGGTTCCGGGCATGGTCACGCGCCATGCCGTGCGTTACACTGCCCGCAGGATGTTGGGTCGGGTACCCGAAGGAGACCCCCATGAAGCGTAAGACGATCCTGGTGGCGCTGCTGTGCCTGGCGTGCAGCGCGATCCTGGCCGCCGGCTGCGGCCCCAAGGCCGAGGCCGCGAAGTGCGCGGACTGCGGCATGGCCGTGGCCAAGGACCAGGCCATGCTGGTCGGCGGCAAGCTGTACTGCAGCCACTGCGCTGCCGATCAGGCCGCCAAGCCCGCCGGCGAGCAGCACGTCTGCGCCGCCTGCGGCATGACGATGGGCGTGGCCGAAATGGTCCTGCAAAGCGATCAGTGGTACTGCGGTCACTGCGTGCCCGCGCCGGCGGTGTCCGATTCCACACCGGCGGCCCCTGCCGGCCACTGAACGGTTGAACCCACCACGAGGCCCGGAACCCGCTTTGCGGCCGGGCCGCCGATGCGTTAACGTGGGGCGCTGGGATCGTTCCGGCTCGGGTGGTGCATTTTTCTTGCGAATTGCGGCCCGCACCGGCGGGGAGCCGCGCGGAGGACCCCCATGGCCATCCTGAAGGTCGCCCGCCTGGGCCACCCCGTCCTGCGCCGGGTCGCCGACCCGATTCCGCCGGAGGAGATCACGGGTCCGGAGATCCAGGCCCTGATCGAGGACATGTTCGAGACCATGGACGAGTACAGCGGGGTCGGCCTGGCCGCGCCGCAGGTGCACGTCTCGAAGCAGTTGGCCCTGGTCGGCGGCGAGACCGACGACGACGGCGTCTCGCTGATCCGGGTGGTCATCAACCCCGAGATCACCCCGACGACCGACAAGCTGTTCGGGATGTACGAGGGGTGCCTGAGCCTGCCGGGGTTGCGCGGGTACGTCGAGCGGCCGGCGGCCATCCACGTCCGCTACCTCGACGAGGACGGCGATGTCGTCGAGGAGGATCTCGAAGGCTACCAGGCGGTGGTCATGCAGCACGAGTGCGACCATCTCCAGGGCCGCGTCTACATCGAGCGGATGAAGGACATCCGCAGGCTGTCGTTCGAGGACGAGGCCGAGAGGTACCTGCCCCTGGACGTCATGAACGACGGCCGGGACGTCTGACCGCGACCGACGAAGGAGCGAGATGAGCGAAGATCTGCTGAGCCGTTCCGTGGAAGCCTTCAACAACCGCCGCTACGCCGATACGGTCGCGTTGACCGCCGAGGGGCTCAAGGGCGCCGTCGGCCGCGACGAGCTGTTCTGGATGGGCCTGCACGAAGCCGCCGTCGGCTTCGAGCTGGTCATGACCAAGCAGCCGCGCAAAGGCGAGCAGAAGATGATCGAGGCCATGGAGAAGCTGCGCCACTTCGGTTACCGCTACGGCAATATCGAGGTCACCAGCGTGCTGGCCGGCCTGCGCCGCGGCATCGAGGAGATCCGCAACGTCGAGTCGGGCCAGAAGCAGATGTTCGACACGACCCTGCTGCCGCAGATCAAGATGTCCGGGAGCGCCGACGAGCGCTGAGGCCCGATCGAGGCCGACGCCGGGAGGCGCCATGATCCCCGATTCCCACCCCCTGGCCCCCGTCGCGCGCAAGATCGCCGCGGGCTCGCGCCTGGACGAGCGTGACGGCCTGCTGCTGGCCGCCAGCGACGACCTGCCCCTGCTGGGCTGGCTGGCCCACACCGTCCGCGAGCGCAAGCACGGGCGCAAGGTCTTCTACAACATCAACCGTCACATCAACCCGACCAACGTCTGCTACGTGGGCTGCGAGCTGTGCGCCTACGCCGACGACCCCAACGCACCCGGCACCTGGAGCTACAGCCCCCAGGAGTGCGTCGAGCTGGCCCGACGCGACTTCATCCCCGGCACCAGCGAGTTCCACATCGTGGGCGGCCTGCACCCGCGCTGGAAGTTCCCCGTCTACCTGGACATCCTGCGCGCGCTGAAAGCGGCGTTCCCCGACGTGCACCTGAAGGCCTTCACGATGGTCGAGATCGACTTCCTGGCGAAGATCGGCAAGCTGACCGTGCCCGAGACCATCGCCGCGCTGCGCGAGGCCGGCCTGGACAGCTGCCCCGGCGGCGGCGCCGAGATTTTCCATCCTGAGATCCACGACCGGATCGCCTCGAAGAAGATGTCGGGCGAGCGCTGGCTCGAAGTGGCGGCCCTTTGCCACGAGGCCGGCCTGAAGACCAACTGCACGATGCTCTTCGGCCACGTCGAGGAGCCGCGCCACTGGGTCCACCACCTGCTCATGCTGCGCGACCAGCAGGACCGCACCGGCGGCTTCCAGTGCTTCATCCCGCTGGCCTTCCACCCCGCGGGCACGAAGTTCGCGGACCTGCCCGGTCCTACGCTGATCCAGAAGCTCAAGGTCGTGGCCCTGTCGCGCCTGCTGCTGGACAACGTCCCCCACGTGAAGGCCTACTGGGTCATGCTCGGGCGCGAGGTCGCCCAGCTGGCGCTGCGCTGCGGCGCCGACGACCTCGACGGCACGATCTCGGACGAGCGCATCACCCTGGCCGCCGGCGGCACCGCCGGCACCGGCATGACCCGCGACGAGATCGAGTCCTTCATCCGCGGCGTCGGCCTCGATCCCGTCCTGCGCGACACCCTCTACAACGAGCTTGCACCCGCCAGGTAAATCCCACTAATTCGATAGGTATTCGCCGTCGTGCGGCGTTGCTTGTCCCTTCCCGGCCAGCGGGCTAGGATGCGGGCAGAGTCGCCCGTCTTGACCCTTTGCCGGGAAGGTCCGTGATGCCCGATTCCCGTCCCGCCGGCCAGGCCGCATCGTCCGCTCTGGGTCGCTGGTTCGCCCGCCGCGTCCCCTTCTTCTACGCCAACTGGATCACGACGCTGGGCAGCCTGCTGGCCATCGTCGCCGTCGCGCTGCTGCTCGGCGCGCTCGTGCTGAACGTCTACAACGTCCTGCTCGAGCGGCCGACCAGCCCGTACGTGGGCATGGTCACCTTCATGCTGCTGCCGGCGGTGCTGATCGGCGGCGTGGTGCTGATCTTCGTCGGCGCCGCCGTCCAGCGCCGGCGCAAGGCCCGCGGCGAGGTGCGGACCGTCGCCATCGAGATCGGCGGGCCGGAATTCCTGCGCAAGGCCTTGCTGGTCGGGTTCCTGGCCGTGATCGGGCTGATCATGTCGGCGAGCTTCGGCTACGAGGCCTACCACTACACCGAGTCGACCGAGTTCTGCATGAAGGTCTGCCACGTCGTGATGGAACCCGAGGGGGTCGCCTACGAGCGCTCCCCGCACGCCAACGTGGCCTGCGTGAAGTGCCACATCGGCCCGGGCGCCGACTGGTTCGTCAAGGCCAAGCTGTCGGGCCTGCGCCAGGTGGTGGCCGTCATGCGCAACAGCTACCAGCGGCCGATCCCCGCGCCCGTGGAGAACCTGCGCCCCGCGCGCGAGACCTGCGAAGCCTGCCACTGGCCGGAGCAGTTCAGCGGTTCGAAGCTCGTGGTGCGCGAGCACGTCGAGTCCGATCGCGACAACACCCCGAGCGTGACCTCGCTGGTGATCAAGGTCGGCGGGAACCCGCAGCCGGGGGCGCGCGCGACCGGCGTGCACTGGCACGTGGACCGCGGCAACGAGGTGCGCTACCGCGCCCTGGACGGCAAGCGCAACGACATCGTCGAAGTGGTCCAGAAGACGCCCGACGGCGAGGTGCGCTACCTGCGCGACGGGGCCGACCCCGCGGACACGGCCGGCGAGTGGCGCGTCATGGACTGCATCGACTGCCACAACCGGCCGACCCACATCTACGAGGTTCCCGGCCGGGCGCTGGACCGCGCCTTCACCGACGGCCTGCTCGACCGCGGCGTGCCCTGGCTGCGCGCGGCCACCGAGCGGGCCCTGTTCGACGTCGTGCCCGGCGGGGACACCGCGGGTCGCGTCGCCGCCTATCTGGATTCCCTGTACGCCGCGGACCATCCCGAGGACCTCGTCGCGATGCAGGCGCAACGCGGTCCCACCGCCGACGTCGTCGCCGCCATCCTCGCGCGCAACATCTTCCCGCGGATGAACGTGGTCTGGGGCTCCTACCCCAGCAACCTCGGCCACGTCGACCTGCACGGCGAGATCGACGAGAGCGGCTGCTTCCGCTGCCACGACGACAACCACCTGAGCGAGGACGGCCGCGCCATCAGCCAGGACTGCGACGCCTGCCACTCGCTGCTGACCGAGCGCGAGACCGACCCCGCCGCCCTGCCCGACTTCGTGTCGTCCGTGCTGACGAGGCGGGAGTGACGTGACGCGCACGCCGACGTACGACGACGTCCGCGCGGCCGCCGAGCGGCTGCGCGGCGTCGTCCACCGCACGCCGGTCGCCACCTGCCGCACGCTGGACGAACTGGCCGGGCGCGAACTGTTCTTCAAGTGCGAGCACCTGCAGCGCGTGGGCGCCTTCAAGTTCCGCGGCGCCTCGAACGCGGTCGCCCTGCTGTCCGACGCCGAGGCCGCCCGCGGCGTCGTCACCCACAGCAGCGGCAACCACGCCCAGGCCTTGGCCCTGGCCGCGCGCCGGCGCGGCATCCCCGCCCACATCGTGATGCCGACCGGCGCACCCGCGGTCAAGCGCGCCGCGGTCGCCGGCTACGGCGCCGTCATCCACGAGTGCGCCCCGACCCTCGCCGCGCGCGAGGAGACCGCCGCCCGCGTCGTGGCGCAGACCGGCGGCGCTTTCGTCCACCCTTACGACGACCCGCGCATCATCGCCGGGCAGGGCACAGCCGCGCTGGAGCTGCTCGAACTGGTGCCCGACCTCGACGCCGTGTTCGCCCCGGTGGGCGGCGGCGGCCTGATGTCCGGCACCTGCCTCGCCGTGCGGGTGATGCGCCCCGCGACCCTGCTCTTCGGCGCCGAACCGCTGGGCGCCGACGACGCGGCGCGCTCGCTCGCCGCCGGCCGCCTGATCCCGCAGACCGCCCCGCGCACCGTCGCCGACGGCCTGCGCACGAGCCTCGGCGAACTCACCTGGCCCATCCTGCGCGACCACCTCGCGGACATCGTCACCGTCGACGACGACGCCATCCTGCGCGCCCTGCGCCTGGCCTGGGAGCGCGCGAAGCTGCTGATCGAGCCCAGTTCGGCGGTGCCGCTGGCGGCGGTGCTGTCGGAGGGGTTCCGGGCGCGGCCGGGGCTGAAAAGGGTGGGCATCATCCTGTCCGGCGGCAATGTCGACCTCGAGGCGCTGCTGCCGGTTCTCGCGGCGGCACGACCGTGAGGCCGGGGTTCGTCGTGCGAGGGCCCGGCGGGCGCGTCAAGTTCGGAGGGCGCAGCACGTGCGCCGTGCTCCTCGTCGTCGCCCTGCTCCTGTTCGTCGTGGTCCGCAAGGCTTGGGTCACCGACGACGCCTACATCACGTTCCGCGCGATCAAGAATCTCTTCGACGGCTACGGGCCGGTCTGGAACGTCGGCGAGCGCGTGCAGGTCTTCACGCATCCCCTGTGGATGATGGCGATGAGCGCCGCGCACGCCCTCACCCGCGAGTTCTTCTATGCCGCCATCACGCTGAACCTGGCGCTCACGCTCGCGGCGGCCATGGTCCTCGCGTTCCGGCTCGCCCGGTCGTGGTCCGCAGCGTGCCTCGGCTTGGGGCTGCTCGCCGCTTCGCGCGCGTTCACGGATTTCGCGACTTCCGGTCTGGAAAACGCGCTCCTGCACCTGCTGTTGGCGGTGCTGCTCGTGCTCGACGACGGTGCGCGAACCCGCGCCTCCGCGGCCCGCTTCTCCTTCGTCGCCGCCCTGTGCCTGCTGACGCGCCTGGACTCCCTGTTCCTGATCGCGCCGGCTTGGGTCCTGGTCGTCCGGCGTGTGGGCCTGCGGCGCGCCGCGCCCGCGGTGATCGCCGGGATGGCGCCTTTCGTGGCTTGGGAACTCTTCTCGTTCCTCTACTACGGCTCGTGGCTGCCGAATTCGGCGCTGGCCAAGCTCAACCACGGCCTGCCGCCGGGAGAGATGGTCGTCCAGGGCGGGCACTACCTGCTCAATTCGCTCCGCTGGGATGTGGTCACGCTGGCCGGCGTCGCCCTTGGCGTTTTCGCGGGTGTCCGGGGGTTGCGCGGTGGGCAGGACCGGCAGGGCGCGACCGACGCGCGACCCGCCTCGCCGTGGGCCTGGGCCGCCGGAGTCCTCTTGATGCTGGCCTACGTCGTGGGGGTCGGCGGCGATTTCATGAGCGGCCGCTTCCTCACCGCGCCGTTGCTGGTGAGTGTCGGGATCCTCGTCGCGCGGCCGCTGCCGCCCCTGCCGTCGCGCCTGATCGCCGCGGCGCTGGCGACGCTGTTCCTGCTGCCCTGGACGTCGTCCCTGCCCGATCGCGACTACGGTCCGCAGTGGCATGCGGCGATCGACGACGACGGCATCGCCGACGAGCGGTCTTACTACACGCGGATCGGCTCGCTGCGCGCGTCCTGGGGCGAAAAGAACTGGCCCGACCCGCCCCGGTACCGCGACGCGGTCCAGCTCAAGCGGGACTGGCCGGCGGATCCCTTCGCCGACACGCTGGTGCAGTTGGGGGGGCTCGACGCCGCCGACCACTGGCCGCCGCCATCGCCGAGGGACGAGAACGGCAAACCCTACCGCATGACGGTCATCCGCGGCGCGGTGGGATTTATCGGCTACCATCTGGGGCCGAGCGTGCACGTCTTGGATTATCACGGGCTCGGCGACCCGCTGCTCGCCCGCTTGCCCGCCACCGTGCCCGACCCCATCCTGCGGGACCGCATCCCACGGTTGAAATCCTTGGGCTGGCGGATCGGCCACTACTTCCGGCGGCCGCCCGTGGGGTACGCGCGGACCCTCGCAAGTGGTCGCAACGAGATCCGGGATCCGGATATCGCCCGCTACTACGACGTGATCCGGTGCATCACGCGCGATCCCGTGTTCGACCGCCAGCGGTTGAAGACGCTGTGGAAGTTCCAGTTCGGCGCCTACGAGGATCTGCGGCGCCGCGCGGCGGCGGCGTCCGGCCGCCTCTACTCGGGCTCGAACAACCCCGCCGCATCCGACCCCAGTAGCCCCGCCCGATAGGACCGCTCGTCCACCGGCGTGAGCCGCCCGTGCATCTCCGGCGTGATCAACTCGACCCGCCGCACCTGCTCGGTTCTCTCGGCGATCCGCTCGAGGTGCTCGTCGCTGACGGTCCAGTGCAGCCGGTCGAAGGGCGCGAGGCTCAGCGGTCCGGTGTAGCCGACCAGGGTGCGCTCGCGGGCGAGGTTGTAGTAGGGCTCGAAGTAGGACATCGCCAGCTCGCGCACGTTCGCGTAGACCGGCTCGCGGTAGCGCAGGCCGCTGAAGTTGGACTGGGCGAGCGCGCCCCAGCGGCCGTCGCACTTGAACAGGGCCAGCAGGTGCTCGTCGTCGCGGCCGTCGGAGAGCAGGTCCAGGATGCGCGGCGGGTGGCCAAGGCGACGCAGGGCAGCGGCGGCGAACAGGGCGCCGTCGAAGCAGTGGGCGCGGCGCTCGCGCAGCACGCGCAGGGGGCAGCGGTAGAAGGGGTCGGAGCTGTAGGCGCAGGCGTCCAGGAAGTCCTGGATCGCGCGGGGGGTGGACAGGCCGGCCAGGTCGAGGCGCTCCTGATCGGTGAGGGCGGACTCCAACTCGTCGCAGTGCGGCATCGACCTTCCTCCGTGGCTGGTTTCCCGGACGCGAACGCCAGTGTAGGATGAACCGCAACCGGCCGCGAGTGCGACTTTCCGAACCACCGAGAGGACCGATGAGCGAACAGAGAGCCGATCTGGTCCCCTTCCCGGCCACGGCGCCGCCCCGTGAGCCGAATCTCGGCGTCGTTGCCGTCCGCATCGGCGGGTTCTTCAGCGTTCGTTTCCGGCTTCAGGGGGAGCCGGCGCTGGTCGATCCGTCCGGCACGGCGGGAACAGGGACGAGGCGCGACGGCCTCTGGCAGGGCACGTGCTTCGAGGCCTTCGTCGCCGTCGAAGGCGAGCCCCGCTACACGGAAGTCAACCTCGCGGCTTCGCGGGACTGGAACGTCTACCTGTTCGACGGGTACCGCTGCGGCATGCGGCCGGACCTCTCGGTGCTCGACCTCCATCGCGCCACGGAACTCGTGGACGGGATCCTCACCGCCGCCTTCAGCCTCCCGCTCGCGAGCCTGGCCCCCGGCGATCGCGCCCTCGAGGTCGGCCTCGCCGCGGTGATCCGCCACGCCGACGGCCGCATCGGCCACTGGGCGCTGGCCCATCCCGGCGACCGGCCCGACTTCCACCGGCGCGAGGGGTTCCTGCTGCGTTGCTGAGATCGCGGCGCGGCCGGTGGCCTACTGCGGTGCGATCAGCTTCTCGAGCCGCGACACCCGCTCTCGCAGATCTTCGTCCTTCGCGTCGAGGTCGGCCGCCTTCCTGGCGAGCGCCAGCGCCTCCGCGGGGCGACCCAGCGCTTCCTCGGCCTCGGACAGCCGCAGCCAGCCCAGCGGGGATTCCGGCCACGTCCGCGCCGTCAGCGACGACAAGGCGCGAGCCCGCTCAACATCCTGCAGCAGGATGCGCTGGGCCTTGCCGTCGAACCACTCGGGTCCCAGCTCCTGCTCCCGGCAGAACGAGGCCAGCGAGTCGGCCCGTGCGACGAGCCGGTCCGCGCCCATCGCCTCCAATTCGTCGGTGAGCGGCTTCAGCCGGCGCCGCTTCTCCACGGACGCCTCCAGGTCGGCCGGCGTCACGTCGAGGCGGTCTTCCGTGTCCATCGCGCTGCACAGAAGGTGCGGCGTCACGCCCAGGTCGCGCAGCGTGGACAGCAGCGCCTCCTGCCGATCGGTGGCGACCGGCTCCTCGCCCTCGTGGAACGTGCTGAGGCAGCCGTTCAGCAGGATGCCGCTGCGGGGGAAGTAGAACAAGAGGTAGTCGCGGCGCGCGAAGTTGTCCGCGGCGAACGACGATGGGTCCGTCGGGTTGGTGCGGCCGACGTTGAAGACGACGAGAGGGTTGGTCTCGTCCGGCAGTTCCAGGCGGTCCGTCACGAGCAGGCTCGAGATCCGCGGCGCGGCCGCCGCCGGCGTCCCGTCCGGCGCCCCGCGGTGCTGCAGCCCCGCGAGATCCTCGGCGAAGGCCACGGTCTCGGCGGTGCCGATCAGCGTCGCACCCGCGCGCAGGAACGCCGGCACGCCAGCCGACGTGTGACGGTGCTCGTGGGAGAAGGCGACGTAGCGCACGGGCTTGCCCGGCGCGATCTTCGCGGCCGCGGCGAGGATGGTGGCGGCGGTCTTCGCGTCGAACGGCGTCTCGAACACGGCGAGATGATCGCTTCGCTCCACCACGAAGGACTTGACCTCGCGCTCCTTCAGCAGGACCGCGTGGATCCCCGCGGCGATCTCCCGGATCTCGACGCCGCGCAGCGGGTCCGCCGCCGCCGGCTCCGCGTACGCCGCGAAAAGCCCGAGATCCTCCGGCGAGGCGGGCCGCACGTCCAACACCAGATCGGCCTCCGTCCTGCCCAGCCGCTCGTCGTGCCGTGCGCGCGGAACCAGGATCCCGGCGACCCGGTAATAATCCCCGAAGGTGATCACGCCCACCATGTCGCCGTAGTCGGGCGCGTAGCCCAGCTTCTCGACCCTGGTCAGCAGGCGGGTCCCGCCGTCGATGAAGAGGGTGACGAGCCGGGTCGGTCCCGTCGCGTAGGTCACGATGTCGGAGGTGGCCGCGCCGTCGGACCAGACGCCCGCGTGGCGCAGGGTCAGGCGATGGCGCTTCGCCTGCTCGAGCAGCAGGTGCGGCAACGCCTCCTCGAGCGTCAGCAGGGCCGTCTCCAGCGCCGGGCCGGTCAGCTCCAGCGCCGCGGGTTCGTAGAACCCCTTGGCGGTCCCCTTCCCCGTGGCGACGACCGTCCTCGACGTCATGCGGCCGCTGATGGGGTTGAACATCGTGTCGAGGCAGGCGGCGCGCCCCGTTCCGCCTGGGAAGACCCAGCGCTTCCGCGCGGGGACGATCTTGTTCTCCCAGGGACGCGAGTAGTTGCCCATGTACCACTGCGTCCCCGTCGCCGCGACCGACAGCGCGGGCGCGGGGACAGCGGCGCCGTGCGCCAGCAGGGCGGCGTCGACGATTTCCAGTCCGCTCGCGAACGCCGCGTAGGACGCGGCTTCGTAGCTCTGCGCGATGAAGCCGCGCGGGGGGAGCGTGCTGCTCATGGGGAAGTCGGGCGGCTGGGCGGGGGCCGGCGACGGGGCCGTCGTGAGCAGGAGCAGGGCGAAGGCCGCGGCGAGGGTGGCGGATGCGGTCCGCTTCATGGCTGCTCCCGGGAGATCGGGTGAGGGGAGAGGCGGCCGCGCGTCTTCGCGTCGCCGATGCGTCATCATACCGTGACGGCGGCTTTGAGGCCATCGGATCGGATTCCTGCCTGGACACGGCGAAATGTGATAGGATTAAATCAGTCCTGTATTAGCGCGAACCACTAGCCCCAGGGAGAACGACCATGGCCCACCCGACCCCGCCCCACCGCAGGTTGGCCCGAGAGATCCGCCGGTGCGGCCTGCTGGCCACCCTCTTCTGTTGCCTGCTCCCGGTCGCCGCCAACAGTTCGGACTGGCTCATTCCGGCCGGCGGCGAGACCTGGACGGCCGGCACCTCGCATACCCTGGTCTGGACGGGCGGGACGGCGACGGTCTTCGGGCTCGGCGCCTACGAACTGCCCTCCAACGCCTTCACCCCCATTTCCCAGGGCTTTCCGAACACCGGCTACTACACCTGGAACATCCCGGTGAACCTGCCGCCGGGGACCTACAAGCTGGGGATCGGGTTCGTCGAGGGCGACTACATCGAGACCGTGCCGTTCACCATCCAGGCGCCGCCCGACTGCCTCCAGGGCTGCCAGACGGTCATTGCAAGCACGCTGCCGTCCTCGCCCTGGACCAACCAGTACCCGGAGACCCTGTGCGCCACGACTCCGGAACAGGCGGTCGCCTTCGCGCAGGCGTTCCTGGTGTCTGAGCTGGAGGAGCAGTGTCTCGCAGGGTATTCCCTCGACCCCGGCAGCGTGGTGATCGACGTGACGCTGCTGCCGATCGGCTACTGCTACGTCGGCTACTTCGGGTTCTACCAGGCTGCGGCATCGGGCTTCGCCTGCTGCTGCCAGGATCCGGTGGCGGGGGAGAGTGAAAGCTGGGGGGGAATCAAGGCGCAATACAGGTGACCTTATGTCACAGGTTTCCGACGGACGCTGGCGGCCCGGGGAGACCCGGGCCTCGCTCTGTTTAATCGGTCAGCCTGCCGACTTGCGCGCGGCCGCCCATTGCGCCCGTAACTGGAGACGCTCCACCCAGTTCTCGATATAACCGAGATCGAGTTCGCCGGAGCGAATCCTGAGGATGCTGGCGGCATCCTCGATCTGGCGCGATGACTCGCCGAGCTTTGACCATTCCAGCTTGGCGATGATGATGTCCTCCGCGGTGGCGACGGAGAGACCGACACCCTGGAGAACCGCCTTCTGGCGACGGTCGAATTCTACCAGGCTGAACGGGCGGTCCCGACGGATGATGAAGTCGATCTTCCAGCCGGTCGCGAGATCGATGACGTTGAAGAGCGACTGCCTGGCCAGAGCCTCCTGGGCGACCGCCAGGTCGCAGTAATAGTCGGAATCGGGAAGCTGACTCTTCAGATTCAGCAACTGGTCGGCAGTCGGCGCGATGACGATGTCGATATCCTGGGTCGCGCGGGGCGAACCGTGGAGGGCGCCGGCGAAGGAGCCAGTCAGCATGTAGGGAATGCCGACAAGGTCGAGGGCGCCGATCATCCTCCGGAACACATCAGCGGTCGTCATGGCGACGACCTGGGCAGCGTGACCGGCGCGATCATCCGCCGGATGAACTCGCGCTTCAGCTCGCTATCGGACCAGTCCGGATGTCGGCTGCGAAGTCCCGCCAGGCAGAGCTCGCGCGCAAGATCGCTCATCTCCAAGGCGATCTGCAGGCGCTGCTCGCCGGTGAGGTGCCTCAGGATCGAAATTCGAAGGTCGTCGGCGTGTCGCGTGGTGTCGCCCATCATGCTCCACCGCCGGCAGCTGAACTTCGACGAATCCCGCGCGGGAACGATTCGATGCCTTCGCTCAGCTTCAAATGCAAAGACGACTGGCACGCGAATGGCCCAGTCAGGGGCGAGACAAGCGACTTTGACAGCCGCAAGCGCTTGTTATGTTCGTCGTTGAAAGTGCGCAACTACACCCTCTTCAAATGCCAGAAGAAGCGGCTCGAGTGCGAGTCGCGCGTGAACGAACTTGTTGCCTTGCTTAAACATGACGGCCCCGCCGCTCACGGCATGTACCAATCGACCTTCGTGAACGAAGCCGCTACGCAACTCGTACAGAAAATGCGCCAGTTTTTTGATATCTGCGAGAGGTCTGCGATCAATTTCGATAGCGTTGCACAGTTGTTGCTGACGCAACGTTGGCAGCCCTTCAAAGAATGCGACACATTTTCTTGTCGATCCGAACGATGCCTTGTAAGCATCGTAGAGTCCAGCGAGGCGCTCATTATCCGTGATCGGAAATACATCTGAGCGTTTCGTGGCCTGGAGCCAGCCGTAGAAATCCATGAATGACTCGGTCGAAAGTGACTCGATGAGCGAGAATAACGCGACGAGCTTATACGAGACCGAAAAATATTCGATAACTTGATCAACACCATCAACTGCAACCCTCCATTCGCCCTTCTTAACGAGAAAGAGATAATACGCCGACACTCGGAGAAATGTATTCTTCGAGTCTTCGCCTTCGATTCCAGCGTAGTACGCCTCAAACTCCTCGCGGGATGAGAATACAGAGGCAAGAGCCTCAAATGCAAATTCCTTAAATTTTTCCTCAGCTTCAATATATCGTCTGTCTGCCGACATTGCATTCTCCTATACGAGCGTAACGCCAGGATACCATGTGTCCGGTACCGCCCGATAAGGAATCGGGGCATGACGGACGCGCCCTGCATCGGACTCGCCGAAGATCGCCGGGGAGTTCTGACCGCCCCTACGCATCCATATCCCGCCACCTCCGCGCCGCCCGCGCAAAAAACACCAGCGCCACGATCGCCGCCACCCCGATCCCCGCGAACGGCAGCCACACCATGTATTGGGGATTATAGGTCCGCCACAACAGGTCCGTCGCCGTCGCCGGATCCAGCCCCGCGACCTCCTGCAACCGCACGAACGCTTCGGTGCGCGGGACCCCAGCCGCCGCGTCGAGCGTGCCGAGCTTGCCGTCCCACGTCCGCCCCCCGCCGAAGTTCTCCGCCAGGTACTTCTGCGCCAGCACCGCCTTCTCGCCGAAGTTCCCGTAGAAGTATCCCTGCAGCTTCGAGCCGATCAGCCCGCCGACGCCCACCGGGATATTCACGAAGCCCAGGTACAGGCCCTTCTTGTCCGCGGGCGCGATCAGCGCCAGGTACTCGTTCTTCTTGGGCCCGGTCAGCATCTCGCCGAAGGAGAAACCGGCGACGCCCAGCAGGAACACCCAGCCGAGGTTGGTCAGACCTGCGACCAGGACGCCGGCGGTCGCCATCGCCATGCCGATGACCATCGACTCCAGCGTGCGCATCTTGCGCACCAGCCACGAGACCGGGATCATCAGCAGCACGATCAGCAGCGCGTTCAGATTCAGCAGAATCTCCTGCGGCACCTGCCAGCCGCGGTCGGTCTGGATGGCCCAGCTGTCGGGGAAGAAGGACGAGCCCAGGAAGAAACGGGCGGTGCCGCCGGAGTTGTTCCAGTCGGTCAGGAAGTTGGGATGCAGGTCCCAGAGCGTGTACATCATCAGCCAGAAGCAGCTCATGATCAGCAGCCAGGTTGCCAGGCGCCAGTCGCCCAGGGTGCGCAGGGTGCGCGTGAGCACCTGCCACGGGCTCGCCGTCTTGTCGGAGCCGCTGGCGAAGTCCTTGAACGTGAAGAGCATCAGGTAGTTCAGCGACATGACCGCCGCCGCGGTGAAGAACAGCGCCTGCCAGGAGTAGTCGTGCCGGATGAAGTTGGCGAGCATCGGCCCGATGGCCGCGCCCACGTTCACCACCCAGTAGAAGATGCCCCAGCCCAGCGACGAGCTGCTGCGGTTCAGGTTCTGCGCCAGGCTGCCCTGCAGGGCCGGCTTGAAGAAGGCCGTGCCGGTGGCCAGCACGACGATCCCGAGGGTGAAGCCGAGGAAGCCGCGCTGCGTGGCCATCAGGCAGTAGCCGGCCACGTTCAGGGTGATCGCGCAGAACAGGCTGCGCTTGTAGCCGTAGCGGTCGGCGAAGCCGCCGGTGAAGGTCGGCAGGATCGACTGGAAGGCGAACCACAGGGCGTAGATGGTGCCCTTGTCGGCGGCCGTGAAGTGCAGGCCGTGGGGGTCGTCGGCCTGCATGATGTAGATCGCCACCACCGAGCGCACCAGGTAGTAGGCCAGGCGCTCGAACATCTCGATGGTGTTCAGCAGCCAGTAGCCCGTGGTGAAGCCCAGCAGCTTGCGGCGGTCGGCCAGCGCGTCGGCGATCGGCGTGTTGGTCATGGGGGCGGTCCTTTCGGGCCGGATGGTGCGGCCGCGCGCGGGTGCGGCGCTGTTGGTGGCCTGCCGCCGCCGTGGTTAGCTTGTCGCGGACGGATGGCAGAACGGACAGTATAGCAAAGGGAGCCCCTCGCCATGACTGGGAACTTCAGAGGTACGATCATCGCCGCCCTGCTGCTGGCGGCGACCCCCGCCCTTGCCCTGAGCGACTGGGGCCTGCGCGGCGGTCTGACCATCGACCCCGACCAGGTCCACGTCGGCGCCCACGTGAACGTCGGCGAGATCTTCAACGACGGCTATTTCCTGCCCAATGTGGAGGTCGGCTTCGGCGACCACGGCACCCTGATCGCCCTGAACCCGGAACTGGTCTACCGCTTCGACCGGCGTACCCGGTCGCCCTGGGGCTTCTACATCGGCGGTGGGCTCGGCATCAACATCTACGACTGGGACGACGACGGACCCCGCGGCTACCACGACGATACCGACACCGAACTCGGTCTGAACCTCCTGGGAGGCATGTCGCGCGCTCGTCGGGGCGGCGGGGACCTCTTCCTGGAACTCAAGCTCGGCGTCGCCGACTCGCCTGAGGCCAAGTTCACCGTCGGCATCGGATTCAAATAGGTTTCGTGCATCGCCCCAACATCGTCTATACGGACTATTATAGTTTATAATATGGCTATTATTGGTGAATCCGTCGATCGTCCCGGATTCAAATCCGGGACTTGACGGCCGGCACTCATTTGGCCATATTGCCAAACAACCAATAACTGGAGACCGCCATGGACGAAAGCACCCGCCGCAAGTACGACGCCCGAGCCCGCGTCATCAAGGCCATGGGCCACGGCACGCGCCTGTTCCTGGTCGACGAGCTGTCCCGCGGCGAGCGTTGCGTCTGCGAGCTGCAGGCGCTGGTCGGGGCCGACATGTCGACGATCTCGAAGCACCTCGCGGTGCTGCGCGAGGCTGGTATCGTGCAGGACGAGAAGCGCGGCAACCAGGTCTTCTACTCGCTGCGTTGCCCCTGCGTCCTGAACTTCTTCGCGTGCGTCGAATCGGTGCTGCGCAACTCGGCGTCGCAATCCGGCGCGCTCGTCGGCTGACCTCGGGAGGTTCACGTGAAGGACATCGCCATCCTGGGCACCGGTTGCCCCAAGTGCCACAAGCTCGAAACGGAAACGCGCCAGGCCGTCGCCGAGCTGTCCCTCGACTGCGAGGTCCGCAAAGTGACCGCCGTCGTCGACATCATGAAGTACGGCGTGATGACCACTCCCGCGCTGGTCGTCGACGGCCGGGTCGTGTGCGTGGGCAAGGTGCCGTCGGTCGCGGAGATCAAGAAGCTGATCGATGGGGAGGCGTGAGATGGGCGGTCCCCCGTCGCGCGCGGCCGCGGGTCGCGTCCTGATCGTCGTCGCCGTGGTCGCGGCCGCCGCAGCCGTCTACCTGCTGCGTCCGGACGCGCGGAGCGGCCCCGCGCCCAACGGGGCGGCGACCGCCGCCGCCCTGCCCCGCCTGGTGGATCTCGGCGCCGACAAGTGCGTCCCTTGCAAGGCGATGGCCCCCATCCTCGAGGAGTTGCGCGCCGAGCAGGCCGGCAGGCTCGAGGTCGTCTTCATCGACGTCTGGAAAAACAAGGACGAGGCCGCCAAGTACGGGATCGACCTCATCCCGACCCAGATCTTCTACGCGGCCGACGGTCGGGAGCTGTTCCGTCACCAGGGGTTCTTCGCCAAGGAGGAGATCCTGGCCAAGTGGCGGGAACTCGGCGTCGAACTAAGCGGGATCTGAACCGGAGGACGGTCTTTGGAATCGCTCTTCGCCTCGCTGACCGCCGCCGTTGACGGGTCGCCCCCGATCGCCTTGGGGGCGGCCTTCGCCTGGGGCGTGCTGAGCATCGTGCTCAGCCCCTGCCACCTCGCCAGCATCCCGCTGATCGTGGGCTTCATCCAGGGCCAGCAGGGAAGCGGGCAGTCCGACGGATCGCCGCCGGCGCCCATGAGCCAGCGCCGGGCCCTGCTGCTGTCTTCGCTGTTCGCCGCGGGCATCCTGGCGACGATCGCGCTGATCGGCGTGATCACCGCCGCCGCCGGCCGGCTGCTGGGCGATGTCGGCGGCGCCGGCAACCTGCTGGTCGCGGTGGTCTTCCTGGTCGTCGGCCTGATCCTGTTGGACGTGATCCCCTTGAACCTGTCGGCGCCGGCCGTCGTCGGCCTGAAGCGCAAGGGCGCCCTGGCGGCGCTGCTGCTCGGCCTGATCTTCGGCGTGGCGCTCGGTCCCTGCACCTTCGCCTTCATGGCGCCCATGCTGGCGGTGACCTTCAAGGTTTCGGCCGCGAACAGCCTGTTCGGAGTCTTGCTGCTCGCGGCCTACGGCCTCGGGCACTGCCTGGTGATCGTGTGCGCCGGCGCGAGCACCGCCTGGGTCCAGCGAACCCTCGACTGGAATGCGGGATCGCGCGCCGGGGGTTTCTTGAAAAAGGTCTGCGGGGGATTGGTGATCCTCGGCGGGCTCTACCTGATCTTCACCTCGCACTAGGAGCGCTCATGAAACACGTCTGCGCCGCGCTCGTCCTGATGCTGGCCGTCGCGGCCGCCGCCGGGCAGGCGCCCGCACCCGACGTCGTCGTCTACTACTTCCACGGCGACATCCGCTGCAGCACGTGCCTGATGCTCGAAGACTTGACCGTCCGCGCGGTTCGCGACTCGTTCCCCGCACAACTCGTGAACAAGAGCCTGGACCTGCAGGTCGTGAACTTCATGTCCGAGGGCGACGAGCACTTCGCCGATGATTTCGTCCTCGAATTCCAGTCGGTGATCGTGGCCGAATTCGATGCCGGCAAGATCGTCCGCTGGAAGAATCTCGAACGGATCTGGGATCTGCACGACCAGCCCGCCCGCTTCGCGGCCTACATCGCCGGCGAGACCCGGCTCTACCTCGACGGCGTGCCCGACTCCAGGCCGTAGCCGCCCGGTCACAACACGAGGTTGAACAGGTAGCCCACGACCATGATCCCGCAGCCCACCACGCCCGCGAAGACCGCGATGAGCGGGATCTTCAGAACCTTGCGCAGGATGATCATCTCGGGCAGCGACAGCCCGATCACCGCCATCATGAAGGCGAGTACCGTGCCCAGGGCCGCGCCCTTGCCGAGCAGGGCCTCGACGATCGGGACGATGCCGGCCGCGTTCGAGTACATCGGGATGCCGATCAGCACGGCGAGGGGGACGGACCACCAGACCTCCTTGCCCATGATGGAGGCCATGTAGTCCTGAGGGACGTAGCCGTGGATGCCGGCCCCGACGGCGATGCCGGCCAGCACGTAGGGCCACACCTTGCCGACGATGTCCCGCATCGCGTCCCGGCCGAAGCGCACCCGGTCGCCCCAGGTCAGGGGCGCCTCGTCGATGGCCGGTCCGGCGCCCGTCGGCGTCGCGTAGACCCAGCCTTCGACCCAGCGCTCGAGACGCAGCCGCCCGATGACCCACCCGGCGACGAAGGCGATGAGCAGGCCCGTGCCCGCGTAGAGCGCCGCGACCTTCCAGCCCAGCAGGCCGAAGAGCAGCACCAGGGCGACCTCGTTGATCATCGGCGCCGCGATCAGGAACGAGAACGTCACCCCGAGCGGCACCCCCGTGGTGACGAAGCCGATGAAGAGCGGCACGGCGGAGCAGGAGCAGAACGGCGTCACCACGCCGAGCAGCGAGGCCAGCGCATTGCCGAGCGTCTCGCGCTTGCCGGCCAGGACGCGGCGCGTCCGCTCCGGCGTGAAGAACGAGCGCACGACGCCCACGCCGAAGACGACCAGGGTCAGCAGCATCAGGACCTTGGGCGCCTCGAAGACGAAGAACTCGACGGCCAGGGCCGTACGGCTGCCGTCGGCGAGCTTCAGCAGATCGTAGGTCAGCCACCCGGCGAACAGGCCGAGGCGCCGGTACGCCAGCCACCACGCCGCGGCTCCGAGCAGCAGCAGCGCCGTCCGTGTCGCGGTCTGCAACCGGTGCGCCCCTTCTCCCCGTTCCCGGCGGTCAAACTCTTGCATCCGAGGGTCCTCCTGGACAGGGGGCGAACAGCGCCCGGATCCGGCGGCGCAGTTCGTCGCGCGTACTCCTGAACGCTTCCAACCGCTCCGCTGTCGTGTTGCCGGTGGTCGCAGGGTCCGGCAATCCCCAGTGCAGGCGCGCCGCCTGGCCCAGGAAGAGCGGGCACTCCTCTTCGCCGCAGAGGGTGATGACCGTGTCCACTGCGGAGGCCGGGATATCCGACACCGCCTTGGACCGGTGAGCGGTGATGTCGATCCCGATCTCGTCGAGCACGGCGACGGCCTCGGGACGCACTCGGGTCGGCTGAGAGCCGGCGGACCAGACGTTCACCCCGGCGGGAGCCAGGGATCGGGCCAGGCCCTCGGCCAGCTGGCTGCGCGCCGAATTGGCGACGCAGAGGAAGAGCAGGCCCCGGCGCTTCTGCGCCCTGCACACCGCCGCTTCGACCATCCACTCCGGCGGCACGCCGGCGCCGCCGTCGTAGGTCCGACAACACAGGGCGCCCCGGGAAGTGACCCCCCACTCCACGTCTTCGCCGTCGACGCGAAGGGTCGGCGATCCCGGGAAGCGGAGCGCGACGGCCTCCGTCTCGGAGTTCACCTCCACCCGCTCCACCGCGATGTCGGGACCGAGACGTGCGGCCACCGCATCGGCGAGCGCCAGCGCGGCTTCGGCATGCGGGCAGCCCCCGAAGACCAGGACCTGGAGCCGAACCTGTCGTGCCGTCATCGCGCCTCGCCCTCTGCGGCGCAGGTCCGCACCGCCCGGAGCCTGGCGGCGTCGCGGGGGAAATACCTGCGTCCCAACCGGAGCGAGACGTTGACGAGAACGATGAGCACCGGCACCTCGACCAGCGGCCCGATCACCGCCGCGAAGGCGGCGCCGTGGTGGAGGCCGAAGGTCGCGATCGCGACTGCGATGGCCAGCTCGAAGTTGTTCGAGGCGGCGGTGAAGGACAGCGTCGCCGTCTGCCCGTAGGTGGCGCCGAGCTTCCGCGACATGAAGAACGAGATGAAGAACATCGTCACGAAGTAGATGAGCAGCGGGATCGCGATGCGGGCCACGTCCAGCGGCAACTCCACGATCTGCTCGCCCTTGAGCGAGAACATCACCACGATGGTGAACAGCAGCGCCACGAGCGTGAGCGGGCTGATCCTCGGGATGAACCGGTCCTGATACCAGTCCCGGCCCTTGCGCCGGATCAGCCAGAAGCGCGTGACGAACCCGGCGATGAAGGGGATACCCAGGTAAATGAACACGCTGTTGGCGATCTCGCCGATGGTGATGTCGATCGCCACGCCCTCGAACCCGAACCAGGTCGGCAGGACGGTGATGAAGAAGTAGGCGTACACCGAATAGAGCAGCACCTGGAAGACCGAGTTGAGGGCCACCAGGCCGGCGCAGTATTCGCTGTCACCCTTGGCCAGGTCGTTCCAGACGATGACCATGGCGATGCAGCGGGCCAGTCCGATCATGATCAGGCCGACCATGTACTCGGGCTTGTCGCTCAGGAAGAGCACCGCCAGACCGAACATCAGGACCGGGCCGATGATCCAGTTCTGGACCAGCGACAGCCCGAGGACCCGGGTGTTGCGGAAGACCGGGCCCATCTCCTCGTAGCGCACCTTGGCCAGCGGCGGGTACATCATCAGGATGAGCCCGACGGCGATCGGGACCGACGTCGTCCCGGCGTTGAACCGGTTGATGAACGGCACGACGCCCGGAAACAGGAAACCCGCCCCGACCCCGACGGCCATGGCGATGAAGATCCACAGCGTGAGGTAGCGGTCGAGGAAGGACAGGCGCTTCGCCGCCCCGGCCACCTGAACATCCTTCATCGGCTCCCTCCCGTCGCCGGCGGCGCGCAGGACTCCCGTCCCTTGCGTTCGAGGTGCGCCTCGAGGTCGGCAAGTGCCTGGACCGCGGCGGGGTGATCCGCGAGCTGCCGGCGCAAGGCGTCCAACTGCGCCCGCTGCTGCCCGGTCAACCCCGGGCAGAGCGAGTAATGGGACCAGGCTCCCTCCCTGCGATCATCGACCAGCCCTGCGAGGCGAAGCGTCGCCAGATGGCGTGAGGCCTTGGACTGCGTGATGCCGAGCACCGCCGTGAAGTCGCAGACGCACAACTCCCTGTGATTCAGCAGGAGCCAGAGCATCCGCAGTCGGGATTCGTCGGCGAGGACCTTGTAGAACCGGGCGATCTCCTTCACCGGGCCACCTCCTGGAGGATATTCATATAACCGGATATCCGAATATTGTCAAATCGGAGGGATGGGGCAGCGGTGATGGTCGGGGCACGGGCCGAAGTGGGTGTCGTGCGGATCTGACGGCGGACTCAGCGCCTGTTGCCAGAAGGCGTGCCGGACGGCGAAGTTGGCGACTTCACCGTCCGGCATTCCTCCGTCACGGACCGGTGGTTGACCGATCAGTGATTAGAACTTCGCCGCGGAAGAGAGCACGATCTCGACGCGGCGGTTGTTGGCGCGGCCCTCGCTGGTGGCGTTGTCGGCGATGGGGCGACCTTCCCCGATGCCTTCGGCCAGAACCTGATCGGCGGGGAAGCCGTTGTGCACGAGGTAGCTGCGCACGGCGTCCGCCCGTCGCTGCGACAGGTCGAGGTTGTGCTCGGCGGACCCCTGCGAGTCGGTGTACCCCTCCACCACGATGTTGCGATCGGGAGTCGCGGCGAGCGCTTCGACGAGCCGGTCCAGCTGCGTCTCGGCGCCGGGCATCAGGGTCGCCTCGTTGGAGCGGAAGATGAGGCCGCCCGAGAGGGTGAAGTAGTCGCCGCGCTGGTCGTCCTTGGTGGCGATGAGCATGGCGAGTTCGGCCTGTGTCTCCGCGGTCGTTTTCTCGGCCGCCAGGCGCGCGCTCTGCTCGGCGGTGAGCTGGTCGGTCGTCGCCTGGCCGACAACCTCGGAGACGGCCAGCGCCGTCCGCGCCTGGTTCAGGTCCCGGGACTTCTCCTGCATCAGGGCGCGCTGCTCGGTCAGCCTGGTCTCGGTCGCGAGACGGGCCGACTGCTCGGCGGCAAGCTGATCAGCCGTCGCCTGCCCGGCCTGCTCGGAGGAAGTCAATGCCGATCGCACGTCGCGCAGCTCCAGCGTCCTCTCCTGGAGGATTTCGCCCTGTGCGGTCTGGAAGTCGCTGTTCGACGCGGTCGCGCTGCTGCGCTGCGCGGCGATGGAAGCGTGCGCCTCGGCCATCTCGGCCTTGCGCTGCGCCACGTACGCGAGGTCTCGTGTGCGGTACGAATCGGAGTCGTCCTTGAAGGCCTCCTCCGCCTGGGTGAGCGCGAGCTGCGCCTTGTGCAGTTCGTCCGGCGACAACCGGGCCGCCGGTCCCGCGCTCGCCCGCTCGTAAGCCACGCGGGCGCCGGTGAGTTCGCTCGGGGCGGTCGAGCCGCAGCCACACAGGAGCGCGGCGCCGACGACCATGATCAACAATCCACTCGTTTTCATGGAACTCTCCTTACAACCGGTCACCGATTGTCGTTCTGGAGCTGGCGAACCCGCTCCATGGCCTGTGTCGCTTCCAGTTTTTCGTCCTGCTCCTGCGAGAGCAGGATGGCCAGCTCCGCGTCGACCTCGGCGCGCGTCAGCAACGAGGCGGCCTCGTCCTTCTCGCCCTTCTCCGCCAGGACGTTCGCGCGATCCAGCTCTTCCTTCGCCATCTGCAAGTGGAGGGCGGCGCGCGGAACCTCGGTCGCCCCGACCGCCTCGGCCGCGCGGATGGCGGAGGACGAGGCTTCGGTGCGCAACGGGGGACTGCTCGTACAGCCCACGGCGGCCACGATGAAAAGAAGACAGACGACCGACAGTGCGTATCTCATGGATTCCTCCTCGACTGCGAGAACCCTCTAGCTCTGTGTCATCCAGGGCAACTAGCGTGCCGCCGGGGAGTTTCCGTAAGTGTAGGTATTACAATGAGTAGCCGGCAACAGGATCAGACGGGCCCCATCAATACGATGGGATGTGACTCATTGTGATGTGGACTCCCGATCGCGGTCCGCCGTCGCGGGGGTGTGCGGCGCCCGGCTTCCGATGCTGTGAAATCGATGGCGGTGGCGAGGTGACCGGACGTTCGTATGCTGACGAAGACACGAGAAGCAGGATGGAAATCCACAGGCTGTTCGTTGGTCGCTGTTCCCCCGTCATGCCGATCGCACCGAGCGCCACCTTCCCCCACCAAGGACGCCGCCATGGCCATGGCCGA
Organism: bacterium; assembly: GCA_031441465.1. Taxonomy (GTDB): domain Bacteria; phylum Krumholzibacteriota; class Krumholzibacteriia; order LZORAL124-64-63; family LZORAL124-64-63; genus PNOJ01. Next base: position 9,726 of record JANOEP010000041.1, on the reverse strand, counting down.
ATCCGATGCGGGTCCCTCGCCGCGCGGGACCGATATCCGCGCCGACTGGTCCGTCGCCGAACTCGTTATCCGGCACCCCGCGTTGCGTGAGACGCTGGAACAGCTGGGCGTCGACTATTGCTGCGGCGGCAAGAAGCCGTTGGCGGCGGCCGTCGCGGAGGCCGGCCGCGACTGGGCGACCGTGCTGGCCTCGCTGCAGGCGGCGCTGGCGCCGGGAACGGACGGCCGGGAGCATACCGACTGGAACGTCGTTCCGCTCGGCGTGCTGGCCGATCATATTCTGGAGAAGCACCACGTCTTCACGAAGGCGCAGCTGCTGCGGCTCGACGGGTTGCTGGCCAAGGTGCAAAAGGCGCACGGCGCGCACCACGGCGACATGCTGGAGCGTCTGCGGAGTGTCTACGATGGTCTGCACCTGGAACTCGACAGCCATCTGATGAAGGAAGAGCAGATCCTGTTCCCCGCCATCAAGGGGATCGACGCGTACATGTCCGGCAAGGGCGACAGGCCGGTCGTGCACTGCGGCAGCGTCGGCCATCCCATCCGGCAGATGGAGCACGAGCACGACGGCGCCGGACAGGCGCTCGCCGGGATGCGCCGGATCACCGAGAACTACCGCTTGCCGGCGGAAGCCTGCCAGACCTTCTGCGCGTTGTACGATGGCCTGCAGGCCCTGGAAGCGGACCTGCACGAACACATCCATCTGGAAAACAACCTCCTCTTCCCCAAGAGCGAGGCGTTGGAGCAAGACATGAACACCAGACAGGACTGAACACTTGAGTTCTGGCCACGAGATTGTCCTTCCGCTTCGACATGAAGAACGAGACGAAGGACACCGCCGGGAACTAGGCCCGACGGCCGTGGCGATGAAGATCCCCAGCGTGAAGTAGCGGTCGAGGAAGGACAGGCGCTTCAAGGCCGACAGTCGCGGAAAGGGTGGCCAAAAAGTGCAACACATTGAAAATAATATATTTACAGATATCAGCTAGCCGGAGACGCCAGCAACAGCTCGCATTTCAAGTGAGTTTACAAAGTTTATCTCACTTGACTATACTTTAATAAGATCGATATATTTCGAACATGGATCCCATCCGAAATCCCTATGCACCCGGGGCAGGCACTCCGCCACCGGAACTCGCCGGGCGCGGTGATCTCCGTGAGCAGATCCGCGTCGCTCTGGAACGGGTCAGGATTCGACGCCCGACCAAGAGCGTCGTGATGGTGGGGTTGCGCGGAGTCGGGAAAACCGTGCTGCTCGATCGGTTGCGCGGCGACGCCGAAGCAGCGGGGATTCAAACCATGAACGTGGAGGCTCCCGAATCGAGATCCTTGCCGGCGATGCTCGCACCCCAACTACGCTTGGCGCTCCTGCGACTATCCCGCAATGAAATGGCGCGTGACCGCGCCCACCGTGCGTTGCGGGGGCTCGCCGGATTCGTCAACGCGCTCAAGATCCGGTACAACGACATCGAAGTCGGTCTCGACTTCGATCCCGAGCCGGGGTTGGCCGACAACGGCGACCTCGAGCACGACCTCCAGGCGCTGTTCGAGGTTGTGGGCGATGCCGCGGCTCACGCCGGAACCGTCATGGCGATCTTCATCGACGAAATGCAATACGTCGAGGAACAGGAGTTGGCCGCTCTCATCACTGCCTTGCATCGATCAGCGCAGCGTCAGCTGCCGATCGTGTTGATCGGCGCGGGGCTGCCGCAACTTCCGGGTCGCCTCGGCCGGGCCAAATCCTATGCCGAGCGTCTGTTCGACTTCGTGACGATCGGCCCGCTGTCCCCCGCAGACGCCAGGATTGCCTTGGTGGCGCCTGCGCGTCGCGAAGGCGTCGAGTACGAACCACAGGCGCTGGACCCGATCATCGAACGGACACGTGGTTACCCCTACTTCCTGCAGGAATGGGGCAAGCACTGCTGGGATACGGCCGGCGGTTCGCCCATCACCTCCGTCGATGTCGAAACCGCATCGAGATCCGTGGTCGCTGCGCTCGACGAGAGTTTCTTCCGGGTCCGGTTCGACCGTTTGACGCCGACCGAGAAGCTTTACCTTCGCGCGATGGCGGAACTCGGCCAAGGGCCGCACCGCTCCGGCGACATCGCACGCGAGCTGCGGCGCGAAGTCCAGTCCGTGGCGCCGACGCGCGCTCATCTGATCAACAAGGGCATGATCTGGAGCCCGAGCCACGGCGACATCGCGTTCACGGTCCCCCTCTTCGACGAATTCATGCACCGCATCATGCCCGGTGACGACTGGCGTGAACTGACGACCAGCGGCCGGTGAGCCAAGGACGCGCGAACCCCTTCACTTGCGAGGGCGGGAGGCAAGCCCGGCGCTCGAAGCCCACTCGGTGGCGGTTTAGAAGCCCCGTCCCTATGGTGACCCCACGTCCGACAACATCACCCACACCAGCCACCGAGAGCGCCGTGCACGACCACCTGCCAGCCCCCGACGAGCCATCAGGCTGCAGCGACACCGGCTGGCCCTGTCACGACACCTGCGACGTGCGCCACTTCGAGCTGGTGCGGCAGTGCGACGTGCGCGGCCTGCTGCACTGCCACACGTCGTACGACGGGGGCGCCCACGGCCTGCGCGAGATCAGCGACACTGCGATCGCGCTGGGGCTGGAATATCTGGGGATCACCGACCGCATCCGCACCGATCTCTGCAGCGAGGGCCTGAGCCCGACCGCCGTCGCCCGCCAGCGCGAGGAGATCGAGGCGATCAACGCGGGCAACCCCGGTTTTCGGCTGCTCCACGGCGCCGAGATCGAGACGTCGCCGGACGGCTCGCTGCCGGCGGACGAGCCGTCGCTGTGCGCGTTCGACTACGTCGTGGCGACCCTCGCCACCGACCACGGCCAGGATCCAGAGACCCTCACGCGCCGGGCCGTGCGCGCGGTCATGAATCCCTACGTCAGCATCCTCGGCCACCCCTTCGGCGATTACATGACGATGCCGGGGGAGGTGCCCCTGGACCTCGAGACCGTCCTGCAGGCGGCGGCGCAGGCCCGGGTCGCCATCGAGATCGACGCCATCCCCGTCCACCGCGAGCCCGACTGGCGCAACTGCATGCGAGCCCAGGAACTCGGGGTCCGGCTGGTCATCGCCTCGGACGTCCACCGCGCGGCCCGCCTGGGAGACTACCGCCACGGGGCCGAGCTGACCCGCCACGCGGGGCTCTGCTGCCGGCAGATCCTCAACACCCAGAGCCTCGACGAGTTGATGGATTTCTTCAGCCGCCCCTCCTGTTAATTTAATAATTACTCCCAGGTTAAACGGCATTCTTTTCATCAAGATAGGGCTTGGCTTCCCTGGCGCCATCGCGTCTAATGGACTAGTTCACTCCAGATTCATCAACCGTGCCTTACCGCCCCTGATGGCTGGCCCGCTCCAATCGGGTCCCGCTCACCCGTTCTATCGAAGGAGACCGTCATGCATCGTTTCGATCGTGCCGTGCTGGCCCTGGCGCTCTGCGGTTTCGCCGCCGTCGCCGCCGCCCAGGACGCTCCCCGTGCCCAGGACCCCCGCTCGGCGACGCCGGCTGAGGCCGTCGCTCCCCGCGTCTCCGGCGCTGCCGGCGTCGTCGCTCCCGTCGATCCCACGGCGGGTGTGGCGGACATCCCCGAGAACCAGGCCGAGCTGCAGGCCCTGCGCAGCGGCGAGCAGACGCTCACGCTGCCCGAGGGTACGGCGCTGAACGCCGCCCCCGTCGCCGACGCGGTCCGCGAGGCCCGGCGCGCCGCCTTCGCCGCCGTCGTCGCCGAGCAGAACGTCCGGATCACGGCGCTGGGCGCCCGCCTCGAAGCGGTGGCCGGCACCGAGGAGAGCCTCACGATCCAGCGCGAGATCGAGCAGCAGAAGCAGGCGACGGGCCTGCGCCTGCTCGAACTGCAGCTCGAGATGGCCCGCACCGACAGCGACGCCGACGGCGCCGCCAGGATCGAGGCCGCGATCGCGGCCTGGGACGCGCCGCATCCCGCGCCGCAGCCCGTCGAGCGTCCCACACCCGTCGCGCCGCGGCGCTAAATGGCAGGAGGTGCCGATATGCGCAGAATCTTGAGGCTGCTGACGGTGACGCTCGCCCTGCTGGGCGCCGTCGCCGCGCGGGCCGACCTCGGTCCGCCCATCCATGTCAGGCTGCTCGGCCCGCCGGTGGCCGCCGAGGCCGGCGTGCCCTACGCGGGCCGCCTGCAGATCGAGTCCGAGGTGCCCGCGCAGCTCGGCAAGTTCGAATTCAACGGGGCGGGTTGGCGCGAGATCGCGCTGGACGTCACACCCACCGCCGACATCGACAAGGACCGGCCGCTGGTCATCGACTTCACGGTCATGCCGGGCGACCCCGAGCAGTGGCTCGAGTTCACCTTCGAGATGGACGGCGAGCCGGTCACCCGGCAGTTCAACGTGTCGCCGTCGCACGTCGCGAGCCTGCTGAGCCCCGGCGCGGTGGTGAAGGTCGAAGCCGACGAGGACGTCCACCCGCTGGACGACGACTCGCGGCTCACGCCCGAGCCGTCGCCCTCCGACGTCTACGCGACCCCCGCTCCCGGCAACGGCGAGAAGGCGCGCAACATCCGCGTCCACGGCCGCTTCATCTACCAGCGCTTCGACGGCTGGTCCATCGGCGCCGACGGCATGACGGTCCGCATCATGGACAACGATTCGCCGTTCGGCTCCCAGCAGCTGGCGGTCGTGGCGACCGACGCCCAGGGCTGGTACGACGCCACGTTCTACTGGAACCCCGGGTTCTTCGACGACGCCGAACCCGACCTGTACGTGCGCTTCGAGGCCGGCAACACCCGCGTGAACGTGGAGGACGCCACCTGGAGCACCACGTACGCCTGGGAGACCGGCACCACCAGCGATTACCTGGGCACGGACCTCGACTACGGCTGGCTGCAGCCCGGCGACGTCAACCAGCACCCGTCCCTGCACCAGCTCACCGACCTGACGCGCACCTGGCGCTGGTGGGTCGGCTACGGCTTCGACACGCCGTTCGTGCGCTGCAACTGGCCCAACGGGACCGGCGGCGCCTTCTACAACGGCGAGATCTACGTCAGCACCGGCGAGCAGTGGAACGAGAACGTCCACAGCCACGAGTACGGGCATCACTGGATCCAGAGCTTCGCCATCAACACCGTGCCCGACTACTGCAACGGCATCTGCGACACCGGCGGGTGCGGCCACTGCATCTGGTGCCGCGAGACCGACCACGACGCCTTCAACGAGGGCTTCCCCGACTGGATGGGTGACGTGATCCCGGGCAGCTTCGCCGCCGTGTACGGGCGCGCCGCCTCCGCGATCTACGATATGGAAAACGTGTCCTCGTGCGGCGCGTCGTGGGACGACCCGTACCGGACCGAGGGCTTCCTGGGCGCGGTCGTCCGTGACATCGGCGACGGGACGAACGACGACCACTGGGCCTTCGCCGAGACCGACGAGCTGAGCCTGGGCTGGGACGAGGTCATCACCTGCGTCGACCTCGACCACCCGACCACGCCGGCCCTGTTCCTCACCGCGTTCAAGAACCGCTACCCCTGGGCGCGCGAGGGCCTGTGGGCGTCGGCCAAGAACTGCGGGTACGAGATCGACGTGACCAACCCGCCGGCGGTCTCGTCGCTCTACTCGACGAGCCACGCCACGTCCGGCGATTCGCCCGACACCACCATCGACCTGGTGTGGACCCGCGCCTACGACGACGCCTCCGGCGTCGAGGGCTACGGCATCACGATCGCTGGCGGGATCGGCCTGCCGTCGGCCGTGATGGACATCGGCGACGTGACGAACTACACCACGCCGTCGCTCGCGCCCGGGACGTACTACTTCAGCATCCGCACCCTGGACCGCTCCGGGAAGTGGAGCGGCACCTACAACTGGTCCGGACCGTACACGGTCCGCGCGCCGGTGCCCGCCAACCTGACGTTCGCCCTGTGGTCCGGCTGGGCCGCGCCCCAGCTGCCGCGCGAGACGGCCGACTCCGCGTGGAACTACGCGCCGGCGCCCGGGATCCTGCCCGGCGACGCCGCGGGTTCGTGGTGGAACCTGACCGGCGTCAACAACGGCGAGTCGACGACCGGCTCGGGTTTCTACGCCTACTCCTACATCGACGCCGCCATGCAGTGGTGGGCGTCCTGGGGCGCGGTCGGAGCCGGCGGCGGTTTCTGGGGCGCCAACATCGGACCGCTGTGGGCCGGCGGCGGCCGCCACACGTTCGAGACCAGGCTGGACGCCACCGACCTGATCGCCGAGACCAACGAGAGCGACAACCGCTGGGCGCACCAGTGGGTGTGGTCCCCGACCGCGTTGACGCCGTCCTCGCCGCTGGTGCACGCCGCGCCTCCCGGCCAGACCGCCGGCTGGGACGCCGTCGTGGACGGCTCGCCTCTCTACGCCAACTGCGACGGCATGCGGATGAACGTCGCCTCGTGGTGGGACGTGGCCGTGCTGCGGCCCCTGAACGGCGGGTCGGACCACGACCTGCAGCTCTTCCCGCCGAGCACCGGCGCCGCGAACGGCTTCGTGTCGTCGTCGGCCTACTCGGGCCGTCTGTCGGGCATGATCGACGCCGTGATCGTCAACCGCAACATCGACTACGGCACCTACGACGTCGGCGTGACCAACTGGAACGGCGAAGGCTCGAACTACGAGCTGACGCACGTCGTGAGCGGCGGGATCGCCTTCGGCGACTCGGTCACGGTGCCGTTCGCCCAGGACGAGATGGTCAAGATCTGGGAGTTCTACGTCTCGCCCGGCAACGCCGGCGCGGTGAGCATCATCGTGGATTCCGCCCTGGAGAACGGACCGCTCTACGCCACCTGGCTGAACGACACCTTCCAGGTCGGCAGCCTGTACACTTACTCGGCCTGGGCGCAGACCGACGGCTACGGGCGCGCGCGGATGGACGTCACCATCCCCGACGACGGCTACAACGCGCTGGTGGTCTACCGCGATCCCGACTGGAACAAGGGCACGGCGCCCATCGACGTCACGATCGAGATCCAGCGCACGCCGCCGGACTTCGTCCCCCTGTGGGCGACCGGTTGGCACGCGCCGATCGTGCCGCGGCCGGCCTTCGACGGCACGTACGGTTCGACGCCCGCGCCGACGCTGCTGTACGGCAATTCGGCGTCGACCTACTTCAACGTGGCGGTGACCAACAACAGCCCGACCGGGTCGGCCACCCTGCCCGGCAACATCTACCTCGACGGCTCGTTCGCCGCCTGGGTGGTGTGGGGCGCCTTCCCGGGCTACGGCACCGGGTTGTTCAACTGGAACTACGCCTGGGACATCCGCGGCGGTCGCCACTCGCTGGCCTGGCGCCTCGACGAGGCCCTGGAGTACGAGGAGATCTACGAGACCAACAACGTCTACGGCGAGCAGTGGGTCTGGTCGCCGCTGGACCTGACGGTCGCCACGCCGGTCGCCCGCTGGGCGCCTCCCGCCGCCTACGGCGGCTGGACCGACGTGAGCACGGGTGAGCCCCTCTACCCCAACTGCGACGGCCTGCGCATGCCCAGCGCCGGCTTCTGGCAGGCGACGGCGGTGATGCCCGGCGCCGAGAGCGACGTCGACCTGCGCCTGCACACGGCCAGCACCGGCGCCAAGGACGGTTTCGCCGACAACCTGACCGGTTCCTACTGGTGGGGCGGCGAGTCGGACTACGTGCTGGTGAACTTCAACTTGGCCGGGAGCGCGCCCTACGATGCGGGCGTGGTCAACTTCTCCGGCTACGAGAACTACACCGCCGAGACGGCGGCCACCAGCGGTTGGATCTTCTACCCGCACGGCGTCTACGGCACCTACGACCTGCCGGCCGACCGCATCCTCAACCTCCACGAGCTCTACCTGCCCGCCGGGCAGTACGGCGTGGAACTGGACAACGTGGCCGGCGCGGTGGACTGGGGCATCACGCTCCATCCGGCCGACCAGATCTACCAGAGCAAGTCCTCCGGACTCGCCACCGCCTACTGGGCGGGCGGTCCCGGCCAGGACGAGACCCTGACCGTCACGGTTCCGGCCGAAGGCTTCTACTGCCTGGCGGTCTGGAAACGCGGCAGCGCCGATCTGCCGGTCGCGGGCTCCTACAACCTCGCGATCGGGCCGGTCTCGGCCACCGGCATCGACGACGGCACGCCGGCGCCGTCGACGACCGCGCTGGTCGGCATCCACCCCAACCCGTTCAACCCGCAGACGCAGATCCAGTTCGAGCTGGCCCGCGAGGGCGCGGTCCGGCTGGAGATCTACGACCTGCAGGGCACCCTGGTGCGCACCCTGGTCGAAGGTTCGCGCGGCAGCGGCCGCCACACCGAGACCTGGGACGGCCGCGACAACGCGGGCGGCCAGGTCGCGAGCGGCGTCTACATGGCGCGGCTGGCGGCGGGCGGGATGCAGCAGATGCAGAAGATGGTGCTTTTGAAGTAGATGGTCAGAGTGTGGACCATCGGCATGAAAGAGGGCCCCGGCGCGAGCCGGGGCCCTTCTTCTGCCTCCCAACCGAGGTGCCTGTCCGGCACCGGTGACGGAATTGGTCGGTGCCGCTCACTGTGTCATGATGGATGAGCGCTGAGGCGGGATCTCCGAGGGCGGCTCCATTGTCCAAACCGGGATCCACCATAAGACCGGAGAGGTCGGGGTGTAGGCCAGCTATCGCTGAGCGCCGCGACACGCCGCGCTCCCCGCTCAGACGTTCGCGTCGTCCGCCTCCGCCGCCAGCGAATCCAGCATCGAAGTCAGATCCGCCGCGCTGACCCCGAACTGCATCCTGCCGTCGGGGAAGGTCATGGCCATCGGCCCGAACTCGCAGCCGCCGAGGCAGCCGCTCTGGTAGACCTTGACGCGGCTCTCGAGGCCGCGCTCGGCGACCATCCTCTTCAGCTCGTCGCGCAGCGCGAGGCCGCCGCGGTCGGCGCAGCAGGGCTTGGGGTGGCCGTCGGGCCGCTTGTTGGTGCAGACGAAGGCCACGGCTTCGAAGGGGACGGGTCGGATGATCACGGTGCCTCCCGGCAATCGGTGCGAGGTCAGTCCTTGAGCCCGTGGCGCCGGGCCGTCTTGCGCACGATGTCGGGCGCATCTTCCTTCTCGACGTCCATGTACAGGGTCTGCGCGGCGGGGTCCAGGACCACCGGCCCGCGGCCGCAGGCGTCGAGGCAGCCGGTGGGCAGGACGCGCAGCTGCTTCTTCAGGCCCTGCGCCTCGGCGGCCTCGTTCAGGCGGGCGCGCAGGCGGGCGCCCTTCTTGCCGCAGACGCCGTCCTTGCGGGTGCAGACCAGCAGCACGACGTCGGCCTGGAATCGCTTCTTGTCCACTGGTAGGATCCCTTCGGCTCAACGTCACAACCCGCCGGGGGGGGCGCTCCCGGCCCGGCCTCACATAGTAAGAGGGAGAACGACATGACCGCACGTAGGATTCTGATTTTGGCAGTTTTGGCCGTCCTGGAGACTTTAACCACCGTTCTGCCCCTGCTTGCCGTGGCCTAGGCTCAGGCTGCTGATGAAGCAGCAATGTGGAACACTGCAATCTCCAGACTTGAGCATGGTCCCGCAATGGGCATTGGAACTATAGTTTCCAATCGATATCGGCACTTAGGGCCTGTAATTAAATAACTGCTTGACTTGGTGTTTTGGTGTAGTAGCCTGCGGATATGGACGTTGACACTCTGCAGACGAAGTACACGGCCTTGGCGCCGGCTCTAAACGAACGCTCCCGGCGATTGTGGGCAGCG
>JANOEP010000040.1:0-29245 GCA_031441465.1 bacterium | reverse complement strand
GCGACGCCGCCGAGTTGCGCGTCAAGGAATCCGACCGCCTCGCCGCCGTGGCGGCGGGTCTGCGCGAACTGGGCGTCGAGGTCGTCGAGCATCCCGACGGCCTGGACATCGTCGGCGCGCCGGACGGGTTCCCGGCGCGGGTCTCGGTGCCGGTCGCCACGCATGGCGACCATCGCATCGCCATGGCCTTCGCCGTGGCCGGCCTCGACTCGCGCGCCGGCGTCGTCCTGGACGACGACGCCTGCGTGGCGGTGTCCTTCCCGGACTTCTTCGCGGTGTGCGCGTCGCTCCGGAGCGACGGGCCGCCTGGTTGACCGCCGGGGCGCGTTCAAGTACGTTGCAGCCTCGCCCGTCACGACGAATCGGCTGACCCCGGGAGCACAGCATGCGCTGCCTGCACGCAGGCGAGAGCCACGGTCCGGCCCTGGTCTCGGTGATCGAGGGCTTCCCCGCCGGCGTGCCCCTGGGCGAGGGGGACCTCGACGCGGAGCTGGGCCGCCGCCTCGAGGGCTACGGCCGCGGGATCCGCGCGCAGTCGATCGAGACCGACGCCTGCCGCATCCTGGCCGGGTTGTGGAAGGGCCGCACGCTGGGTTCGCCCCTGGCGGTGCTGATCGAGAACCGGGACTTCGCGCGGCGCGACGGGCAGCCGCACCCCGACTGGCCGGCCCCGCGGCCGGGGCACGCCGACCTGCCGGGCCGGCTGCGCTACGGTTACGACGGCTTCGCGCCGGTGGCCGAACGGGCCAGCGCCCGCTCGACGGCGGGCGTGGTGGCGGTCGGCGCCTGCGCCAAGATCCTGCTGAAGCAACTCGGGATCGAGGTCTGGAGCCACACCGCGCGCATCGGCGACGTGGCGGCCGCGGACGTGGGACCGACCCTGGCCCGCCTGCGCCGCGTGCGCGCCGGCACCCCGCTGCGCTGCCTCGACCGCCGCGCCGAGTCGCTGATGGTCGCGGCCATCGACGCGGCCATGGCCGCCGGCACCACGCTCGGCGGCGTCGCCGAGGTCGTGGCCTTCGGCGTACCGGCCGGCCTGGGCACTTATGTCCAGCCCGACCGGCGCCTGGACGCGCGCCTGGCCGGCGCGGTGGCCGGGATCCCGAGCGTGAAGGCCGCCGAGATCGGTGACGGCATGGCGGTCGCCGCCCGCGACGGCCGCTCGGCCCACGACGAACTGTTCCCCGACGGCCGCGGCGGCGCGCGGCGCGAGACCAACCGCGCCGGCGGTCTCGAAGGCGGCGTCACCAACGGCGAGCCCGTGCGGGTGCGCGCGTACGTCAAGCCGATCTCCACCCAGCGCGCGGGCCTGCAGAGCGTCGACCTGCGCACGGGACGGGCCCGGCGCGCCTCCTGGGTGCGCTCCGACACGTGCGTGGTGGCGGCCGCCGGCGTGGTGGCCGAGGCGGTCGTGGCCTGGGAACTGGCCTGCGAACTCTCGGCGGTACTGGGCGACGTCCCCCTGCCCGAACTGAAGCTCAGGCTCCGCGAACTGCGCAACCGACAGGAACGGACATGACCCCGACGAACCTGCCCCGCGGCGACTTCCTGCCCGTGCTCAAGGAGCGCGGCTACTTCAAGCAATGCACCGACGAAGCCGCGCTCGCGGAACTGTTGGCCGGCGAGAAGGTCACCGGGTACATCGGCTTCGATCCCACGGCCGACTCGCTGCACATCGGGTCGCTGCTGCAGATCATGCTGCTGGTCCACCTGCAGCGCCACGGGCACCGGCCCATCGCCATCGCCGGCGGCGGCACGGCCCTGGTCGGGGACCCCTCGGGCAAGACCGAGCTGCGCAAGCTGCTGACCCTCGCGGACATCGAGTCGAACCTGGCGGGCATCAAGGCCCAGATCGCGCACTTCGTGCGCTTCGGCGACGGTCCGGGCGACGGGCTGCTGCTGAACAACGCCGACTGGCTGGTGGGCTGGAGCTACCTGGACTTCCTGCGCGAGGTCGGCCGCCACTTCAGCGTCAACGTCATGCTCTCGCGCGAGTCGGTGAAGCAGCGCCTCGAGACCGGCCTGAGCTTCATCGAGTTCAACTACATGATCCTGCAGGCCTACGACTTCATGGTCCTGAACCGCGACCACGGCTGCCGCCTGCAGATGGGCGGCGACGACCAGTGGGGCAACGTCGTCTCGGGCGTGGACCTGACCCGACGCATGAACCGCCAGGAGGTCTTCGGGCTGACCTCGCCGCTGATCACCACCGCGACGGGCGCCAAGATGGGCAAGACCGCCGCCGGGGCCGTGTGGCTCGACGCGCGCCGCACCAGCACCTACGACTTCCACCAGTACTGGATCAACGTCGACGACCGCGACGTCGCGCGCTTCCTGGGCCTGTACACCCTGCTGCCGATGGACGAAGTGCGCCGTCTCGGCGCTTTGCAGGGGGCCGACCTGCGCGAGGCCAAGCGCGTGCTGGCCTTCGAGGTGACCCGCACGCTGCACGGCGAGCCGGCGGCGCTCGCGGCCGAGCAGGCGGCCGCGGCCCTCTTCGGCAGCGGCGGGGACGGCGGCGGGATCCCATCGAGCAGACGCCCCGCATCGGACCTCGCAGGCGACGGCCTCCCGCTGATCGACGCGCTCACCGACGCCGGCCTCGCCGCCAGCAAGGGCGAAGCCCGGCGGTTGATCCGGCAAGGCGGCATCCGGGTCAACGGCGAGGCGGTCGCCGACGAGTTGCATCAGCTAACCGTCGCCGACGTGCGCGACGGCCGCATCGCGCTGCAGGCCGGCAAGAAGCGCCACCACCACATCCTGGTCGGGGAGTGAAGATGTCGGACCTGCTGAACCGCCTCAACCCGGCGGTCCCCCGCCGCGCCCTGCCCCTGTTCGCCGCGACGGTGTGGGGCCTGGTTGCGCTGATGCTGCTGACCCGTGCGACGATCTGGTTGCTGGGGGCGCGCCCGCTCCCGGGCCTGGCCGCCGCCGCCGTCGGGTTCCTGATGGCCGCCCTGCTGATCCCGCGGGCCTTCAACCCCTTGGTGGCCAAGAACCTGCGGCGTCTGGCCGGCCGGCCCGACCCGGCGTGCGTGTTCTCGACCTTCCCCTGGCGCAGCTGGGCCATGGTCCTGGTGATGTCCGTCGGCGGGGTCCTGCTGCGCCATTCGCACCTGCCGCGCCTGCTGCTGGCGGCCCCTTACCTGGGCATGGGGCTGTGCCTGGGTGCGGGATCCCTGCTTTACGTGCGCCGCCGCGCCCTGCCGTCCGCGTAACAAACGTTTGCCCGATCCGCCGAGATGAGCGTATCTTCAGGACACGCCCAGGATCGAGGTTGCTGTTGTATTCTCCTGAGACCCTGATCGCCGCGTACGCCGACGAGGACCGACGGCTGCAAGAAGTCGCCCGGCAGTACCCTCCTGCCCGGCGCGGCGACAAGCTCCGCAGCGAGGGTTTGAGCCTGGTCCAGACCCTGGGTCACCTGGCTTTCTGGGACATCTACGCGGTCCGCTTCTACGAGGCCCGCATCGAGGATCGAGCCGTCCCGCCCCTCTCATTCTCCGAATTCGAGTCGCGCAACCGGCATGAGTTGCAGCGTCTCTACGGCTTGCCGTTCGAGCAGGTCCGTGAGGCCTATCTGTCCGCCACGCACGATCTGCTCGCTTTCCTGCGCCTGCACTGGGACGACCTGGACGAGCAGGAGCAGACCAACTTCACCATCCCGCTGAAACACCGCCGCCACCATCGGCACCTGCTGCAGGAACACCTGAAGGCACTCGTTCCGGCCGAGGTCCCCGAAGCGGCGGCCGAGCGCGCGGGCTGACCGGCGGGTACCCGTTCTCCAAAGACGAAGGGCGCCCCCCCCGCGGGGGCGCCCTGCTCTTCACGGGGAGTGGTCGTGATCAGCGGGGCGGCAAGTCCGCCTCGTACCCCGACCACATCAGGGAGATGTCCGAGTGCCGTGTCCGATCCGGCTGCACTTCGTGGCTGACCTGGCGCACGAGGCCGGCGCCCGGGGCGTACCAGAGCGTGTCGGTGCCGGCGCTGAAGACGACGCTGCTGTCGCTCAGCTCGTAGTGCAGCGCCACCTTGCGGCAGTCGAGCCACAGGACCGGCGGTCCGCCTTCCTGCTTGCCGGTGATTCTGCCGAACGGAACGTCGAACGTGCCGGCAAGGACCGTCACCTCGTAGTCGACCTGGGATTCGTCCGTACCCTCGGTGAAGGTCACCGTCCCGTCCCAGGAACCGGTCTGCACGGGCAAACGCAGCCAATCGATCGGCGGGGAGAAGGAGCCGTCCATCGTCTCCATGTCCTGCTCCTCGTGGAACCCGAGCATCTGGATCGCCGTCGAGGTGAGCTTCAGGCGATCGTAGTTGACGAGCGTCGGGAGGTCCTTCGACGGGCCGGTCGAGTAGTCGCTCCCCTTCCACTGCCAGAACTCGCCGAGCGTCTTGACCTCGGTGACGACGAACTCGCTGTACTCGCCGCTGGTCTTGGCGGGATTCGTCTCCTCGTAGTAGCCGGCGAAGTACTGAATCCAGCCGTCCATGACCGGGAAGTGCTGCGCCGTGCCGGCGACGGTCGCATGCCAAGTGAAGCCGTCGTCGTTGACGTTGCTGTTGATGTCGGCGAAGGAGTTGAATTCCACCCGGAACAGCGAGCCTGGGATCAGCGGTGTGCGCAGGCCGACGGTGAAGACGGTGTGGTTTGCGGACCACACGCCGGGATCGTCTGACGTAATGAGCGCCGACATCAGCTGCCCGCTGATCATGGCGGGATCCAGCGAGCTGTCGTCGATGGGCTCGCTGAAGGTCAGGCGGAAGTAGCTGGTGTCGGTATCGATGAGCGCTCCGTCGGCGGGCTCGATCGACACCAGCTGCGGCGGCGTGAGGTCGGCGCCGGTGCCCGTGGTGAATTGGAAGCTCGCGGCCTCGGCCAGCGGCGTGCCGTCCCAGCTCTGGGCGGCGGTGCTCACCGCGACCGTGATCAGGGCGGAGGCCGGCAGGTTGTCCGTCAGCGTCAGGACCCACTCGTCCGTCGAGTCGAGCGAGTCCAGGGTGTACGCATGAACGGTCTTGTCGGGCGACGTCACCGTGATCGCGCCGGGGAGCGTGGAGCCGTTCATCGACTGGGAGAACTGCAGCCAGATCGTGGTGTTGATCGGCACGTTGACGGCGCCGGCGGCCGGCGCGGAGTTCAGCAGCAGCACTTCGTCGGTCCAGGTCCAGAAGCTCCAGGCGAAGGCCTGGGCCAGGGGGTTGCCGGCGGCGTCGGTCAAGCCGGTGCCCACGGTCGCGGTGACGTGCAGGCCTTCGGGCCAGTCCGTGTGTTCCACGGCGAGCGTGCGGGCATCGGTCCAGATGTAGTCGTTGATCGTGCTGTTGGACAGGGTCACGTGGCCGTCGGCCGAAGCGGGAGCCATGTCTTCGTTGAACGTGATGACGAGGTTGTGGTCCACATCCACGTCGTTCTGATCCTGCGAGGGTTCCACGCTGACAATCAGCGGCGCGGTGGTGTCGGCGGGATCGGCGGGGTTGTCGTCGCCGCACGATGCGACGAAGAGCGTCAGCCCGAGCAGCAGGGCCAGCAGGATGAAACGTCGGCTCGACATGGTTCCTCCTTGAAACGCGGGGGAGGCCTCCGGAGGGAGGTCGGAAAGAATGTTGAACACCTTGTTGCAGGATTCGGGCCTTGCCCGATGAATGTCAACATCGGTTTCGATCCGGCGGTGGCCCGGGAACTCGGCGTGGGGTATACTGTTGCCTGCGAATCGGCCTGCGGAGGGGAACAGGGGGTGTCCTTTGACGGTAACATCTTCAATCAAAGCCTGTTACGTGATCAGCGGCTTGGTGATCCTGGCCGCGACGGCGAGCGCCGCCACCGCGGCGGACGTGATGGCGGCGGCCAAGACGGAACCCGTCGTCATTCCCGAGACGGAGGGAGGACCCGTGCGCTTGCTGTTCATCCACCATTCCTGCGGTGGTCAGCTTCTGGCCGAACCCGGCGAGCAGAGCGGCGGCGGCAAGGATTCCGGCGCCCGGTGCGTCTACCAGAGCCATCCCAACGGGGGCGGTTTGCGTTCACGGTTGCAATCCGCAGGCTACGAAGTGCATCAGGCGTCGTACGGGTCGCTCCTGGGTGAGGATACCGACATCGGCCACTGGCGGCGGAAGTTCGCCGAGCAGATGGACCGCATCCTCGTCTGCGACGGGCAGGACCGCGCCTATACGGACGGGCGGACCAACGAGGTCGTGGTGTTCAAGTCCTGCTACTCGAGCACCGACTTCACCGGGCCCGGCAAGGAACCCGGCGACCCGGACTCCCCGGAACAGACCCTGGCCAACGCCCAGGCCGCCTACCGCGCCCTGCTGCCGCTGTTCCAGGCACGACCCGAGGTGCTCTTCGTCGCCGTCACCGCGCCGCCCCGCGCCGAACCCCGGCCGCAGGGTCTGCTGGACCGGCTGCGCGCGAAGTTCCGCCGCGGACCCGTCTCCGCCGACTTTTCGCACACGCTGCACGCCTGGATGGCCGACCGCCGTGAGGGCTGGCTGAAGGACTACGACCTGCCCAACGTGGCCGTGTTCGACTACCACGACCTCCTGACCGACGGCCGGAGCGCCAAGTGGTCGGCCTACGCCAGCGGCGACGGCAGCGACAGCCATCCCAACCGCGAGGGCAATGCGCGCGCGGCGGCGGCGTTCGTCCCCTTCCTGGACGCGGCCGTGGCCGGCCTGCGGGCCGGCGGGCGCTGAACCGTACCGAGGAGCGCAGACGAGCATGACGCAGCGCCCGGCCAGCGACATTCCGCGCCTCCCGCGCCCCTGGGAGGCGCCGCCATTCGTGACCGCGACGTTCCTGCTGTTCATCACCGCCCGCTACATGCAGTGGGGCGCGCGCCGCGATTTTCTGGCGACGCTGCGCGTCGAGTTCCTGCTCGGCCTGGCCCTGACGGTGATGTGCATCGGGGTGATGAGTTCCCGGCCGGTCCAGTTCGGCGGGCTACGCCCGGCCCGCAACGTGCTGATCGGGATCGGGCTGCTGTTCTTCATCATGCTCACCCAGATCCCCTTCGCCGCGGCCAAGGACCTGGCCTGGACGATCTTCTTCGACCGCGTCATCAAGTTCGCGATGATGACCTTCTTCATGGTCGCGCTCATCCGCTCGCCCCGGGCCATGCGCTGGTTCCTGGCGGCCTTCCTGGTTTCCTGCTTCTACATCACGCAGGAGTCGACGCGGGGGCAGATCTCGGGGGGGCTGGTCTGGGAGAACCAGGGCATCATGCGCCTGCACGGCGCGGTGCCCATCTACGCCCACCCGAACAGTCTCGCGGGGCTGGCGATGGGGACGCTGCCCTTCGTCCTCTTCCTCTTCCCGGTGATCAAGAGTTGGCGTTACAAGCTGATGCTGCTGCCGCTGGCGGCCACGGCGATCGTCTGCGTGATCTACACCGGGTCGCGCACCGGATACGTGGCCCTGGGGGTGCTGCTGCTGTACTGGTGGAGCCAGTCGCGGCGGAAGGTGCGCAACCTGGCGATCGCGGCCGTGGTGGGCGTGGCGGTATTCCCGCTGCTTCCCAGCCAGTATGTCGAGAGGTTCAAGAGCATCGGGGGGCACGAGGCGGAGGGGAATTCCAAGGAGACGCGGATCCAGATTCTCGGCGACGCCTGGCAAGTTTTGATGCGCAATCCGATCGGTGTGGGCATCGCTTCTTTCCCTGCGGTACGGATTCAGATGTTCAACCGCAAACAGGACACCCACAACCTGTACTTGGAAGTGGCGACCAACCTGGGAATCCACGGCTTCGCCGTGTTCTGCTACCTCGTTTATGCCATGTTCTTCGCCTTGGCTGTGGCCCGCAACACGATCCGACGCGAGCAGAGACGCCTGTCGGCGGTGCTGAAGAATCCTAATCTCACACCCAGGTTCTCCAAGCTGATCCGCACCGAGATCGACGATATGCGATTGTTGAACGCGACGACCCAGGCCACTAGTGGGTTTCTCATCGTCCGGCTCGCATTAGGCATGTTCGGCATGGATCTCTACGAGGTGTACTGGTGGTTCGCGGCGGGGATGGCATTTTGTCTGCTGATGATCAGTTCGCTGATGAAACGCCGCGTCGGCATCATCGTCGATGCCATCGCGGTACAGACCTGATGCTGGGAGCCGATCCGATGCTGTTGCCTCGATCCTTGAGCCGCCGAATCGTGTTTCCCGCCTACTTCGCCGCGGCGAGAATCGGTTTTCGCGATGCACTGCGGCTGTACGAGCGGACCCAGTGGTGGCCGCCTGAACAGCTGGCGGAACTGTCGCAACGCCGGTTGCGGGCGATCGTAGCTGCGGCCGGAGCCACGGCTTTCTACAGGAAACGTTTCCACGAATGCGGTCTGGACGCTGCCGCGGTCGGCTCGATCTCAGATCTCGCGAACCTGCCCCTGCTGGAAAAATCCGATCTGCCGGCCTTGTTGGCGGAAGTGAAGGGCCCCGGATCCCGGCGGGCGACGGCGGGAACGTCCGGCAGTCCGATCGCCGTTCTGGCGTCGCGGGACGCGCAGGCGGCCTCGTTCGCTGCACGCTACCGTTGCTACGAATGGTACGGCGTGCGACCGGGCGACCGCGAGGCGAGGTTTTGGGGGCGGCCCCTACAACCTGAAACGCTGCAATCTGCTCTGCGACGGCTCGCGTTGAACCGAATCGTCTTCGACTACCGTCACGTCGCCGCGGAGGCCACTCTGGAAACTCATCGGCGGGCCGTGGCGGCCGGCGTCGATTACGCCTACGGATACTCGTCTCTGCTCATGCGCCTGGCCCGGGCGATGGAGGCGAGAGGCGCCCCGCCGATCCCTGGCCTGAAGCTCGTCGTTACGACCGCGGAGGCGTCGACGCAAGCCGAACGGGATTGGCTGTCCGGCGTCATGGGCGGCGCTGCCGCCGACGAATACGGCTGCAGCGAGACCGACATCATCGCGTTCACCTGCCCTGCAGGCCGTCGGCACATCATGGCCGAGAACGTGATCGTCGAGGCGCTGCCCGTTGACGGACAGCCGGATCTGCGTCAGATCGCGATCACCGACCTGAACAACGCGTTGATGCCGTTGCTTC
The DNA here is from genome assembly GCA_031441465.1 of bacterium. Classification (GTDB taxonomy): domain Bacteria; phylum Krumholzibacteriota; class Krumholzibacteriia; order LZORAL124-64-63; family LZORAL124-64-63; genus PNOJ01. The sequence continues at coordinate 20,202 of JANOEP010000040.1, read as the reverse complement.
GTTACCGACTCGGCGATCTTGCACAGCTGTTGGGGGACGCGTGTCCGTGCGGCCGCACGCTGCCTCTGCTATCGACGATCGACGGGAGATCCCAGCGGCAGTACATCAAGACACCCGCGGGTGGATTCGTCCACGCCAACCCCTTTCCATATTTCCTGGAAGAGCGCCAGTTGGCGGGGGTGCCGATCCGGCAGTTCCAGGTCATCCAGCATGGCATAGGAGAACTCGAAGTTCGGCTCGTCTTCGATGCCACCGACGAGGCCGGCTTCGCGGCGCTCGGCCGTCAGCTCCAGGACATGGTGCACAAGTATTACGGCTCGGAGATGAATTGCAGGGTGGTCCGCGTGGCCGAGATCGTGCCGGAGCCCGGACGGAAGTTTGAGTACTTTATCAGCCGGCTCGAGGGCATGTGACAAGTCGTCCCGGTCAGCGCAACTGAAAGCAGGCGGTGTTCGGCATGGTCCAAACTCTCTACGAGCGATTCACCGTGGCCGTCAGGGATCTGGGAATCGCGCTCGTACCCTACCTGAGGCGGGCAGTTCGGATGGCGGCCCTGCCTTGGCTATTCGCCACGCAGGTCGATCGCGACGAGTGCCCCCTGCCCGCATGGAGGATCGCCGCGGACCTGCTGCACATCTTCTTCGTGCTGAAGTATTACCCGGACAACTATTCGGCCTGCAGACTCTGGGAGATGCCCAGGAAGGACTGGGTCAATTATTACGGATCCAGCTACAACCCCTATCCGAGAGCCCGGTTGCGTCGGGCTGTTCAGCGCCCCGAATACATGATCCTGTTCGAGGACAAGGAAGTCGCCGATATGCTGTGTCGGAGTGCGGGGCTCCCGCAACCCCAGCTGTTGGGGGTTCTCGATCCTGACACCGACTATCGGATGGAACTGCCGGCGATGGTGGAGGGCGCGGGATTGACGACTGCGATCATCAAGCCTGTCGCGGGCGCGGCGGGCCGCGGCATCGTCGTGTTCGAGTCCGTGGCCGGGAACCATCGTGTGCGGGGAATTGGGAATGAAGGGGATCTCGCTGCGTTCAGGCTTGAAAGCCGCGCTGTCGTTCAGGAAGTCCTCAGACAGGATCCGGCGTTGGCCGACCTCGCCGTCGGGGCGCTCAGCACCGTCCGGGTCGTCACCTACCTGACGCGGGATGCGCGCGTCCTCATCCTGGGCACAACCATGCGGTTCGGTGTGCGCGGCAGCATCATCGACAATTGGAGTGCGGGCGGCATCGCTGTCGGCGTGGACGCCGAGACGGGTAGGCTGGTTCAGGCGGGATTCGACAAGAAGGGGCGACGTCACCACACTCATCCGGATACCGGGGTGGCTTTCGCGGGCCGGGAAATACCGCGATGGCGGGAAGTGTTGGCGTTGGCCGAAAGGGCGCAACGTGCCTTCGGATTCTACCGACTGCTCGGCATGGATGTGGGGATCACGGATGCGGGGCTGTGCCTGATAGAGATCAACGCCCAGCCCGACCTGGTTTTCCAGGAGCAGACATCCGGGCCGATCCTCGCCCGCCCGGGGGTACTTGCGGCGTTCGCGGCCGATGATCTGCTGATCAACTCGAGTCAGCGCAAACTGGCGGTCCGCCGTCAGGCGGGAGACAGTGCATCCTGAGCGGTGGACTCCAGACGGGCGATCTCGGCCTGCAACCCACTGAACCTGACCTTCCAGTCCCGTGACAAATCCTCCGCCAACATGCCCGCCTCCGCCACGAGTTCATCGCGGCGTTCGGCGGCCTCGCGCATGGCGGCGGCCAGGGATGCCGGTGAATTGTCAGTAGGGATGACACCCCGGTGAAAGTAGGCGAGTAGGTCCTCGTGGTCGGAGAGGACCAGGGGACGGTGCAGGGCGACGGCCTCGTAGGCGCAGCAGAGAAGCGTGTGTGGTCGGGTTGTTAGGCCGAGGACGGCGTCGCTTGCCGCGAGTAGTCCCTGGTAGCTGGATTCCGGGAGATACCCGGTAAAAACTACGTTAGGGGGCGCGTCCCCGAGCAGGCCCGGTTTGGCCAGAGCCGTGTTGCCGGTGATGTGGACGATATAATCGTCCGGCAGGAGACGAGCTGCCGCGACGACGTTATCCACCGGTTCGTCGGCGCTGAAGGTGCCGACGAAGGTGAAGTTGTGCAGACCGCGGCTCAGCCACGGTTCGGCCTGATTCATGGTGGGTAGCTTGTCCTGCAGCACGAACCCACGGCCGTGCCACTCCGACACCAGATCCTTCAGGACCTCGTTCGTGACGATCGTGAGATCGGCATGGCGGTTGGTGAACCGGCTCAGCCGGTCAAACACCCACCCCAGGATCCGCGGCGGCTTCAGGGTCCTGAGGATGAAATTCGAGTGCCTGTCGACGACCAGACGGTACCGGAGCAAGGGTCGCAGGCAACAGGCCAAGGTCGCGAGGATCAGCGAGGGGTTCTGAATGAAGAGGGTGCGGGGACGCAACCGCGACAGCAGAAGTGTGGTCTTTGCGGAAAGCGCGAACACGCGCAAGCCATAAGGAAGGTTGCTGGTCAGAGTGTGGAGGTCGCATCCCAACGCAGTTGCCAATTCCTGCGAACGACGGTGCCGTTCCCAGGTGACCCAGATTCTCGGGTTGTCCCGATGCACGTACTTCCCCCCTCGGACGGATCGGATGCGGTCGTGACCGATTCGGACTCGCAGTCGAGAAATTCGGATCCGGATCAGTGAACGACGGCCGGCTGTCCCGGAGCGCCGGGCGGATCCCCGGGGTCGATCGTCGTCCCGATCGTCACGGGGAAACCTACCGCGTTGTGCTCTTCGGCGGCGTTGACGACGTAGACGTATGCGGTTTGGCCGGGCGTGAATGCGCCCTGGTTGACCGTGAAGGAGAGGCTGTTCTGGTTCCAGGCCGAGGGGATCTGGATCTCCCTACGAGTGCAGGCGTTCCAGGTGCTGGCGTTGCCCAGTTCGATCCTGGCCGGCGTGATGTCGATGTAGAGTTCGTCCCAGAAACTCTTCATCCACGGAGTTGGAGTGCCGGTGTCCTTGGCGAAGTAGTGTGTGATCAACAACATCGTGTAGATGTCGCCCGGATTGTAAACGCGCACGTTGTCGAGGGACGCCCATTCGGTCAGATTGCGCCGCAGCCAGGTCTGGCCGTTGTTCACCCCGGGGGTGCCTACGTCCATGTAGCGCTCGATGCGCATCCACTCTCCGGAATGGATGTTTCCGCCGAGACCCCAGTCGTGGGTTTCTGGACCGTCAGTAGGCATGAGGTCGAGGTGACCGCTGCTGGTGCTCGGGTACATGTCGGTGCGGCACTGCGGCAGAGTTGCGCCGCCGTGGCTGGGTCCGCCGGACCAGTTGAGGAGCTTGAAGTTTCGGCTCGGTGCGCCGCCCACTTCGTTGTACCACCACCCGGAAATGTACATCTTTTGGAACGCGGGCAACGGAAAGACGATGAGTCCGCGTGCGTAGGAATTTGTGTAGTTCTGGTAAGCTGACTGGTGCCCGGACACTCTCGACTGCTCCGCGCTGTACACGACCGGATCGCCGGTGAAGTCCCATCCGGTCAGACTCGCGCCGAGGGCGCCGGTCTCGAAGTCATCCCACTTCAGGGGCGCGGCGGGCGACTTGATCCCGAAGCCGGATCCCACGATGGTCACGGATCCAGAGTCTTCGAAAATCCCGGTCAAATCCGTCACAATCGGCTGGGATTGGGCGATACCGGTGCACAGGACCATTGTCAGCAGCATCGCAGCCAGGATGGATCTCATGGTTTCTTCGCCTCGGATGCTGTTAACGGTTGCGGTTTTACGGCTGATTCGCAATTCCCATGCCACCGCTCGTCAGGGTATGATAACCATGCCAGGGTGGAGGATGCAAGACAGGGAATTCCGGCGGCCCCGGCCCGGGGCGACCAACGCGGCCGAACCGCCGCAACTTGCCGCAATCGTGCCGCAAGAAGCATTGCCGGAACCCGTGCCGTATTGGGCGTGGAGCGGCCACGACCGGCAGAGGATCCGCAGTTTATGACCTGTTGGTAGGTTTGTCAGCTTGGATCTGTTGCTGGGCCGCAGAAGGATGTGTTGAGCATGGCGACCATGACCGTCTGTCTGCTGGCGCCGGGTGAATTGTTAGGCGGTGTGGAAACTCAGATTCTCGGTCTAGCGCGTCTTTTGTCCGGTTCGGGAGCCGTAGTTCCAACCGTAGCGCTCTTCCACGACCGAGAACTCGCGGCGGGACTGCGGGACCAGGGTACTGAAGTCGAGATCCTGCCCTCGGCCGGTCCGTACGATTTCGCTCCCGTCCGTGGTCTGGCGCGTCTGCTGGCCGCCGGCAAGGGCGACCTTCTGCACGTGCACGGATACCGGGCCGCGGTCACCTCCTCGCTTTGCCCAGCCGCGCGGCACTTGCCGGTCGTGAAAACGGTTCACGGACTTTCCGAACCGGGCGGAGATCTGTCCGTGCGGCTCAAGACTCGTTTCTACCGTGATCTGGAAGGGTGGTCCACCCGCCGCCTCCACGCCCAAGTCTGCTACGTGACCGCCGACATCATGCACCGCTGTGACCGGATCCACGCAGGCCTGCCCCGCCGCGTGATCCACAACGGCATCGACCCCATCACCCGCGCCGGCCGCCCGCGCCCTCCGGGTCTCGAGCCCGGCCTCTTCCACGCCGGCATCGTCGGCCGCGTCAGCGAGGTCAAGGGCATCGTGCACGCGCTGCGCGCACTCACTTCGTCTGAAATGCCGCCGCAGGTTCGCCTGGACGTGATCGGCACCGGCCCTCTGCTCGACGCCCTGCAGGACGAAGCCCGGGCGCTAGGCGTCGCGGACCGGGTCCGTTTCCACGGCTTCCAGCGCGACATCCTGGATTGGATCGCCCACCTCGACGCGCTGCTGATGCCCTCGTTGCACGAGGGCCTGCCCTACACGCTGCTCGAAGCCATGTCGCTGGGCGTCCCGGTGATCGCGTCGCGCGTCGGGGGGCTCGCGGAAGTGTTGAGGCAGGAGCAAACCGGTCTGCTGGTCGAGGTGGGGGACGCCGCCGGGCTGGCCGACGCGCTGGCGCGGCTGGCCGGCGATCCCGAACTCGGCCGCCGGCTGGGCGAGGCCGCCGCCCGCGAGCAGCGGGAACGCTACACGCTTGCCCGCATGGTCGACGACTACCTCGAGGTCTACGCCGCGGCGGCTGCCGCGCGCTAGTTCCCGACCCGTCCCGCCAGCACGGGTCCGAGCGCCCGGCACGGCTGCACCAGCAGCGCGTCGACGCGGTCCTCGCGGCAGCGGAACACCGGGTGCTGCAGCTCGTGGTAGGCGTGCTCAAGCCAGGAAGCCAGCGCGCCGCGCGCGAGGTCGTCCGGGCCGCGGTCGAGCGCCGCCAGCAATCCCGGGACGTCCAGCGTCGGCGGCAGGTCGACGAACCGGCCGCCGGCGAGCGTCGCCAGGCTCCGCGCGCGCGACCAGCCTTCCAACTGCCATAGCCACGAAAAGAGCAGGTCGCCGAGCGGCGCCAGGGGATGGCGCGTCACGCCCGTCTCGTCCCAGTCGATCAGGCCGGAGATCCGGCCGCCATCCAGGAACACGTTGCTGAGCGAGAGGTCGCCCTTGCGCAGGTGGAGCCGCGGGGCGCGCCCGTCGTCGAGCAACGCTGCCGCGCGTCGCAGCGTCTCCGATTCCGCGGGTTCGAGGAGACCGGCGAGGTCGTCCGGGGCGTGCAGCAGGGTGTTGTGGCGGTCGTCCAGGCCGCAGGCTGCGGGGTCCTGGGCCGTCAGTACCTTCATGACCTCGACGATGCCGGCTTGCCTCAGCCCGGGAGCGGGGCGCTCCGCGGCCCAGGGGCGGCCCTCGCAGAGTCTCTCGAGGTGCAACCGCAGCCCGTGATGCTCGACGTCCAGGGCCTGCGCCGGCAGGAGGCGCCGCAGACGGTCGTCTGGAGACAACTTCGCCAGCAGTAGTTCCAGGATGCCCTGGCCGTGCCCCATCGCCGCGGCGACGTCGTCGCGCAGGGGGACCTTCACGATCCAGCCGCGGCCGTCGTCGGCGTTCAACGTCAGGATGAGCTTGCCCTTGCGCAGGGCCTGCGGCGGCGAGGCGCGCCAGGAACCAGCCGCGAGGCCGAGCGTGCGCGCGGCTTCGGCCAATGCGCCTTCCAGCCAGGAAGCGCCTGCTGGTCCCCGCGACGCGGTCAGGGCGAGGTGCGGCGCCGTCATGCGGTACAAGGCGGGCGGGAGCCGCCGGGCGGCGTCCTTTGCCTGGCGACGATGTTCCGCGACGGCGGACGGATCGTCGAGATCTACCCAGCTGCGAGGACCGTCGGCCCGACCCTCGACCGCCCAGCGCCGGACGACCGACAAGCCGGCCGCTGTGGCCGTGGTTGTGAGCGTGCGCAAATCGAGCGCAGCGGCCGCCGTGCTGCGGAAGGGACGCGCTCGACGCCAGCGGCCGGGTGCGGCCAGGTAGATCCCGCCCCCTGGGTGCAGCACGCGGGCGGCTTCGGTCAGGAAGCGGCGCGGCCAGCCGGCGGGATCGTCACCGGCGCAGGGCGGCGATGCCGTGTCGTCGGCGAGCCAGGCCACGGCGTCGCAGCACGCATCGGGCAGGGGAAGCGAAGGACCGTCGCCGCCGTTCAGCGCGACCAGATTCATGATCCCCGCGGCGTCGCATCGCCGCACCAATAGTTTGAGCATGTCTGGACTGGGTTCGATGACCGTCACGCGTTCCCAGCGCCGCGCCAGCGCGAGCGCCGCCGCGCTGCAGCCGGCGCCGCCCAGCAGCAGGTGACCGCGTCCTGAGCCGCAGAGCAGCAGATCCCAAACGGCGCGGCCCTCGTCGACCAGATCCTCGATCCGGGCGATGCGGTCGGGACCCGGCGGCAAGGCGGCGACCAGGGCGTCCCGCAGGACGTCCGGCGCGGCGCCCGGACCGACCGCGTCGGCGGCCGCGAGCAGTCGTGAGGTCGCGACAGTTCGCGACGACCGCTCGCTGGTCACGCGGCGCCGTCTTCCGGTGAGGGCCCGGTCTTCTTGCGGTTGCCGATGACCCGCGCGGGGTTGCCCATGAGGATGCTGAAGGGGGGGTACTTCTTGGCGCCCACGATCGAGCCGGCCGAGACGATGCAGCCGTCGCCCAGCTCGACGCCGGGCATCAGGAAGGCGTTCGAGCCGATCCAGACGTCGCTGCCGATGACGACCGCGCGGTACTCGGCGCCCTGGTCGCGGATCGGGCGGTCGGGATCGGCGAAGACGTGGTTGGTCGTCCAGATCTTGACGCCCGGCCCGAGCAGGGTGTGGTCCCCGACGGTGATGCCGCCGGCGGCCTGCAGGAAGTTGTCGACGCCGATGGTGACGTTGTCCCCGAGCAGGATCTTGTGGACGTTGCGGAAGCGGGCGCCTTCGTGGATGCGGACCCGCGGCCCGCAGCTCCCGAAGGCCGGGCGCAACACCCCGGCCCGCAGCAGGAAACCGTAGGAGCCGGGGCAGTTGCGCACGAAGGAGTAGCGCAGCAGCAGGCGGCCGGTGGGGTCGCTCAGCGACCGCCGGAATTCCTTGAGGACCTGGAGCATCCGCGGAGCCTCCGTCGCTCAGCGGACCAGGAGCATGCGGCGTGAAACGCTCTCGGGGCCGCCGTCGACGCGGTACAGGTACACGCCCGACGGCTGGCTCCGCCCCTGGTCGTCGGTTCCGTCCCAGTGCGCGGTGTGCGATCCGGCTTCGAGCCGGACGGGGCCGAGGATGCGACGGATCAGCCGTCCCGACAAGTCGAAAACGTCGAGGTTCACCGGCGCTGGCTGTGTCAGCGTGAAGTCGATGACGGTGCTCGGGTTGAACGGGTTCGGGTGGTTGCCCACCGCCAGCAGCAGCGGCGCCGGCGTCGCGCCGGGGGCCGCGGTCAGCTCGCCGATCCAGCTGGGGTCCACCATGCGGATCAGCATCGAGGCGAAGCGCGGCCCGATGGTGACGTTGGCGAAGGTGTTGGGATGGCTGTCGCTCGGCGCGTCGGGACGGCGGTACTCCGGGCGCAGCATGTTGCGCGCGGGGTTCGAGGCGACGTTCGGCGCGGCCAGCTCGTCGAACAGGTCGAAGTAGACGAGGTTCGGGTGGCCGTTCATGTAGGTCGGGCTCTGCAGCCAGTTGTAGAACGTGCGCGAGCGGTCGGCCATGGCGTTGGTCGTGTCCTCGGGGCGTCGCGGCGAGCCGCTGACCAGCACGAACAGCTTGTCGGGATGCTGGTCCAGGACGCTGCGGATCTGCAGGTACTGGCTCTGGTAGGTCTGCAGCATCGTGTCCGAGGTGATGTCGCCGGTGCTATGGTCGTTCTTCAGGATGATGATGTCGTGGCGGTTCAGCAGGGAGTCCATGAAGGCGCTGCCGGTGCAGAACACGGTGAACCAGCCGTCGGGCTGGATGTCGTTCGCCTCGGCGCCGTACGACCAGTCGCTATGGACGGTGCTGTCGGGCTTGATGATCCCGGTGAAGGTGTTCCCGCTGTCGTAGTCGTGGTCCCAGAATTTCATGCCCGTGCCGTAGCGCGTGTTGTGCGACTCCAGCAGGCTGCGCACGCCGCTGTCGCGGATCAGGTTGCGGCCCGTGGAATGGTGCACGAACATCATGTTGGTGCCGAGCAGCGGTCGCTGCCCGACGACGACGAAGTTCAGGAAGGACTGCTGCTCGGCGACGCCGTTCTTCCAGGCGGTGACGACGATGTCGTAGCGGCCCGCGCTGCGGAAAACGTGGCGCGCCGTGGTGATGGCGGCGGGGAAGCTCTTCGTCTGCCCGTCGCCGAAATCGATGCGCAGCGAATCGGGGGTGGTCGCGTAGGTCCACGCGAGGTCCACGCGGTCCTCGTTCAGGATGTTGGCGGTCGGGGTCTTGGTCAGCGTGGAAATCGGCGCGGCGATCACGGCGGAATTCGCGATGAGCGAGGCAATGCACGCGGCCAGGATGGTCTTCAAGGCCATGATGGCTCCCGGGTCGTGGGTGTCGGCGGGGGTCTCGGCCCCCCAGATGTCCTTCAGAACTGGGAATGATAACACAAATCGGTGGAAATGTCGAGCCGGTGCCTGGGGGAAAAGGATCAGGAACGTCTCAAGGCGCAGCGGGCCATGGACTTCCATAGCCGTAGGTCCCAGGGACGCTGGCGGGCCGCCCTCAGGAAATCGGCAGCCGCGGCCCCGATCCGCCCCTGGCCGGCGTGCCAACTCGCGCGAGTCACGTAGGAATAGGTCCAGGCGTAGCGGCGCTCGGCCCCGGTCACGCTGTCGGGGTGTTCGGCCAGGAAGCGCGTCATCATGCGGAAGGCGTTGTCCAGGCGCTCGGCCGTGCGGTGGGACATCTGGCCTTCCCACAGCCGGTACTCGACCACGGTCTCGGGCACGTGCAGGAAGTCCCAGTCCAGCGAGATGCGCAGCCAGAGGTCGTAGTCGATCGCCATCGTCAGCGACGTGTCGAAGCCCCCGGCCTGCTCGACGGCCGCGCGACGAGCCAGGGCCGTGGGGAAGTGCACGAAGTTGTCGACCAGCAGCTTGCCGGTGATCCGGCCGCTGTAGCACGGCCAGCGGGGCGTCGCGGTGGGCAGCCCCTCGCCGTCGATGCAGATGAAATCGCCGTAGACCACGCCCAGGCGGGGAGCGTCCTCGAAGCGGGGCAGCTGGCGGGCCAGCTTGTCGGGCAGCCAGTGGTCGTCGGCGTCGCAGAAGCCGACGAACTCCCCGCAGGCGGCCTGCAAGCCCCGGTTCTTGGCCGCGGTCTGGCCGGCGTTCTCCTGCCGGATGAGCCGGACCCGGGGGTCGTCGGCGTAGGCCGCCAGGACCGCCGTCGTGTCGTCGGTGGAGCCGTCGTCCACGATGATCAGTTCGAGGTGGTCGTGGGTCTGCGCGAGGATGGAGTCCACGGTTTCCCGGATGTAGCGCCCCATGTTATAGGTGGCGGTGACGACTGAGACCAGCGGGGGTTGGCTTTTCGACATCGTGTTCTCCTGGTCCGCGGCGCGGGCGCGCGGGCGGCGTTCTCGAACCGTCGCGGCGCGCGATCTTTGGTGGCCCTCCGACGCGCGCTGTGTCACATTCCCCGCGGGAGGCTCCCGGATGTTCGACCTTTTCCGCAGCGATATCGGCCGGATGCGCCGATATGGTAGCAGAGAATCCACGCTGCGCCTGCTGCTGACCCAGCAGGGCCTGTGGGCCTGCGCCTGCTACCGGGCCGGGAACTGGCTCAACCGCCACCGCCTGCCCCCGGGGCTGCGCCATGTGGTGATGGCCTTCTACCACCTCTGGTGGAAGAACGTCGAGATCAGCACCGGCATCTCGATCTCGCCCGACTGCACGATCGGACCGGGACTGTACATCGGCCACTTCGGCGGCATCATCCTGCACACCGACGTCAAGATCGGCTGTGACTGCAACCTGTCGCAAGGCGTCACGATCGGACTGGGCCGCCGCCAGGGCGTCTGGGGGGTGCCGACCCTGGGCGACCGCGTCTACATCGCTCCCGGCGCCAAGGTGCTCGGCCCGATCCACCTCGCCTCGGGCACCGTCGTGGGCGCGAACGCGGTCGTGACGCACGGCACCAACCCCGACGAGGTCGTCGCCGGCGTGCCCGCCCGGGTCGTGTCCACCAAGGGCAGCGGCGACTACATCGTCTGATTCGTTCCAGCGGCGGCGCGTCCGTCCGGGAGGATACCCCGGTTTGATCAAGGTCCTCTACTGCATCGACAGCATCGGCCGCGGCGGCACCGAGACCCAGCTGGTCGAACTGATCAACCGCCTCGACCGCCGCCGGTTCGCGCCCAGCCTGTGCACCTTGCGGCCCTCGTCCTCCTACGTCGAGGAGGCGGACTGCCCGCTGCTCGAGCTGGACGTCCGGCGGCTGTTCTCGCCCGGGGGCGCGTCCCGGCTGCGCGCTCTCGCGGGGCACCTGCGCGAGCAGAAGATCGACGTCGTGCAGACGTTCTTCCAGGACCCGACCCTGCTGGGCATGCCGGCCGCGCGGCTGGCCCGCGTTCCGGTGCGGCTCGTGTCCTTCCGCGACCTCGGCTTCTGGCGCACGCCCGCGCAGGAGTTCCTGATGCGGCGCGCCTACCCTCTGGCGACCGGGTTCCTGGCGAATTCCGAGGCGGTCAAGCATCATGTGTGCGGGCGGGACCGGTTGGGCCCGGACCGGGTCCGGGTGATCCGCAACGGGATCGACCTCGACCGCTACCATTTCACGGAGCACCCGGAGTCCGCCGTCGCGGTCGGCATCGTCGGCAACCTCAACCGCAAGGTCAAACGTGCCGATCTGTTCCTCAGGGCCGCCGCCCGGGTGGCCGCCCGGCACCCTGAGGTGACCTGGCACCTGATCGGGGAAGGCGAGCTACGCCCGCAGTACGAGCGGCTGGCGGCGGAGCTGGGGATCGCCGAGCGCACCGTGTTCGCGGGCAGCGTCGCCGACGTACCGGCCTACCTGCAGCGGCTGGCGGTCGGCGTGATGTGCTCCGACTCCGAGGGCTTCAGCAACGCGGTCCTGGAGTACATGCTCAGCGGCTGCGCGGTGGTCGCGACCTCGGTCGGCGGCAACCTCGAGGCCGTGCACGACGGCCACACGGGACTGTTGGTGCCGCCGGGCAACGATGTCGCCCTAGCCAGCGCCCTGTCCCGGCTGATCGAGGAGCGGACCACGCGCGCGGTGCTGGCCCGGCAGGCCCGCGCCATGGTCGAGGCGGAGTTCGGCTGGCATCCGTGCCTCGCGGCCCACGAAGAGTACTACCAGGCGGCGCTGAGGGCCGCGGCCGCCGAGTAGGCGTCAGCACAAGCAAGGATCGGATCGATGTCTTTTGTCCTCGTGCTCTGCCTCGGCCTGCTCGCGTACGTCTACGCGGGCTACCCCTTGCTGTGCGCCCTGCTGGCGGGCGTGCGGCGGCGGCGGGTCGCCGCCGCCCCGATCACGCCGCGCGTCACCGTCCTGATCGCAGCCTACAACGAAGTGGCGTGCATCGGCCAGACCGTCCGCAACAAGCTCGTCCTCGACTACCCGCCCGAGCTGCTGGAGATCATCGTCGTCTCGGACGGTTCGACCGACGGGACCGACGAGGCGGTCGCGGCCATCGCGGCCGTCGAGCCGCGGGTCCGCCTGCTGAGGCAGGAGCCGCGCGCCGGCAAGACTTCCGCCCTGAACCTGGCCCACGCGCTGGCTGCCGGGGAGATCATCGTCTTCTCCGACGCCAACTCCCTCTACGCTCCGGACGCCCTGCGCCGGCTGATGGAGCCGTTCGCGGACCCCGCGGTGGGCTACGTGACCGGGCGGATGCTCTACCGGGCGCGCGACGGATCGCTGACGGGGGAGGGCTGCTCCGCCTACATGCGGTACGAGAACGCGCTGCGCGGGCTCGAGACGTTGGTGGGTTCGGTGGTCGGGGTCGACGGGGGCATCGACGCCGTGCGGGCCGACCTCTACGTCGTCATGCGCGCCGACCAGCAGCCGGACTTCGTGCTGCCGCTGAGCGTGGTCGTGCGCGGCCGACGCGTCGTCTACGCCCCGGGTGCGCGCGTCTACGAGGCGAGCCTGAGCGAGACGGGCGCCGAGTTCCGCATGCGCACCCGCGTGGCCCTGCGCGCCTGGCACGCGCTGCGCGACATGGCGGCCCTGCTCAACCCGGTCCGCTACGGCTTGTTCTCCTGGCAGCTGTTCTCCCATAAATGGCTGCGCTACCTGGCGCCGGTCTTCCAGGTCGTCGCCCTGCTGAGCAACCTCGCCCTGGCCGGACGCGACGACATCTGGAATGTGATGCTCGGGTTGCAGGGTGTCTTCTACCTGCTGGCCGTCCTGGGCTTCCTGGGTCTGCGCCTGCCGACACCCCTGTCTTTCCCCTACTACCTGTGCCTGCTGAACGCGGCCGCCGGCAACGCGCTGCTGCGTTTCCTGGCGGGGCAGCGGCAGGTGATCTGGAACCCCCGCACCTGAAAGGACCATCCGCCGTGCGCCTCCCCGACCGGATCGTGGGCAGCATCGCCGAGCCCGTGTGGGACCTCTACGAGGGCAGCGTGCGCCTGCGCACCTACCGGCAGCTGGCGCGCGACCAGTTCGATGCGCCCGAGGCGCTGGCGCAGCGCCGGCAGCAGCGGCTCGGCGCCCTGGTGCGACACGCCGTGGCGCACTCGCCGTTTTACGCTTCGCGCCTGCAGGCCGCCGGGATCGACCCGCGCGGCGTGCGCGACATCACCGATCTGCGCGAGCTGCCGTTGCTGACCAAGGCCGACATCCGCGGCGGGATCGACGGGATCCTGGCCGGGAACCATCGCCGCGAGGATCTGGTGCCCGCCAAGACGGGCGGTTCGACCGGCACCGCCCTGCACGTGTTCTGCGATCGGCGCGGGGTCGAGCGGCGCAGCGGCGCCGCCCTGCTGGCCGACACCTGGAGCGGCTGGCGTCTGGGGCAGCCCATGGGGGCGGTGTGGGGCAACCCGCCCCGGCCCGCCTCGCTGCGCAACCGGCTGCGCCTGGCCTGCAAGGACCGCATCCTCTACCTCGACACGATGCGCCTGGACGAGGCGGCCGTGCGCGAGTTCATCGCCGGCTGGCGCCGGCTGCGCCCGGGCCTGCTCTACGGCCACGCCCACTCGCTGTACCTGCTGGCGGGCATGGTCGAGGAGATGGGCCAAGAGATGGGTGAGCCGCTGCGGCCGCAGGGGATCGTCGCCACCAGCATGATGCTGCTGCAGCCCGAACGGGAAGTGATCGAGCGCGTCTTCGCGCGGGCGGTGACCAACCGCTACGGCTGCGAGGAGGTCAGCCTGATCGCCTGCGAGTGCGAGCGCCACGCGGGCCTGCACCTCAACGCCGAGCACGCCGCGGTGGAGCTGCTGCGCGACGACGGCAGTCCCTGCGCTCCGGGCGAGGACGGCCGGATCGTCGTGACCGAGTTCGTGAACCTGGGCATGCCGATGCTGCGCTACGAAGTGGGCGACCGCGGCGTGTTCCATGACCGGCCCTGCCCCTGCGGCCGCCCCTACCCCCTGCTGCGCTCGGTCACCGGGCGCACCGCCGACTTCCTGGTCGCGGCCGACGGGAGCCGCGTCGCCGGCATCTCGCTGATCGAGAACACGCTGACGCGTTACGCCGGCATCGCGCAGCTGCAGGTCGTCCAGGAGGTCGTCGGCCGGGTCGAACTGAACGTGGTGCGCGCCGCCGGCTGGGACGACGAGGTCGCAGCCGCGCTGACGGGGGTCTTCCGCGACTCGCTGGGCGGCGCCGAGGTGGTCCTGCATTTCGTCGGCACCATCCCCCGCGAACCCAACGGCAAGTACCGTTTCTCGATCTGCAAAGTGCCCGGCGTCAGGAGCGGCGCATGACCGGTGCGCGTCGCGTCCTGGCCTGGCTCGCCGTCGCGGCGGCGCTGCTGGTTCCCTTCGTGGTGCCGGTGCCCGGCTTCTTCGAGCGCCTGCAGCCGCTGCGTTCCCTCGGTGTGATCGCGCACTGGGGACTGCCCTTCGCGCTGACCCTGGTGCTGTACCGGAGAAGTCCCCTGCGGGGGAGGCTGTTCGCGGCCGCGGCCGCGGCGTGGGCGCTGACGGCGAGCTGCGAGCTGGTCCAGGGCTTCGTGGGTCGCCACCCGAGGTGGGAGGACGCCGGCGTCGACCTGGCCGGCGTGGTCTCGGCCGTCGGCTGGGTGCTGGCGCGGGTCCGCGGCCGGCGCGCCGCCCTCGCCCTGGTGTTGGCCGGTTTCGCGGTCGTGCCCTACCTGCTGCGCGAGCTGCCGGGCTTCGTGCTCGGCAGCCGGCTGGCGCGGGAGCGCTTCCCGCTGCTGGCCGACTTCGAGGACGACCGCGAGTTCGCGCTGCTCGGCGACAACGACGAGGGGGGCGGCGTCTACTGGGTGGCGCCCGCCGACGCCGGCGCCTCCCGGATCCTGAGCCTGCGCGCCGAGGCCGGCGACGTCTACCCCGGGGTGGTGATCCGTGGTCTGCCGCGCGACTGGTCGGCCTGGCGGACGCTCGCCTTCGACGCCCGCGCCGCGGACGGGGAGCCGGCGGAACTCACGGTGCGCCTCGACGACTTCCAGGGCCGCAGCGATCCGGTGTGGATCGGGGAGAGCTTCCGTCTCGGGCCGCAGTGGACGCGCTGCGTCATGGATCTGCAGGCTGCATCGCCGCGGGAAGGCGTGCGGACATTCCGGTTGGACGACATCGACAGTGTGCTATTCTTCCTGGGCCGCCCGCGCGGCGGCGTCACCGTGCAACTGGACAACATCACCCTGGAGTGAGGCCGTGAGGATCGGATTGGGATGGGACCGCCACCCGCTGGTGGCCGGACGTCCCTGCCTGTTGGGCGGGGTGCGCTTCGACGACTGCCCGGTCGGCCCTCTGGGTCATTCCGACGGCGACGCGGCCGCCCACGCCGTCGTCGACGCGGTGCTCGGCGCCGCCGCCCTCGGCGACATCGGGCGGCACTTCCCGGACGACGACCCGACGTGGGCCGGCGCCGACAGCCTCGACCTGCTCGCCCGCGCGACCAGGCTGGTCCGTGCCGCGGGCTGGCGGGTCGGCAACGTGGACCTGACCCTGATCCTCGAACGCCCTCGGATCGCGCCGGCAGCCGACCGGATGCGCGCCGCGCTGGCCGGTGCCCTGGGCGTCGGCCCGGAAGCGGTGTCGGTCAAGGCGACGCGCGGCGAGGGGCTCGGTCCTGAAGGCCGCGGCGAGTGCGTGACCGTGATGGCGGTCGCCCTGTTGCTGCCGGCGGCACCGGGCGTGGAAGGAGAACCGGCGTGAGCGCGTTCACGAGTCTGCGGGTGCTGGTCCTGATGGGCGGCGACAGCCGCGAGCGCGAGATCTCCCTGCTGAGCGGCGCCGCGGTGGTCCGCGCGCTCACCGAGCTGGGCCACACGGTGGAGGCGCGCACGCTGGCCGCCGTCGCCGACGTCCTGGCAATGGGGGACCTGCGCGATTGGGACGTGGTGTTCCCGGCCCTGCACGGGGGGATGGGCGAGGACGGTCACCTGCAGGCCCTGCTCGACGTGTTGGGCGTGCCGTACGCGCTGTCCGGACACCTGGCCAGCGCGGTAGCCATGGACAAGGCCGCCACCAAGCGGATCCTGCGCTCCGCGGACATCCCCACACCGGACTGGTTGCTGGTCACCCCCGACCGCGACGGGGTGGCCTGGCCCGACCGCGACCAGCTGCTGGCGCGCGTCGACGCCGAACTGCGCTGGCCGGTGGTCGTCAAACCCAACGCGGACGGTTCGAGCGTCGGTGTGTGCATCGTGAAGCAGCCGTCGGAGTTCGCCGCGGCGTTCGACGAGGCCACCGCCGGCGGCCGCGACGTGCTGCTGGAGACCTATGTTCCGGGACGCGAATTGACGGCGGCGATCCTGCTCGGCCGGCGCCTGCCCCTGGTCGAGATCGTGCCGCGCGAGGGTTTCTACGATTTCGGCCACAAGTACACCGACGGCGCCAGCGAGTACCTGTGCCCCGCGCCGGTCCATTCGCCGCTCTACGAGCGCATCAGCGGCGACGCCCGCCGGGCCTACGACCTGCTGGGTTGTCGCGGCGTGGCCCGGGTCGATTTCCGCCTCGACGGAACCCGCTACGCCTGCCTCGAGGTGAACACCATCCCCGGCATGACCGACAACAGCCTGGTGCCCAAGGCCGCCGCCGCGGTCGGCATCTCGTTCGCCGACCTGGTGGACGACCTCTGCCGCGACGGCGCCCGGCGCAGCGCGGACCGCTGAACCGTCACCCCGCCTCCGAGGAGCGAGCGAGATGGCCCTGCACGTCTACGACCACGTCACACGGACCCGGCGTCTGTTCGAGCCGGTCCACCCCGGCAAGGCGGGCATGTACGTCTGCGGCATGACCGTGCAGGACAAGCCGCACGTGGGGCACATGTTCGCCTTCGTGGCCTGCGACATGATCCGCCGGTACCTGGAGTACCTGGGCTACGCGGTGACCCACGTCCAGAACTTCACCGACATCGACGACAAGATCATCGTGAAGGCCAAGGCCGAGGGCGTCGACTTCCGGGTCGTGTCGCAGCGCAACATCGACCTGTACCACCAGTACGCCGCCGTCCTGAACATCCGGCCGGCGCACCTCTACCCCCTGGTCACCGACCACATCCCCGAGATCGTGGCCTTCACCGCCGACCTCGTCGCGAAGGGCCACGCCTACGCCTCCGGCGGGGACGTGTACTTCCGGGTGCGCAGCTGGGACGAGTACGGCTTCCTGTCCGGCCGCAACGTCGACGACATGCGCAGCGGCGTGCGCATCGAGGTGGGGGAGGCCAAGCAGGACCCCCTGGACTTCGCGCTCTGGAAGGGAGCCGCCGCGGACGAGCCCGGCTGGGACTCCCCCTGGGGCCGCGGCCGACCGGGCTGGCACATCGAATGTTCGGTGATGGCCACCAAGTATCTCGGGCCGCACTTCGACTTCCACGGCGGGGGCCGCGACCTGCTGTTCCCGCACCACGAGAACGAGTGCGCCCAGAGCTGCTGCGGGACCGGCCACAAGTACGTTAACTTCTGGCTGCACAACGGGTTGTTGTTCTTGGGCGACAAGAAGATGTCGAAATCGGACGGGAATTTCTTCGCCATGGGCGACGTGCTGGCCCAGTTCCCGGCCGAGGTGATCCGTTTCTTCCTGCTGAACGCCCACTTCCGCAGCCAGATCGACTACGGCGAGGACCGCCTTCGCGAGGCCGGCGCCGCCTACGACCGGCTGCGGCGCGGGGTGCGGCGCCTGTCCGAGCGGCGCGGGTCGGGAGCCGCGCCCGTGCCCGAGGGCCTGTTTTCCGGCCCCGGCGAGACCCTGTCCCGCGCGGTCCGGGAGCATCGCCGGCGCTTTTTCGCCGCGATGGACGACGATTTCAACTCCGCGGGGGCGATCGGTGTCCTGTTCGGCTTGGTGCGCGATCTGAACCAGTACGACGCCGCCGCCGGACCGGAACTGCTGGACGGCGGACCTCTGGACGAGGCCTGGGCCCTGTTCGAGGACGCCGACCGGATCCTGGGTCTGCACCCGGGGGGGCTGGCCGGTCTGGTGGCGGTCGCCGCGCCTGCCGTGCCGCAGGAAGTCCTGGACCTGGTCGCCGAGCGGGTCGCGGCCCGGGCCCGGCGGGATTGGGCGGCGGCCGATGACTTGCGGGCGCGGATCGCCGAATTCGGCTTCTCGGTCGAGGACGGTCCGGGGGGTTCCACGGCCCGACCCGGGGCCGGAAACGTCGATTAAGACGCCTTTCTCCTTGACACTTGCGAATTTCAGCCTGTATATTGCGAGGCCCGTCGAATCCGGGGTCGCGAAGGGACGGCCGGCCATCCGGCTGTCTTTCGTTGTCCTGTGTCCGGGAACGGGCTGGCGTAGCTCAACTGGTAGAGCTCCTCACTTGTAATGAGGGGGTTGGGGGTTCAAGTCCTCTCGCCAGCTCCAGCTCGCCTGATTGCAGCGTTCAAGTGGCGGGGTTCCCGAGCGGTCAAAGGGAACAGACTGTAAATCTGTCGGCGGATGCCTTCGATGGTTCGAATCCATCCCCCGCCACCAGGAATACATGCGGAACGCAGGCGCGACGGATCTCGCCCGCGCGGTCGGAATCGACCCGGAACGGTTGGAACCCGGATCGATGTGGATTTCGGGGGCGGGAGTAGCTCAGTTGGTAGAGCATCAGCCTTCCAAGCTGAGGGTCGCGGGTTCGAATCCCGTTTCCCGCTCCAAGCAGACGGATCTCCCCGCCGGCGCCGCCGGCGCGATGACAGGAACCGGGCCCACGTAGCTCAGCCGGTAGAGCACTTGCATGGTAAGCAAGCGGTCAGCAGTTCGAGTCTGCTCGTGGGCTCCAGCCTGTTTCTCGAGTGCTTGTACGTGAACCTTGGCAGCAACGGGACGTTGGGTCAGGACTCGTGTCCGACGGGTGCCTGGATGATTCATGCCGCTTCAGGAGGATGCCACTGATGGCTCGCGCAAAGTTCGAACGGACGAAGGAACACGTGAACGTGGGGACGATCGGTCACGTGGACCACGGCATGAATTCGTCTGGATGATGTCGATCAGGCGGCGATCATCCGGGTTCAGGTTGGCGGATTCTTCCAGCAGCTGGCTGGCGTGACTGAGCGCGCCCACCGGATTGCGGATCTCGTGGGCGATGCTGGCGGAGAGCCGGCCCAGCGCCGCCAGCTTCGACTGCTGGACCTTCTGCGCCAGGAGCCCGGCATCTTCCAGGAACATCAGCACGGGCCCGTCCTCGCGACCCCCGAGTGGTGCCAGGTAGGCGTTGATGCGGGTGCTCCCATCCGCGGACAGAAAGGAGGGTGGCTGCAACAGCGGATTGCCCTGGCGGCGCCAGTCCGACAGCAGCCGGCTGAGATGGGGCGCCAGCCGCGCCAGGTCCTGCCCGGGCTCCCGGGTGCGGATGCCGGCGTGTTCCGCGGCGGACTGGTTGATCAGCCGGATACGGTTCGCTTCATCCACCACCACGATGCTTTCCCGCAGATTCTGGATGACGTACTCGTTGAGCTGGGCGAGATTCGCCAGGTCGATGCCCCGCTGGCGGGCCAGCGCCTCGCTTTCCTCCAGCCGCCGCGCCAGCGGGTAGGCGGCCGAGGCAATCATGAAGATGATGGCACCCAGCACCCCGGAGGCCAGGAATTCGCCGCTGGGTGCTGTCTGGCCCAGCACGCTGATGGATTGCTCTGCGAGGACGGCCAGGGCGGCCACCGCTGCCGCGAAGAAAGCCTGCCGGCCGCGCAGTGTCAGGCTGGCCGCCCCGACGAAGACCACGAGCAGGCCGCCGATGCCGCTCTGAATGCCGCCGCTCGCGTGCATCAGCACCGTCACCGCCAGGATGTCGGCACCCAGCTCCAGCAATGCCACCCGGGGCAGGATCACCGGGCGCCGCCACTGCCAGGCCAGAATGCCGAGCGAGAGCAGGCAATACGCTGCAGCCGCCAGGAGGAAGAGCTCCGGATCCCGGGTGCCCAGAATCGGTGCTGCGGGAGAGCCGATTGCTATTGCCAGCATGCTGGCGCTGATTGCGGCACGAAACACGCCCACGAAGCGCAGGACGCGCCGGGACACGTCGTTGCCGATCGTCCGGGTGAACTCCTCCGCGGGAGCGCGGAGCGGTGTGTGGAGCGACTGTTCGGCAGCAGCCATGCGTGCAGACCGGGAATGCCAACGGGCATTATGTCTGCCCCCGGGGCGGGATGCGTGACCGCCCTCCCACTTTGACTCAGCGCACAATTCCCCCACAATAGCCGCCTTCCG
>JANOEP010000039.1:0-116905 GCA_031441465.1 bacterium | reverse complement strand
GGGACCAGGACTCCGACGTCTACGAGCACACCGTCAATTCGCACGTCAACCGGCTGCGCGGCAAGATCGAAGCCAACCCGAACCGCCCCCGCTACATCCTGACGGTGTGGGGCATCGGCTACCGCTTCACCGACGAATTCTGACCGGACGGGGAACATGAGCCGCTGGACCTTCCACCGCACCCTGCACTTCCGCATCGCCCTGCTGTTCCTGGCGCTGCTGTCGGTCGTGTTCCTGACCTATTCCTGGTGGATCGAACACTCCATGAACCAGGGGCTCTGGCTGCCGGGCGAGGAGCAGTGGTACGACAACCGGCGCGAGGCCGAAGCCGAGAGCCTCGCCGTGCACGTGACGCCGCTGTTCGCCGACCGCGCCGCGACCGAGAACGCCCTGGCCGCCTACGGCCGGGCCGTCGCCGGCTTCGACGCCGAGGTCGCGCTGATCGGCGCCGACGGCCTGGTGCGCTTCACGACCATGCCCGACAGCCTCAGCCGGGTGCTGGTGTACGTGAGCCCGACCCTGCTGGACTCGATGACCGCCGAGGACTGGGACTTCGAGAGCTACCCCTACCCCGCCGCCATCGACGCCTACGAGAACCGCATCAACGACGTGGTGCCGATCTTCGCCGGCGGCGACTCGACGGCCGCGCCCGACGCCTGGCTGGTGTCGAGCTTCCGGCCCATCAACATCTCGATGGAGGAGATCGAGCGCGACGAGCGCACCCGCAACCTGCGCGGCGCCGTCGCCATCCTGCTGTCTTCCTTCCTGGGCGGGCTGGTGATCCTGACCTGGGTCAGCCGCCGCATCCGGGCGCTGTCGCGGGACCTGGCCGCCTTCCGCGACGGCGACTTCGGTCACCGCGCCCCCGGCCGCGCCGCCGACGAGATCGGGGCGCTGGAACGCAGCTTCAACAGCATGGCGGACCACCTGACGGGCGTCATCGGCCGCCTCCGGCAGTCCGAGGACTACCGCCGCCAGCTGACGGCCAACATCTCCCACGACCTGCGCACGCCCATGGCCTCGCTGCGCGGCTACGTCGAGACGCTGACCCTGCGAGGGCAGGAACTCGACGACGCGGAGCGCGAGCGCCATCTGCGCACCATCACCGCGAACCTGGACAACCTGGAAGGCCTGATCGAGCGGCTCTTCGAGCTGACCCGGCTCGAGAGCGGCCAGGCGGAGTACCGCCGCGAAGCGTTCTCCCTCGAGGAGTTGGCGGCGGACGTGCTCGGCCGGCTGGAGTCGCGGGCCCTGGCGGCGCACGTCAACCTGGGCATGGACGCCGAAGCGGATTTGCCGCTGGTCCACGCCGATCCGCTGCGCATCGGGCAGGTGCTGCAGAACCTGACGGACAACGCGATCAAGTTCAACCACCCCGGCGGCGAGGTGCGCGTCACGCTGCGGCGCCGGGAAGAGGGGATCGCGGTCGAGGTCGGCGACACGGGCATCGGGATCGGCAACGAGGACCTGCCGCACGTCTTCGAACGGTTCTACACGGCCGACAAGAGCCGCAGCCGGAACACCGGTTCCGGGCTCGGCCTGTCGATCGCCCACCAGATCGTGATGGGTCACGGCGGCGAATTGACCGTCGAGAGCCGCGTGGGCGGCGGCACGACCTTCCGCTTCGACCTGCCGGCCGCCGCCAACGGCTGAGGCCGCCCCGCAGGGCGGCCTCGCTGAGGATCCGGCGGCACTACCCGCCGATCAGGGACAGAGACTCGTCGGTGTTCCCTACATCCGCGCCACGATCGCCTCGCCGAAGCCGCTGCAGCTGACCTCCACGACGCCCTGGCGGCCCTCGGCCTGCATCAGGCGGGCCAGGTCGTAGGTCACGTGGCCGTCGGTGATGGCCTTTTCGGTGCCGTGCAGGATCAGGTCGGCCGCCTCGGTCCACTGCATGTGGCGCAGCATCATCTCGGCCGACAGGATCAGCGAGCCCGGGTTGACCTTGTCCATCCCGGTGTACTTCGGAGCGGTGCCGTGGGTGGCCTCGAACAGGGCCACCTCGTCGCTCATGTTCGCGCCCGGCCCGAGGCCCAGGCCGCCGACCAGGGCGATCGCGGCGTCGCTCATGTAGTCGCCGTTGAGGTTCGGCAGCGCCATGACGCTGTACTCGCCGGGACGGGTCTGGATCTGCTGGAAGATGGAGTCGGCGATGCGGTCCTTCAGCAGGATCTTGCCGGCGGGCAGCTTGCCGCCCAGCTCGTCCCAGAGCTTCTTCTCGGTGACGAAGTCGTCGGGGAACTCGCGCGCGGCCGTCTCGTAGCCCCACTTCGCGAAGCTGCCCTCGGTGAACTTCATGATGTTGCCCTTGTGGACGATCGTCACCGACGGCAGCTTGTTCTTGACCGCCCACTCGAGCGCCTTGCGCACGAGGCGCGTGGTGCCGAACTCCGAGATCGGCTTGATGCCGATGCCCGAGTCCAGGCGGATCTGGCGGCCGGTCATCTTCTTGATCAGGTCGATGACCGCGAGCGCCGTCTCGCTGCCGCGCTCGAAGTCGTGGCCCGCGTACACGTCCTCGGTGTTCTCGCGGAAGATCACGAAGTCCACCTGGTCGGCGTACTTGTTGGGGCTGGGCACGCCCGGGAAGTAGCGCACCGGGCGCACGCAGGCGTACAGGTCCAGGTGCTGGCGGAAGCGCACGTTGATCGAGCGGAAACGCGGGCAGACGCCGTCGTCCTTGCCGCAGCCGTCGCACTTGCCCTCGTGGTACTGCTGGTGGGCGCAGTGCAGGCAGACGTGGGTCTCCTCGCCGATGGGCGTGGTGAACGGCCCCTTGATGGCGATCTTCAGGTGGCGGATGGCCTCGACCGTCTCCTCGGGGAACTCGCTGCCGTAGTGGTGCAGTCCCTCGAGCCCGGCGTACAGCGGGCACCAGGCGATGCTGCGCTTGCCGCCGTAGGCCTTCGCGACCGCCGCGTCGACGACCCGCTCCATCACCGGGGTGATGTCCAGCCCGATGCCGTCGCCGCGCAGGACGCCGATGATGGGCTTGTCGCCGATGACCAGCTTGCCGTCGCGCGCCTCGATCAGGTCGCCGGCGGGGATCTTGACTGCCTTGAACTCCATGCTGCGAGCCCTTCCGTTCCTGGTTAGCCGTTGCGCAATCCCGCAGAAGATAGACGCCGGGGCGCTCCCCGACAAGGCGCCTTAAGCCAGGGCGCTGGTGACGGCCGCCGGCACCGCCGCCAGGGCCGCGTCGACCGTCCCGTCGGGCAGGCCGGCCTGCGCCGTGTTCGGCTTGCCGCCGCCGCGGCCGCCGACGCCCTCGGCGACGGCCTTCACCAGGTTGCCGGCGTGCAGCCGCTTGCCGGCGACGAGGTCCGCGGTGACGGTCACCAGCAGGGTCGCCTTGCCCTCCCACTCCGCGGCCAGGGCGACGACGCCGCTGCCCAGCCCGTCGCGGGCGCGGTCGCCGAGCGCCAGCAGGGCGTCCCGGTCCTCGGCCGCGACCCGGGCCGCGAGCACGCGCACGCCGGCGACCTCGACGGCGCCGCCCAGCAGCGCGTCCAGCGTGTCGCCGGCCGATTGCTGCTTGAGCCGGCGCAGCTCGCGCGCCAGCTCGTCCCGCTCGCGCATGACGGCCGCCATCAGCTCGGCGGGTTCGCCGTCCTGGCGGACCAGACCGCGCAGCGCGGCGAGCTGCTCGCGGTCGCGGCGGGCGAGCGCCAGCGCCCGCTCCCCGGCCACCGCCTCCAGGCGGCGCACGCCGGCGGCGCTGCTGCTTTCGGCCGTGATGCGCACCGGCCCGATGTCGCCGGTGCGTGCGACGTGCGTGCCGCCGCACAGTTCCAGCGAGAAGCCCGCCGTGGTCCCGGGGATCTCGATCATGCGCACCGTCTCGCCGTACTTCTCGCCGAACAGGGCCATGGCGCCGCGGGCGCGGGCCTCGGCCAGGGGCACCCCGTCGTGGACGCGCACCTCGCCGTTGGCCAGGGTCTCGCGGTTGACGAGCGCCTCGACGCGGGCGAGCTGCGCCTCGTCCAGGGCGCCGTCGTGATGGAAGTCGAAGCGCAGCTTGTCCGGCCCGACCTCGCTGCCGGCCTGGGTCACGTGCTCGCCCAGGACCTGGCGCAGGGCCGCGTGCAGCAGGTGCGTCGCGGTGTGGTGGCGCATGGTGGCGGCGCGGTCCGGGCCCACGGCCAGCACGACGCGCGGGTCGCGGCGCAGGCGCGCGGCGAGATCCTCGGCGTCGGCGACGACGACCGCGAGCGGGCCGGCCTCGTCGGCCACGGTCGTGGTGACCGTGAAGGACGCGCCGTCGGCCAGGGTGACCGTGCCGTTGTCCCCGAGCTGGCCGCCCGATTCGGCGTAGAAGGGGGTGCGGTCGCAGAGCAGCTGGCTGCGCCCGTCGCCGAGGGAGCGCACGCCCAGGGCGCGGGCTTCCTCACGCAGGCTGCCGTAGCCGGTGAAGGCGCTGCGCCGGCCGGCCGGGTCGTCGTCGCCGACCGCCAACCAGGCGCCGACGCCCGCCATGAAGCGCCGCTCCTTGCCGCTGCCGGCGCGCTGGCGCTCCATGTGCTCGGTGAAGCCGGCCTCGTCCACGGCCAGGCCGTCCTCGCCGGCGATCACGCGCGTCAGGTCCAGCGGGAAACCGAAGGTGTCGTGCAGCTTGAAGGCGTCGGCGCCGTCGAGGCGCTCGCGGCCGGCGACGCGCGCGGCGTCGCGCATCTCCCCGTAGACCTGCAGGCCGCGGTCGAGCGTCAGGTTGAAGCGCTCTTCCTCGCGGCGGATCACGTCGATGACGCGGGACTGCCGCTCGACCAGCTCGGGGTAGGCGCCGCCCATCTCGCGCACGACCACCTCGGCGCAGCGCCACAGGAAGGGTTCGCGCAGCTCGAGGCGGCGGCCGTGGCGCGCCGCGCGGCGCAGGATGCGGCGCACGACGTAGCCGCGGCCGTCGTTGCCGGGCGCGGCGCCGTCGGTCACGGCGAAGGTGACGGCGCGGGCGTGGTCGGCGATGACCTGCATCGAGACGCGGTCCTCGCCCTCGGGGGAGCGGCCCGACAGCTCGGCCACGAACGCGATCAGCGGCGTGAACAGGTCGCTCAGGAAGTTGCTGCGCACGCCCTGGGCCACGGCCACCAGGCGCTCGAGCCCCATGCCGGTGTCCACGCTGAGCATCGGCAGCGGGTTGAGTCGGCCCGCCCCGTCGCGGTCGAACTCCATGAAGACGTGGTTCCACAGCTCGAGCCAGCGGTCGCAGTCGCAGACGCCCAGCGCGCAGCCCCGCGGGTGGTCGCAGGCCATGTCCGCGCCCTGGTCGATGTAGACCTCGGAGCAGGGGCCGCAGGGGCCGGTGTCGCCCATCGACCAGAAGTTCTCCTCGTCGCCCTGCGCGAGGTCGCCCAGGCGCCTGATGCGCTCGGTCGGCAGCTTGATGACGTCCCGCCAGATCGCGTAGGCGTCGTCGTCGTCCTTGTAGACCGACGCCCACAGCCGCGCGGGGTCGAGGCCCATCTCGCGGGTCAGGAAATCCCAGCCCCACTCCAGCGACTCGCGCTTGCCGTACTCGCCGAAGGACCAGTTGCCGAGCATCTCGAAGAAGGTGTGGTGGCGCGCGTCGCGGCCGACCTCCTCGAGGTCGTTGTGCTTGCCGCTGACGCGCATGCACTTCTGGCAGGAGGCGGCCCGCACGTAGTCGCGCTTCTCGAGACCCAGGAAGACGGCCTTGAACTGGTTCATGCCAGCGTTGGTGAAGATCAGCGTGGGGTCGTCCTGCGGCACCAGGGAGCTGGACGCGACCACGGTGTGGCCCCGCTCGGCGTAGAAGTCGAGGAAGCGGGCGCGGATTTGCTTGGCGTTCAAGGAGTTTCCTTCCAGGTACGCGGACGGGCCGGGGCGCGGGCGGTTGCGCCGCCGGGACTTTCAGGCTATCGGTGATGCGCTCGGGCGGCTATTGTAAAGGCGTTCAGGCTGAAAATCAACACGCACCGGGACGGGCACGGCGGCGCCGGTGCCACGATGGAGAGGCCATGGCCCGCGTATCGCTCATCTTCGGCACCCGCCCCGAGGCCATCAAACTGGCCCCGGTGATCCTGGCCCTGCGGCAGGAGCCGGAACTCGCGCCCCACGTCTGCGTCACGGCCCAGCACCGCGAGATGCTCGACCAGGTGATGGCGATCTTCGGCATCGTCCCGGACGACGACCTGGACCTGATGCGCCCCGACCAGACACTGGCCGGCCTGACCTCGCGCGCCGTCGCGGCCGTCGACGGTTACCTGCAGCACGCGCAGCCCGATCTGGTGCTGGTCCAGGGCGACACCACGACGGTCTTCTGCGCCGCCCTGGCCGCCTTCTACCGCGGCATCCCGGTCGGGCACGTCGAGGCCGGCCTGCGCACCGGCGACCTGCGCGCGCCGTTCCCGGAGGAGGCCAACCGCGTGCTCACCACGCGGCTCGTCGACCTGCACTTCGCTCCCACCGCCACCTCCCGCGACAACCTGCTGGGCGAGGGCGTCCCGGCCGGCCGCATCCACGTCACCGGCAACACGGTCATCGACGCGCTGCTCGCGGCACGCGCGCGCGTGCTGGCCGCGCCGCCCGCGGTGCCGGGCCTGCCCGAGGACCTGATCGCCGGCGGGCGCCCCCTGGTGCTGATCACCGGTCACCGCCGCGAGAACTTCGGCGAGGGCTTCCGCGCGGTCTGCCGCGGCATCGCCCGCCTCGCGCGCGACTTCCCCGACCACGCCTTCGTCTACCCGGTCCACCTGAACCCGCACGTCCAGGCGCCGGTGAACGAGCTGCTCGGCGGCTTGGACAACGTCCACCTGATCGCGCCGCTGTCCTACCTGCCCTTCGTGCGGCTGATGGACCGCGCCACGCTCATCCTGACCGACTCGGGCGGCGTGCAGGAGGAGGCGCCGAGCCTCGGCAAGCCGGTGCTGGTCATGCGCACGACGACCGAGCGGCCCGAGGCCGTGACCGCCGGCACCGTGCGGCTCGTGGGCACCGACGAGGACCTGCTCGTGACCGAGGCGACGCGTCTGCTGCGCGACCCCGCGGCCCACGCCGTGATGGCCCGCGCGATCAACCCGTACGGCGACGGTCTGGCCACCGGGCGGATCGTGGCGGCGTGCCGGAGGTTCCTGCAGGCGCGGGCCTGACCGTTCCCCGCCGCCGGCCTGACGCCGGTTGTTGATCGTCGATGATCAGTCGCTTGACGCCCGTCCGCCGCGGACCTAACCTCGCTCGGCAACCTCGCCAAGGTTCATCAGTTCGCCCGTCGCTTGCGACCGGGAGGTCAAGATGCGCATCCCACATCTTTTGGTATTTTTCTGTCTGGCCCTGACGGCGACCGCCGCCGGCGCGCTCGCGGCGACGCCGGCCGGCGACGCCGCGCTCGGCACGCGCTCCTACGACGACTACGAACGCCCGCAAGTCTGCGCGACGTGCCACATCGACATCGCCCGCCAGCACGAGCAGGCGATGATGTCGCAGTCCTACACCCACCACTGGGACGAGTTCGAGTACTTCGGCCTCGCGGTGCCGCACGCCGCGAAGGAGGCGAAGGTCGCCGGGGTCAGGGCCGGCTGCAACGGCTGCCATGCCCCGATCGCGTTCCTGGCCGGCGACGTGCCGCCGCCGCGCCCCGAGGCCGGCAGCCGCGCCAACGAGGGCGTCACCTGCGACCTCTGCCACTCGATCACCGGGTTCGAGGGCGACACGCCCTTCAACTTCAATTGGATCAGCGAGCCGGGCCGGGTCAAGCAGGGGCCGCGGGCGGGCCGCGTCAGCCCGCACCACGACACCGTCGAGAACCCGTTCCTGCGCACCGCCGAATTCTGCGGCACCTGCCACAACGAGAAGAACCCGTGGGAGCTGTGGGTCAAGAGCACGCACCTCGAGTGGAAGGAAGGCCCGCACGGCAAGGCCGGCATCGTCTGCCAGGACTGCCACATGCCGCCGGCGGCCGGCCGCAGCGCGACGATGGGCGAGCCGCTGCCCGACGTGCGGCAGCACCTGTTCCACGGCGCGCACGACCCCGGCAAGCTCGCCGGCGTGATCGAAGTGCGCATCCACCCCGAATCGCGCGAGGCCGAGCCGGGCGACAGCGTGCGGCTGACCGCGACCCTGGTCAACGCGAAGGCCGGCCACAAGGTGCCGTCGGGATCGGCCGAGGAGCGCGTGCTGTGGCTGCACGTGACCGCCACCGACGCCGCGGGCAAGACGTGGCACCTGCCCGTCGACGCGAAGGGGTTCGCGGGCGAGGAGCTGACGATCGCGTCGGCGGCCGCGATGGCCTACCAGGACCTCGGCGACATCAAGGGTCTGGTCGGATTCCCCGGCCTGAAGCGCGACGGCGAGGTGCCCGCGGGCGACCGCATCTTCCGCCTGCCCTACCTCGACTCGCAGGGCCGCATGACCATCGCGCAGTGGAACACCGCCTCGTTCGGGCCGGACTACCGGCTGGCGCCACTGGCCGCCGTGAACGAGACCTTCACCTGGAAGCTGCCGCAGGACGCGGCGCCGGGGCAGCTGACCGTGACGGCCGAGGTCTGGTATTCGCGGCTGGTCTCCTCGGTGGCCGAGTACATGGGCGTGCCGCGCGAAGAGTCCGAGCCGGTGAAGATCAACACGCACAAGACCACGTTCGAGGTTCTCTAACCGCGGAAGGGAGTCGACATGAACCGCAGAATCCTGACCCTCGCCGCGCTGGCGGCCCTGTCCTGTGTCGCGCTGCTGCTGGACGTGAACGACGCGGGCGCCATCCCGGCCTTCGCCCGCAAGTACCAGATCTCCTGCACCACCTGCCACGCGCCCTTCCCCCGCCTCAAACCCTACGGCGAGGAGTTCGCCGGCCGCGGCTTCCGCATGGAGGAGGGCCAGGAACCGGTGCGCGCCGTCTACGACGTGGGCGACCCGCTGCTGCGCCTGCCGCGCGACCTGCCGCTGGCCGCGCGGATGGAGGGCTACCTCTCGTACAAGGAGGACGCCGACGCCGAGGTCGACCTCGAGTGGCCCTGGGTCTGGAAGATCCTGTCCGGCGGCCCGGTCGGCAAGACGGCGTCGTACTACTTCTACTTCCTGATGGAGCGCGGCGAACTCGTCGGCCTGGAAGACGCCTACCTGCAGCTCAACGACGCCGCCGGCAGCGGCTTCGACCTCGTCTTCGGCCAGTTCCAGGTCTGCGACCCGCTCTTCAAGCGCGAACTGCGCCTCGAGCGCTTCGACTACCTGGTCTACAAGACCCGGGTCGGCGACTCCCCCGTCGACCTCACCTACGACCGCGGCCTGATGTTCCTGCGCACGCTGCCCGGCGAGGTCGCCTTCGCGGCGATGATCCTCAACGGCAACGGCATCGGCGCGGCCGAGGACGCCGGCGTTTCCGATTTCAAGAACCACGACGACGACAAGTACAAGAACTTCGCCCTGCGCCTGGCCAAGCAGACCGGGCCGGCGCGCCTGGGCGGCTTCGGCTACCTGGGCCGGACCCAGGACAACGGCGGCACGCTGCTGAAGAACGACACCTACTACCTGGGCGCCGACCTGATGGTCGACGTCGGCGCGAAGTCCCAGCTCAACGCCCAGTTCCTGTACCGCGAGGACGATGACCCGTTCTACACCGGCGGCGACACGCACTGCACGCGCGGCGGCTTCCTGGAGGCGCACTACTTCCCGCAGGGGCAGGACGGCCGCTGGGCGCTATCGTGCCTCTACAACAAGGTCGCCTCGGACGACGCCGCGGCCGACCGCGAGACCGTCTCGCTCACCGCCAACCACCTGATCGACCGCAACCTGCGCCTGCTGCTCGAGGGCGGCAAGGACGTGGAGGCCGGCAAGCTGCGGCTGAGCGTCGGCCTGATCAGCGCGTTCTGATGAAGACAGGGGGATCAGGCTCCGCGGACCGGCGGCGCCGGCTCTCCGGTTTCGGCCTGATCCTCCTGTCCGCCCTCTCGTTCGGGGCCATGCCGATCTTCGGCCGCCTCGCCTACCGCTCGGGCGTGGACCCGGTCACGCTGCTGTTGCTGCGCTTCACGATGGCCACCGCGATCATGCTGCCGGTGATGTTCGCGCGGCGCCTGCCCTGGCCGCGGGGCCGGACGCTGGTCGGCCTGATCGTCATGGGCGCCGTCGGCTACGTCGGGCAGTCGATCTGCTTCTTCACCGCGCTGAAGCACGCCTCGGCGGGCCTGGTCTCGCTGCTGCTCTACCTCTACCCGGCGCTGGTCGCGATCCTGGCCGTGCTCGTGCTGAAGGAGCGCCTCACCCGCCGCAAGACGCTCGCCCTGGGCCTGGCCCTGGCCGGCGCCGTGCTGACGATCGGACTCAGCGGCGGCGGCACGGCGACCGGCATCGCCCTGGGCGTCGGGGCCGCCGTGATCTACGCCCTCTACATCATCTACGGCACCCACCTGCTGAAGTCCGTGCCGCCGATCCCCGCCGCGGCGGTGATCATGGCCGCGACCGCGGTCGTCTACCTCGCCGTGGTCGCCGTGCGCGGCCCGTGCTGGCCCTCCACGCCGGCCGGGTGGGGCTGGATCACCGCCATCGCCGCGATCTCGACGGTCGTGGCGACCGTCGCTTTTCTAGCCGGGCTGGAGCGGATCGGCCCGACCAGCGCCTCGACGCTGTCGACGATCGAGCCCGTGATCTCGGTCGGCCTGGCGGCGCTGGTGCTGGGGGAACGTCTGGCGCCGCTGGGGATGGTGGGGGGCGTGATGATCCTGGGCGCCGTATTGCTGCTGGCGCGCGGGGAGCTGCCGCCGGAGAGGCCGCACCGTCGCGACCCCGATTCCGCGTGACTAGCCGCCGGAGACCGGGGCCACCGCCGCCTTCGGCGACCTGTCCGCCCGGTACAGCCCCCAGTGCTTCTCGACTTCGTCGGGGTGAGGGCCGCCCTTCCAGTTCTCGTCGAAGGCCTCGAAAACGAACACCGTTCGCCGCTCCGCCTCGGCCCAGGCCCGGACCTCGTCGTAGAATTTCTTCTGCTCGACTTCACCGGGACGGCCCTTGATCAGTCGCGCCTGCTCGCCCTCGTCGTGGACGGAGGTGGCCCACCCCGTCTCGCCGATCACGACGACGCGCTCGTGATGCAGCGTCTGGACCACCGATATCTGCTCGCCAAACCACGTCAGGGCTTCATCCAGCTGCCTGCCGTTCCACATGGGGTGGGCGTGCAGTGTGATGAAGTCGATCTCGGCCGCCAGCGCCCGGCTCTCGGGTTTGTTCCAGTAATTGAAGTCGTCGGCCGTCGTCACCGGCGCGGTGACCCGGGCCCGCACTTCGCGCACGTAGCCGACCAGGAAATCCGCCTCGCAACGGTAACTCGACCATGACACCTGGGTCTCGTTGCCCACGCACACGGCGGCCACGATTTCCGGGTAGGCCGCCGCCAGACGTACCGCCGCCTCGACTTCGTTCCGGTTGGCCAGGGTGTCGTCCTGCGCGATCCACACGCCCAGCATCACCCGCACATCCCGCCCGTCCTCTCGGATCAGGGACAGGAGCGTCTCAGCGAAACCGGACGCGCCGTAGATCCGCAGCAGGTCCCAGTGCCGGCCCAGCAGGCGGAGGTCCTCGCGGATCTCCTCGACGGACGGCGCGGGGCCGCCGGGGCGCTGACCGTCGCGGTGGGGACCGTAGCAGACGGCGCCGCCGGACGGGCGGCCGTCCGTCCGCGGCGAGAACGGACGCGGCAGCAAGGGATCCTCGCGTGGGAAGCGATCGGCAGACGGCACGGCACTGCTCCTCTCGGCAGTTCCGACCAGCATGGCGATCGATAAGGCTGCCAGCAGGATCGGCACGTGGCGGCGTGGGCGCATGTCGATCAACTTCCGGATCCGCCGGTTAGGAGGCGATCCGAGGGTCTCATGATGGAGTGTCCGTGGGCGCGACCGCCCCCGGCCGCCCGCGGCGGCTTTCCAGTTCCTGGCGAACGGCCATGGCTCTGGCCTCCGTGATGGGGTAGGTCGCCACGGCCCAGATGGCGAATGCCGACGCCAGGACGGGAATGCCCGCGTCGAAGATGCGCAGCAGGGTGATGGTCCTGGGGTTCTGCGCGCCGCCCAGCGCCACGTCGAACCCCGTGGCGCTGAGCATGTAGCCGCCGCCGGCCAGGGCGGCGGTCAAACCCAGTTTCACGGTGAACCAGAAGACGGAGCTGAACATGCCCTCTCGTCGCTGGTGGGTCCTCAGTTCGTCGACATCGACGACGTCGGCGATCATCGACGGCATCAGCGTGAACAGGCCGCCCAGGCCGAAGGCCAGCAGCGGGGCCGGCAGCAGCACCATCCAGGGGTGTGCCGGATTGAAGCAGATCCACTTGAGCGCGTAACCGACCATCGAGATGGTCGTCGAGATCATGAAGGTGCGGCGTTTGCCGATGCGGGTGGCCAGGACGGTCACCAGGGCCACCGCGCCGAAGCTGCCGACTGCGCCCACGGTGCCGGACAGGCCCACCCATTTCGAGCCCAGGCCCTGATCGCCGCCCGACACGTAGTAGATGATCACGTAGCTGGAAAACGCCGAGATCAGGATGAAACCGTTGAAGACCAGGAACGTGGCCAGACACAGCTTCAGGAACGGGATCGTGGACATCGTCGAGGCGAAGCTGCGGAAGAACTCGCTGACGTTGCGCAGGATCGGGTTGCCTGCGCGCGCGGCGGCCTCGGCCCTGTGTGCGGCGGTCGCGGTCGTTGCCAGCGCAGCCATGCGCTCGCGCAGGAAGACGGCCGGCAGCACGCCCAGCGCCAGCGTGCAGATCGCCACCGCGATCGCCAGCCAGCCCGCGCCTGCAATCTGGTCGCCGAACCTGCCGCCGTTCATGATCCACAGGAACCACGGCGAGACCACGTAGGCGAACTGCCCGATGAAGTTCTGTGTGCCCATCAGGCGCGTGCGCTCGTTGTAGTCGGGGGTCAATTCGTACCCCAGCGCGACCCACGGCGCGACGAAGATCGTGTAACAGATGTAGAAGAGAACCGACCCGACCAGGAACCACACGAAGTAGTAGTGCTGGCTGGCGTTGCGTGGCAGTTGCCACAGTAGCGCGAAGACCACGGCCGTCAGGATCGCGCCGACAAAGATGTAGGGACGGCGACGACCCCAGCGTGAGCGTGTGTTGTCCGACACGTAGCCCATGACCGGGTCGATGATCGTATCGACCAGGCGCGGCAGCGCGCTGACCAAGCCAACCATCCGCGGGTCCATGTGCAGCCCGAGGTTCAGGATGATCATCATGCCGCCGATGGCCGCCGACAGGAGGTTGTTCACGAAAGCGCCGGCGCCGTAGGCCAGTTTATGGGCGAACTTGATCCGGTCCTCGGGCGCGGTCCGGTTGTGCGTTGCAGCGTTCATGGCTTCACCTGGAGGATCGCTCCCGGTTGGAGGAGAACGGCGACGTTGATTCGTATCTTTGTACGTACTCCGAACAAAGTACCCTGACTTCCATCAATCGGTCAAGCGGATTCTGGGGGCTACCAGACCTGTCAAGAATGCGTTCGACCGTGCCCGCCGCACGCGAGCGGGGCCGGTCAAGCAACTGCTGACCGGCCCCGGGATTCCGGAAGACGAGTCGGTGTCATCGGTAGAGCGTCTTGACCTCGCTCCACGACTTGGCCTCGGCCGGCGTGCTCAGCGCCGTCGCCTCCACCCGGTCGAGGTGGGCGAAGTGCAGCAGGGCGTTCTGCAGGCAGCGGAAGCGCAGCGTGGCGCTCGCGTCGTCGGCCGTGAACGTGAACGCCTGCGTGGTCCACACGATCGCCGCCGAATAGTTGACGGTGGTGAAGACCTGGTTCGCCCCGTCGGCGCTGACCGTGATCTCCGCCGTGCCGTCCCGGCCGGCCCACTGGAGGGTGCCGAGGGAAAACGTGATGATGTAGACCTCGCCCGGCGTGGTGGGGAATGTCTGCTCGATGCCCCCGTCCGACGACGTGTAGTTGGCAATGTCGATGTTGTAGAGCCCGTCGAGAGCGTAGCCGGTGAACCACTCGACGCCCGAACCGACGGCCGTCCAGCCGGGGATCCCGGTCGAACCGCCGGGCAAGGTGACCCAGTCGCCGAAGTAGCTCACGGGCTCGAATGAACCGTTCACGATTTGCGCCTGGACAGGCGCGGCGCTGACGGCCGCCGTCAGGAACACGAGACCAAGCAGTAAGCAAGAGCGCATGGGAATCTCCCTCCATCGGTGACAACGGTAGCGAGATACGCCACCCTTCCAAACAAGTCGCTTGAGGATACACGACCCGACCCTGATAGTATATCAAATTAGTATGGTATTAACATATTGAATTGATGACAGGCAGTCGATGGGAACAATCCCCGTGCAGGTGCGTCGAAACCCGGATCATCGCCCGCTCGCCCCCCGCAGGGAGCCGCCGACATGATGCTACGAAAGAGAACAAGCCTCGCGCTGCTGACGCTGTGCGCGGCCGCCGCCTCCTGCTGCGCCGGCGAGATCGCCGACGGGATCCACCTGCTGCCCGGCGGCTTCGTCCCCGGCAGCCAACCCGACGGCAATACCGTGATCCTCGAGGCGCCCGAAGGGCTGATCGTGGTGGACACCGGCCGGCATGCCGGGCACACCCAAGCCATCCTCGACTTCGCCGCCGCGGCGCGGGAGCCTGTCGCCGCGATCGTCAACACCCACTGGCATCTCGATCACATCGGGGGGAACCCGCGGGTGCGGCTCGCCTACCCGGACGTGCGCGTTTGGGCCAGCGGCGCGCTCGCCGGGGCGATGACGGGTTTCCTGGCGGACTACCGGGCGCAACTCGAGGATGCGCTCGCGCGGACGGATTGCGACACCGCCTCCGCGGCGACGATGCGAGCCGAACTGACCATCCTGGACGCGGGCGTCGCCTTGGCGCCCGACGAGATCGTGACGGCGTCCGGAGCGCGCACGATCGCCGGCCGCCGACTCGTGCTGGGACTCGAGGAGCGGGCCGTCACCGCCGGCGACGTCTGGCTGTTCGATCCCGCCACCGGCGTGCTGATCGCGGGCGACCTCGTGACCCTCCCCGTGCCGCTGCTGGACACGGCCTGCCCCCGGCGCTGGCAAGCCGTACTGGCCCGCTTGGCCGAGGTCGATTTCGCCGTGCTGGTGCCGGGACACGGGCCGGCGATGAGTCGCGACGACTTCGCGCGCTACCGCGCGGCGTTCGGCAACCTGCTGGACCGCGCCGCCGCCGATTCCTCGGCCGCGGACTGCGCCGACGGTTGGCTGCGCGACGCCGGGCCGCTGGTGCCCGACGACGAGCACGGATTCGTCCGCGTGCTGTTGGATTATTACGTGGAAAATCACCTGCGGGCAGGCCCTGCGTGGGATGCCGGCCCCTGAGTTGTGCCGCCGAAAATGTGTCCGGCCCGCTTGATGCCACGGGCCGGACATGCACACCACCGACAGTTCCTTCGTCCCCCCGCACTGCCCCAACCCCAACTGCCTCCACCACAGGCAGTTGGCTCCAGGCTGGCGCTTCAAACGCATCGGCTACTACCGGCGACACCTCAGCCCGTACCGTATCCAGCGGTTCCTCTGCCTTCACTGCCGCCGATCCTTCAGCACCCAGACCTTTGCCACTTCCTACTGGCTCAAGCGCCCCGACATCCTCCCACAGCTGCTGACCAAGACCACCGGCTGCATGGCCAACCGACAGATCGCCAGGGACCTACGCGTCGCTCCCTCGACCATCGACCGCCAACTCGGTAGACTCGGCCGCCACTGCCTGCTCTACCACGCAGAGCGCATGCGGACCGCCAAGCCGGCCGACCAGTTCGTCATCGACGGCTTCGTCACCTTCGAGCAATCCCAGTACTGGCCCTTTCACCACCACCTGGCCGTGGAGAAGGACACCGACTTCCTGGTCTACTTCACCGACAGCGAGGTGCGCCGCAGCGGCACCATGACCGAGGTCCAGAAGCGCAAGCGTGCGCGACTGGAAGCCCGCCATGGCCGGCCGGACCCCAAGGCCGTGTTCAAGGACGTGAAGCATCTGCTGGAGGTGGTCACTGGTGGGCAGGGCCGGGTCACGATCTTCAGCGATGACCACAAGGTCTACCCGCGAGTCCTGCGAGGCCTTCCGTGCGAGGTGGCCCACCTTGTTACCTCGAGCCTGGAACGGCGTGACGCAGGCAATCAGTTGTTCCCGATCAACTTGGCGGACCTGTTGATCCGCCACAGCAGCGCGAACCACAAGCGCGAGACGATCGCGTGGTCGAAGCGTCGGCAGTCGAGTGCGGAGCGGTTGGTGGTGTTCCTAGTGTGGAGGAACTACATGAAGGGCAGGCGGGAGAAGCAGCGCGGCAGCCCGACGCCGGCGCAGGCGCGCGGGATGCTCGACAGGCGGCTTGAGGTGCGGGATCTGCTGGAGCGGCGGTTGTTCTTCAGCCGAAGCCGGTTACCGGCGCGTTGGGCTGAGTACTACTGGCGCACGGTCAGCACGCGGGTGTTGCCGCGGCAGCGGCGGCATGAGCTGAGCTACGCGATGTGAGGTGATGAAACGAAAGCCGGCCGCGCCTATCTATGGCGCGGCCGGACACAATTTCAGCGGCACAACTCAGAACTCGACGAACCCACCGACGCCGACGCCGATCTTCTCGTACCCGTCCAACCCCTCGCCCAGGTCCAGCCAGCCCGCCTGCAGCTTGTAGCCCAGGCGCGGCCGCACCCAGCGCTGCAGGCTCGCCGTGACCTCGTAGAAGTCGTGGTCCACGTCCTGGACCGGGGTCACCCAGGTGGCGGCGTAACGCTCCTGGCCGAGCGTGAGGTTGGCGAAGAGCCAGCTGCGGCCCTCCTCCCCCCAACCGCCGGACACCCTGTGTTTCCAGCCGACGTGTTCGCCCGGGTCGCTGACCGTGCGGGTCGCGAGGTACTCGAGGATCAGGCGGCCGCGCCACAGCCGGGGACCGAAGGCGAGCGACCAGTCCTCGTGGCCGTCGTGGTCCTGCATCCAGCCGGCGCCGCCGACCAGGGTGACCGGACCGGTGTTGAGGTAGAAGGCGTGGTCCCAGCGGTTCTTCTGCAGGTAGTGCGAACGGCCGCCGGCGGTGAACGAGGTGGACGAGTACAGGCGGCTGGTCCAGTCGGCGTAGGCGCCGACGGAGAAGCCCGCGTCGACGTCCTCGCGCTCCAGCACGGAGACCTGAACGAACGGCGTCAGGCGCGGCAGGGTCTTCACGTAGAGGGTGGCCGTGCCGGTCGCCCAGTTCCCGTAGAGGTCCTGCGGGCTGAGGCGGTCCAGCTGCAGGTCGACGTCCAGGCGGTAGCCCGGGGCGCCGCGCAGGCGGGCCCATTCCTCGGCGCCGCCGGCGGCGTCCGCGCCCGCGGCCCCGGTCAGCGACAGCGCCGTCAATCCGGCGGCCAGCAGGACGGATCGCAGTGTCTTGTGGGTCACGGCGTCACTCGCTCCCTGGTCAGGTCGATGATCGCGCGCTGGACCGCCGAGACCGGCTGCCCCGCGCGCGGGTCGTAGCGCTGCTCGAATTCCCGCCACAGGTGCTGCGCCAGATCCGAGCGGGCGTCCACCACACCGTACAGGATCGGGAACAGCTGGGCCAGCGCATCCGGATAGAACACGTCCCAGTCGGACCGGTGCGGCACGCCGCCGGCGTCCGCCCAGTGGAAGCGCCGGCCCGGCTCGTCGGACAGACGGCTCAGCACGGCCTTGCGGATGTCTTCGGCCGCGGTCCGGTGGCGCGGGCCCTGGTCCCAGCCCAGGCGCCGGCTGAGGGCGTCGAAGGCCAGCAGCCCGGCGTAGGCCTCGCAGTTGTCCATCAGGTAGCGCGCGTTCGCATCCGGCAGCGCGCGCACCAGCCCGTCGGGATCCTGCAGGCGCAGAAGCAGCCAGGCGACGTCCTGGATGCGTGAGCGGTTCGCCTCCAGCAGGGCGCGGTCCCCGCCGGACTGTTCCCACTC
Organism: bacterium; assembly: GCA_031441465.1. GTDB lineage: Bacteria > Krumholzibacteriota > Krumholzibacteriia > LZORAL124-64-63 > LZORAL124-64-63 > PNOJ01. Next base: position 99,048 of record JANOEP010000039.1, on the reverse strand, counting down.
GTCGAGCAGCAGCAGGAACGTGCCGGCATAGCCGTCGACCGAGTCGTAGCTGCCGGTCCGCTCGAGGCGGCCGCCCGGCCGCACGTCCATGTCGTCGATGGTGCCGGTCAGGCCGTGGCGGTCCGGGTAGTTCAGGTGGTCGAGGTACCAGGCCACGTAGTCGTGCACCTCGCCGCTCCCGAGCCGGTGGCGCACCAGCGACAGGGCGTAGAGGTTCGTGAAGTACGGGTTCACGCGGTCGCGCCCGCCGTCGAGGGGCTCGAACCAGTTCACGACCGCCAGCGCCGGGCTGCGGTGGCCGGCGCAGCCGCCGGACAGGGCGAGGATCCCCGTGCTAGCGAGCATGCAGCACCACATCCATCTCGCGCGCATCGTCCTCGATCACCACCACGTGGCGACCGCCGCCGGTCGTGGCGCGCAGGCCCGGCGCTTCCGGAGCGCGCCAGCGGGCCGCCGGCACGCTGAAGGCCAGGTCGCGCAGGGTCTGCGGGTTGCGCAGATGAAGCCGCAGTTCGCCGTCGCCGACCCGCCAGGTCGCGGCGGTCTGCAGCATCCGCAGCTGGAAGGCGGCGAACTCGCGCATCGGCCGCACCTGGAGGCGCCCGTCGCGGCATCGCGCCGCCAGCTCGTCCAGCCAGGCGGCGTAGGCGGGCAGGTAGTCCTGGTCGCCGTGGTAGAGGTAGAGGTTGTAGGGGTGCGAGTACATCAGGCGCACCGCGCGGTTGCGTTCGCAGTAGTCCAGCATCCCGTCCAGCCAGGACGCCACCTCTCCGGTCGGCAGGCGCAGCTTGGTGTCCATTTCACCGAAGCTCGCCACGTCGCGCAGGGGCATGACCGGGAACGCGATCAGCAGGTCCGACAGCCGCCGCCCGTCGCTGAAGCTGCGGTTGGGCGCGCTGCCGACGTCGCTGGTGGTGTAGTAGCAGGTGAAGCCCAGCTCCTCGAGCAGCGGCGTCATCAGGTGCGGCGGGTGCACGCCGTCGGGCGCGGAGTATTCCGCGACGGGCCGGCCGACGACCTCGCGCAGGCAGTCGCGGTTGCGGCGCACGGCCTCGCGCGCCTCGGTCGCGCCCCAGCGTCCGGCCAGCACTTCCGCGGAGAAGAGGTTGTGGGTCCAGCCGCCGTGCGAGCCGATCTCGCCCAGGCCGGCCAGGGCTTCGAGCTGGCGACGCCCCCGCCCGCAGGCGTCGAAACCGTCGCCGTCGCCCGGCGCGTTCAGGTCGGGTCCGGCGCAGACGTGGATCGAGGCGGGCAGGTCGCGGCGGAAGAGGCCGCGGGCGACCATGTCGTCCAGGAAAGGCCAGTCGCCGTTGCCGTCGACGTGCCAGTTCAGCACCAGACCGCCGACGCCGCGCGGCGTGTTCATCAGGCAGGGCAGGCCCACCTCTTCGAGCAGCCACCAGCGCGCGATCGCGCGCAGCGGCAGGTCGTCGGCGTGCGACTTCAGGTGACCCAGCGGCAGATTCACGTGCAGGCAGCGGCCGGCCCCGTACGCGCGCGCGACGATCGCCGGCTGCTCGCGGCCGTCGTCGGTGACGGTCCAGGCCAGCACGCGCACGTCGTCGGCCTCGAGCCGCGTCCGGGCGACGGGGTAGCGCAGGCGCCCGTAGCTGTAGCCGGTCAGGGTGAGGTCGGGGTCCAGCTTGCCGGGCGGGATCTGGCAGGTGCGGGCGGCGTCCTCGTCGGCGAAGCGCAGCGTGCCGGTGGTGTAGCTGTCCTGGCCGCCGTCGGTGTAGTCCACGTGCTGGACGCCCGTGAACCGCGCCAGGTAGCTGCGCGGCAGGTAGGCGCCCTTGAGGCTCTTGATGCCCGCGTCGTAGACGACCATCAGCGAACCGCCGGCGCGCAGGTAGGCGTCCAGCCATGGTTCGAGCGAGGAGTTCAGGCGGCGGCAGACGCCGTCGGGCAGGATCAGCGCGGGGCAGGCGGCCACGGTCGCCGCGGGGTCGAGGTCCAGCAGGGTGTACAGGTCGAGGGCTTCGGCGGGGACGCCCTCCTCTTCCAGCACGCTGCGCCAGGCCGCGACGACGTCGCCGCTCTCGTCCATGAGCGAGGGGTTGAATCCCACCAGCACGCGCAGATCGCCGCGCTCGGCCTCGTGCCCGACGTGGCGCAGGACTCCCACGCCGTAGACCGCCACGGCGACGCAGGCGATCAGGGCCAGGATCAGTCCGAGCCGCGGCATCGCACGCTTCCCCGGCCGTCGGTCAGCACGTACCCGTGGACGGCGACGTCGCCGGCCAGCGTCACGCTGTGCTTGCCGACGACCGTCTTGACCAGGCCCGGCGTGCCCACGCGCGCGCCGCGCCTCAACTCCACGGAGTCCTGCGAGAAGACGCAGCCGCGCACGGCCGCCCCCTCGCCCACGATCACCGCGCCCTCGACGAAGGCGTCGCCGAGCAGCCGCGCCCCGGGCTCCAGGGTCAGGTCGCCGTACACCTTGACCGTGCGGTCGACGACCGCGTCGGTTTCGATCCGCAGGTCGCCCTTGACCACCAGGGGGCGGTCGAAGGTCTCGCCGGGTCCGACGACCAAGTCGCCCCGGTGCAGGCTCGCCAGGTCTTCGATGTCGCGGATCTCCAGCACGTCGGGCAACGCGAACGGCGCCGGGGCCGCCGGCAGCTCCCGCGGTCCGAGGTAACCCGTCGTGCGCACGGGGGAGCCCCACAGGCGCTCAAACGTCACGCCGTCGGCCAGTTCCAGGAAACCCGCGGCCGCCGCGCTGGCGCCCAGGTCCGACTGCGGACCGACGTGGGCGTCGCCTTCGACGTCGAGCCAGCGGGCGATGGTCACGCCGCGGCCGAGCGCCGCGCGCCCGTCGCAGGCCAGCGAGCGCAGCACGGCGCCCTCGCCGATGCGGGCGCCGGCGCGGGCGTAGATGTCGCGGTCGCAGGTCGCGCGGTCCCCGACGACCATCGCGCCGCGGGCCAGCTGGATCGCGGTCAGGTTGGCGCCCGCCGAGACGTCCAGCCGGTCGTGGACCTCGACCGCCTCGACCTTCGAGAGGGTCACCGTGCGACGGCCGGGCGGGCCCTGGTCGTCGCGGAGGGCGGCGGCCAGCAGCGCGCGGGCCGAGCGGCCCAGGTAGCGCGGGTCCTTGGTGTAGTTCATGTCCACGGGCAGCGGGTAGCGATCGCGCGGACGCCAGACCTCGATCAGGCCCGGCACGAAGGGCAACACGATCAGCAGGCCGAAGGCGACGAGCAGCAGCGCGGCTTCGACGGACAACGTGTGGGTGGCGGCCCCCGCCGTGACGGCGGTCGCGGGCAGCAGCGCCAGGCCGGCCAGGCGTCGCTTCATACCGGCGCCTCCTTGCGGAAGCGCTTGGTTTTGTCCCACTCGGCGCGCTTGCGGCGCCAGAAACGGTCGCCGAGGGCCTGGAAGAACCCGTGCGTGATCGTCCAGATGTTCATCAGGAAGTAGAACATCAGGAAGGGCAGCAGGCGGATGCGGTGGGTGACGCCGTCGAGCAGCGACGCGGTGCCGATCTGGTAGAAGGGCGCGAAGTTGCCGAAGGAGTTGTAGGTCGCCACGAACAGGAAGACCAGCACGCTGTCGATGATCTGCATCTCGCCCAGGAAGAACAGCGCCACCGAGTCGAGGATGCCGGTCAGCAGGAAGACCGGCACCAGGTAGATCGTCAGCAGCAGCAGACCGTCCAGCTTCTCGGCGCGCGTCAGGTAGGGCGAGCGCAGCAACCCGCCGAAGTGCTTGAACATGACGTAGTTGTGGCCGCGCGACCAGCGACGGATCTGGCGCGAGCGCACCTCCCAGGTCTCGGGCACCTCCTCGAAGCACTCCACACGGTTGGCGTAGACCACCTTCCAGCCGTTGATGAACAGGCGGTAGGTCAGGTCGGTGTCCTCGGCCAGCACGCGCTGGTCGAAGCCGCCGAACGAGAGCGCCAGGTCGCGCCGGAAACCGCCGACGGTGCCGCCGTACTGGGGCATCAGGTGCAGGTTGTGGCGTGCCTGCTGGTCCACCTGGTAGCCGCCGCTGCGCTCGAGGTCGAGCAGTCGCGTCAGCAGGTTCGCGCGCGTGTTGACCGGCACCACGCGCCCCATGACCGCCCCCACCTCGGGATCCTTGAACGAGATCGCGAGGTCGCGCAGCGAGCCGCGGGCGGGCAGGTAGTCGGCGTCGAAGACGATGATCACGTCGGCGAACGCCACCAGCAGCGCGTCGTTCAGGGCGGCGGGCTTGCCGCGCTGGCCTTCGTGGCGGTGCAGCGGCTTGATCACGTCGTGCCCGGCGGCCATCTCGTCGAGGATCGCCGCGGTGCGGTCGGTGGAGTGGTCGTTGATGGGGATGATCTCGAGCAGCTCGCGCGGGTACTCGCAGCGCAGGATCGCCTCGAGCGACTGCCTGGCGACCTTTTCCTCGTCGTGCATCGGCACCAGCACGGAGATGCGCGGCAGCTCCGAGTCGATCAGGTCCTGGTAGTACAGCCGCTGTTCCCCGACGAGCCGGTTGACCGTGAACCGGTAGTGCCGCGTGGCGTAGATCGCCATGATCAGCACCACCAGCAGCACGTACAGCTTGAGGATCAGAACGACCATCGCCACGTCTCCGGCCGTTCGCGCAGCCGCAGGGCCACGACGTTCATGTACACGGAATAGATCGCCACCAGGTAGACGAAGTCGATCAGCGGACCCAGGGCGAAGAACATGGCCGCCATGTGCAGCACCGTCAGCTTCTGCAGCAGGTACAGGAAGCAGGCGTAGCGCACGGCGCCGAACAGGATGGCGTAGCCCAGCGTCGCCAGGATCACCGCGAAACGCTCCCAGACCGGGGTCTGCAGCGGCGAGAGCGCGACCCCCATCACCACGGGCATCAGCAGCCACATGCCGAACTGGGTGCCCATGTACAGCAGCGAGAAGTCGAGCACGTCGTAGGGGAACAGGTGCGGCACCAGCACGAAGAACGCGCCGGAGATCAGGTTCAACAGGGACAGGAACACCGCGTAGACGCGCAGCACCTTGGGCACGAAGCGCAGGCGCGGCAGCACCACCACGATCAACACCGAGGCGATGAAGGTGATCAGGGCCAGCCGGCGCGAGGGGAAGGCGCCCACCGCGTCCAGGACCGGCATGCGCGTGACCCACACCGGCAGGAACTCCCAGTGCGTGAGGTCGGTCCGCACCCCCACCCACGCCGCCAGCGCCGCCACGCGGGTGACGAAGGCGTCCAGCAGGGGGGCGTGGAACCAGGCGATCGCCGCGTCGAGGGCGAGCACCAGCAACAGCAACGCGGCCAGCGACAGCCGGTTCACCGGCCCGAGCCGCTTGTAGGCGCGATGGAAGTGGATGCGATCCTTCAAAGGGTGCGCTTTCCCGGTTGCGGCGGTCAGACGGCGTGCACCCGCACGCTGCGTCGGCGCGGGCCGTCGAATTCGCAGAACCAGACCGCCTGCCAGACGCCCAGCCCCAGCCTGCCGCCGGCGACCGGCACCAGCTGGCCGCAGCCCACCAGGCTGCTCTTGACGTGGGCCGCCGCGTTGCCCTCGGCGTGACGCCAGCCGGCGTCCCAGGGCACGGCTCGGTCCAGGGCGTCGATCATATCACGGACCACGTCGGGATCGGCGCCTTCATTGACCGTGACCCCCGCAGTGGTGTGGGGCGCCCAGACCAGGACCGCCCCCTCTTCCAGCCCTATTTCGTCCACGGCGTGTTGAACCTGAGTCGTAATATCGACAAAGGAGCTGCGCGCGCCGGTGCGGATCTCGAATTCGACCATCCCCCGCCTCCGCCGTCAGGGCCTAGAGATCGAAGTACATCGAGAACTCGTAGGGATGCGGCCGCCGGTTGATGGCCTGGATCTCGGCGCGCTTGATCGACAGCCAGCGCGTGATCAGGGCCTCGGGGAACACGCCGCCCCGCGTCAGGAACTCGTGATCGGCTTCCAAAGCGTCCAGGGCGTCGTCCAGGGAGCGCGGCAGGAACTCCACGGAGTGGGGCTGGCCGTCGGCCGGGGGGTGTTCGGGGCAGTAGCCCGCGGCCAGCGGGTCGAGCCCGCGGACGATGCCGTCGAGCCCGGCCATCAGGATGGCCGAGGCGGCCAGGTAAGGATTGCAGGTGAAGTCGGGCGGGCGGTACTCCATGCGGCGGTGCTGGGGGTCGGCCACGTAGCTCGGGATGCGCACGGCGGCGCCCCGGTTGCTGCGCCCGAAGGTGATCGCCGTCGGCGCCTCGAAGCCCGGCACCAGGCGCTTGTAGGAGTTCGTGCTGGGGTTGGTGAAGGCGCAGAGGGCGTGGCTGTGCAGCAGCACGCCGCCGACGTAGCTCAGGGCCGTCCGGCTGAGGGATGCGTAGCCGGCGGGGTCGTCGAAGACGTTGCGGCCGTCCTTCATCAGGTACTGGTGCAGGTGCCAGCCGCTGCCCGCGTTGTCGAACAGGGGCTTGGGCATGAAGGTCACCCGCAGACCGTGCCGTTCGGCGAGGTTGAACAGGATGTACTTCGTCATCACGGCGTTGTCGCAGGTGGTCGGCAGGTCGGCGAACCAGCCCTCGATCTCCTGCTGGGACTTGGCCCCCACCTCGTGGTGGTGGTAGCGGACCGGGATGTCGAAGTCCCGCATCACCGCGCAGACCTCGTCGCGGAAGTCGTCGTGGCGGTCGTGGGGATTGCAGGCGTGGTAGGCGTTCTGGAAGAAGCGCTCGCGGCTCTCCATCCGGTAGTGGGCGCTGGTGTTGCCCGAGTCGAAGTCCGCCTCCTCGAAGATGTGGAACTCGTACTCCGGGATCCACCGCGTGGTGTCGGCGACGCCCATCTCCCGCAGCAGCCCCTCGGCCGCGCGCACGATGGTCCGGCCGTCCTGCGCGAAGGGGGTGCGGCCGGCGTCGACGTGCTTGACCTCGGCGAACATCGTCAGCGTGGGGCGCTTGCGGAACGGGTCGAGGTGGGCGGTGCCCAGGTCCGGCAGCAGGACCATGTCGCTGTCCTCGACCTTGAGGAAGCCGTAACTGGACCCGTCGAACCCGATGCCCTCCCCCATGACCTCGGGCGTGAAGCGGTCGAAGGGGAACGTGATGTGGTGCAGGCGGCCGACGAGGTCCAGGACCTTCAGGTCCACGAACTCGATCTTCTTGTCGATGGCTTCCATGCGCACGGCGGCGAAGTTCTGCTGCGACATTGACGGCTCCTTGGACGGCTCGAAGAAACCCGCGTGAAAGCGGCGGGCCAGCGAAATATATGCTTTGGACGCCCCCAACAAAGAGAAGAAAACGACTGTTCATTTCAGGGGTGGCTCCTTGCCCCCCCCCGCCGCCCGGCCTATGTTTCGCTCCGCTGCGCCGACGCGCGAAAGGAGCCGCCCGTGGCCGATCCTGCAGTGACCATCCTGTTCGAGGGCAAGCCCCTCGCCTGCCGTTCCGGCCAGTCGGTCGCGGCCGCGCTGTGGGATCACGGCGTCAAGGTTCTCTCCCACAGCCCCAAGTACGGCCGCCCCCGCGGCGCCTCGTGCGCGCGCGGCTACTGCATGGGCTGCCTGATGCGCATCGACGGCGTCCCGAACGTCCGCTCCTGCCACACGCCGGTCCACGAGGGCCTGCGCGTCGCCCGGCAGGATACCGGCGCCGCTTACGGCCGCCCCATGCAGGCCGCTCTGGCCAACACCGGCCACCTGCTGCCGGTCGGCTTCTACTACAAGTGGTTCACCAAGCCGGCGGTCGTGGCGAAGCTGTTCATGCGGGCCATCCGCCCGATGACCGGCATCGGCCGGCTGCCCGACGAGACGACTTGGCGCCAGGATGGGACCTCTCTCGAAGCGGTGGCCCGGCCCGGCGCGGCACCCCCGCCGCGCTCCCGCGACCTGGGCCGCTGGGACACGGTCGTGGTCGGCGGCGGCGCCGCCGGGCTGGCCGCGGCCCTGGCCGCCGAAGGCCGCACCCTGCTCATCGACGACGCGCCCCTCGGCGGCGGCCAGCGCCGCGAGGCCCTCGACCTCGCCGCCGCGGGCGTGGACGACCCCCTGGCCGGCCTGCACCGTCTGCGCCGATTGCGCGCTGTCCTGCACGAGCGCGACGCGCTCGTCGCGGCCGCGCCGCACGTGACCCGCGCGCCGGCGACCGCAGTCGTGGGCTGCTACCAGCCCGACATGCTGCTGGTCCGCGACGGCACGGGCCTGGCCGTCGCGCGCGCCGACCATATCGTCTGGGCGGCCGGAGCCCTGGACCAGTTGGGCCTGTTCGACGACCACGACTTGCCCGGCATCATCGGGCCGCGCGCCCTGTACCGCCTGGCCGGACGCGACGGGATCGATCTGCGCGGGCGCGCCGCGGTCGTCTGGGGCCACGGTCCGGACCAGTGGCTGAGCGCCGCCCTGCTCCACGCGCGCGGCGCCCAGGTCACCCTCGCCCTGGATCCCACCGCCGCTCCCGACGAGGACGCCCTGGCGACCGCCCGCCGTCTCGGCTGGCGTCTGCGGACCGGCATGCGGCCCCTCGCCGCCCTCGGCCGCGCGGGCTCGCTGGCCGCGCTGCGCTTCGACGACGGGCAGGGCGGGACCCGCCACGAAACCGCCTGCGAGATCGCCGTGATCTGCGGCCGTGGCAAGCCCGTCTACGACGGGGCCTACCAGCTCGGCGCCGACCTCGTGCTCGATCCCCTGCGCGGCGGCTACGTGCCGCGCGGGGTCGCCGCCGGCCGCTGGAACGGCCGCACCCCGGCCGGGCTGCAGCTGACCATCGCCGGCGAGGCGGCCGGAGCCACGCTCGCCGACCTGCTGGAAGAGGTGACGGCATGAGCAAGCGCATCCTGTGCCGCTGCGAGGACGTGACCATCGAGGAGTTCGGCAAGGCCTACCGCGACGGCTTTGCCGAGATGGAGGCGCTCAAGCGGTTCACCGGCGTGGGCACCGGCTTCTGCCAGGGCAAGGGCTGCCTCTGCGAGTCGGCGCTGGAGCTGGCGCGCCTGCGCGGCATCGACCCCTCGCAGATCCCGCTGACGAACATCCGCCCGCCCATCGAGCCGCTGACCTTCGAGGAGCTGGCGAGCCTGGACCTGCCGCCCCTGATGGGCGAGCTGGAGACCGCGCTGCCCCGCACCGACCCGGAGGTGGGCTCATGATCCCCCTGCCCGAAGGGCCCGTGCCCGCGACGGCCGACGCGGTCATCGTCGGCGGCGGCATCAACGGTCTGGCCATGGCCTACGAGCTGGCGCGGCGCGGCATGAAGCGCCTCGTGGTGCTGGAGCGGGACTACCTGGGCAGCGGCGCCACCGGGCGCTGCGGCGGCGGCATCCGCCAGCAGTGGACGACCGAGGAGAACATCCGCCTGGCCCAGGAGAGCGTCGCCGCCTACGAGCACCTGGCCGGCGAACTCGGCCTGCAGACGTTCTTCCGTCAGGGCGGCTACCTGATGGTGACCGAGGACGAATCCCACCTCGACAGCATGCGCAAGGCCGTCGCCCTGCAGAACTCCTGCCAGGTGGCCAGCCGCTTCCTGGAGCCGCGCGAGTGCCTGGACATCGTGCCCCAGCTGGACATCTCGCGCCTGAAAGGCGCGACGTTCTGCCAGAAGGACGGCACCGCCTACCCGTTCAGCGTGGTGTGGGGTTACGCGAAGGCCGCGTCCCGCCGCGGCGTGAAGATCTTCATCCGCACGCGCTTGCTCGAGGTGCGGCACGACGGCGGCCGGATCACCGGCGTGGTCACCGACCGCGGCGAGATCGCCACACCGCTGCTGATCAACTGCGCCGGGCCGTGGTCGCGCTCGCTGGCGGCGATGGTCGGCGTGCAGCTACCCAACCGCCAGGAACGCCACGAGATCATGGTCAGCGAGTCGTGCAAGCCGTTCCTGGACCCGATGGTCATCTCCATCAGCGACGGCATCTACTTCAGCCAGAGCATGCGCGGGGAGATCGTCGGCGGCATCGGCGACCCGCAAGAGCCGCAATGGGACCGCCCCGCCCAGTTCGACACACGCAGCCAGCTGCGTTTCGCAGTGCGCTTCGCCCGCGCCCTGACCGCTTACTGGCCCCCGGCGCGCCGGCTGCGCCTGATGCGGCAGTGGGCCGGCATGTACGACGTGACTCCCGACCACCGCCCCATCCTGGGCGGCGTCCCCGGCCTCGAGGGCTACCAGATGGCCTGCGGCTACAGCGGCCACGGCTTCATGCTGGCCCCGATGGCCGCCTCCCGGCTGGCGAAACAGATCACCACCGGCGAACCCGATGGGATCATCGACTCGCTGTCGCTGACGCGCTTCGCGGGCGGGGACATCGAGGCCGACGCGTTCGTGGTGGGTTGACCGGCGGAGGTCGGCCATCACGATCACAGCCTCTCAAAATCTCAGCGGCTTGCAATAGCGGATTAATTTAGTAATCTATTATGGACCTGTGTCCCGTCCTCAAATTCGGAGGTTCCCACGATGCGTTTGCTCAAGAAGTCCGCCTTGGTCGCCGCAGCGGCCGTCCTGGTGCTCGGCCTCGGCGCCGGCGCCGCCTACGCCGATCTGGCCATCTACACCACGATGCTCACCGGCGCTTCGGAAGTCCCGCCCAACGCCAGCAGCGCCCTCGGCATCGCCGCACTCACCGTCAACACCGAGACCCTGGTCGCCACCTACCAGTTGCAGTTCAGCGGCCTATCGAGTTCGCAAACCGCCGTTCACTTCCACACCGCCGTGGCCGGCGTCAACGGTCCGGTGGCCTTCGGCTTGCCGATCGGCTCGCCGGTCGCCGGGACCTGGAACATGACCGCGACCCAATACGCCAACCTCGTCGCGGGATCGATCTACCTCAATGTCCACAGCACGACCTTTCCCGGCGGCGAAATCCGCGGCCAGATGACGCTCGACAACATCGTCGGCAACGAGGCCATGACGTTCGGAGCCGTCAAAACGCTCTATCGGTAATCGGCGGGGATCGATTTCGAGTACGGGGCCGTCTCCCTCAGGGGGACGGCCCTGTTCGTTCCGGCGGGGTTCGCTCCCTATCTGCTGTACAGCGCCTTGACCTCGCTCCAGCTCGACGTCCCGAACGGTGTCGGGCCGCCGTAGTTCGCGAGTTCCCAGTCGCCTTCCTTGACCAGGCCGACACCCGCCGAGAAGGAGCGCGGAACCTGCTGCCGTGGCGCCCCGTCGCGCCGGCGCCCGAGGAGATCGCAGGCCGCGCCGCCGTCCGCGCCGGTCAGCAGAGGCGGCGAGGCGTCCGAGACCGCGACGGTGTCGAACTCGCCGGCCGGCACGGTCAAGATCCCGCCTCCGACCACACAGTAGGAGAAGGTGAATTCTTCCAAGGGCTGGGAGGCATCGAGGCTCCCGTAGACGCGCGAGGTCGTGCTCCAGCAGCGTTCCGTGGCCGAGACCGCGGGCAGCCACTGGATCGGCGGCGAGTAGCTCGCCACGAAACCGTCCTCGTTGTAGGCGCCGTGCAGCAACACGGCGCCCGTCGGTCCCAGGCTCCAGAAATTGTGGAAGACGTCTCCCGGCTCCCGCCAGACCAGTTCGACGGTGTTCTCGCCCTGGACCACGGCGTACCCGGCCGCCTCGATGGTGAGTTCGTGCCCCGCCCCGTCGGTGTAGGTCCAGGCGCAGCCCGGAGAAAGGGGCAGGAAGGGAACTTGGGCCGAGGCCGGCAGCACGCCGGCCGTCGTCAGCAGGCACAACGTCAGCATCGCCGCGTGTCGCATGTCGTGACCTCCCAAACATGAGGGACCGATCAACCCATCCTACCCTACCTGCCGTCGTCAGGACAACAATTGCCGCAACGCCGGCTCCAGCTCCCGGTACTCGAACTGAAACTCGTTGGCACGCAATGCCTTGGGGACGGCGCGGCAACTCTGCAGGAGCATGGCGGACATCTCGCCGAGCACCAGGTTCAGCACGAACCCAGGGGTCGTGAACCAGCTGGGGCGGCCCAGCACGCGGCCCAGCGTCCGGGCGAACTCGCGGCGGGTCGGCGGGTCGGGCACCACCGCGTTGACGGGACCCGCGATCGACTCGCGGTCCAGGATGTGCAGGATCGCGCGCACCAGGTCGTGGCGGTGGATCCAGGGCACGTAGGCGCGGCCGTCGCCGAGCGGGCCGCCCAGGCCGAACTTGTACGGCAGGGCCAACCGGGGCAGGGCCCCGTCCTCGCGGTCGAGCACCAGGCCGATGCGCAGCAATGCCACGCGCGTGCGCCCGTTGTCCGCCTCCATGGCGCAGCCTTCCCATTCGTGGGCCAGCCGGCCCAGGAAGTCGCGGCCGCCCCCGCTCTCCTCGTACAGGGGCTCGGCGCCGCCGTCGCCATAATAGCCGACGGCCGAGGCGCTGACCAGCACGCGCACCCGCTCGCTCGCGTTGACCGCCGCCGCCACGTTGCGTGTGGATTCGAGCCGGGAGCGGCGCAACAGGGCCTTGCGCTTGCGGGTCCAGCGCTTGGCGGCGACGGGTTCGCCGGCCAGGTTGACGACCGCGTCGCAGTCGCCCAGCGCCTGCTGCCAGGACCCCGGAACGGTCGGATCCCCCTCGACGATCTCCACCGGCCGCGTCAGGCGCGACAACGCGCGCTTGCGGTCGCGGGTGACGCAAACGACGTCGTCGCCGCGCTCGATCAGCGCGCGGACGACCGCCCTCCCCACCAAGCCCGTGCCGCCGGTCAGGAACACCTTCATGCCGAGTTGTCCTCTCTGGAATCCTTCGGGTGCGAAGTCCCGGGAGGATACCCGCCGTCGCCGCACCTGTCCAGATCTGTCGCGGCGGCTCCCCCCTCCGGCCGCGTTGACACCGTGGCGACCGCCCCCTATCGTCGTGCTTGAAGGCAGCCGCACACCGCCCCCGCACCCCGCGGCGGCCACCTCCGGGAGGGTCATGACCTACGATTTCTTCGACTGCGAGGTCCGCGACGGTGTCGCGACCCTCTCGCTGTTCGGACCGGCGACGCCGTCGCTGCAGGAACTCGGCGATGAACTCGTCGACGTCCTGCTGCGCCTGCAGGTCGACCGCGCCGCCCGCGTGATCCTGCTGACCGACGCCGGCGGGCCCTTCGACACCGCCATGGACCTGCGCGCCGCCGCCGAGGCGCAGGCCGGCGACGTCGGCATGGGCACCGTGGCCGCCGACCTCGACACCATCCGCCGCGTCGTGACCCTGATGCAGGAGTTCGGCAAGCCGATCGTCGCCGCCGTGGCGGGCGACGTGCGCGACAGCGGCTTCGGGCTGATCATGGCCGCCGACGTGCGCCTGGCCGCCACCACCGCCACCCTCACCTCCCAGGACATGCGGCTGGGCCTGCTGCCCGACTGGGGCCTGACCTCGACCCTCCCGCGCGCGATCGGACCCAACCGCGCCCTGGACATCCTGTGGTCGAGCCGCACGCTGTCCGCCGACGAGGCCTCGCGCCTGGGTCTGCTGGACCGCGTCTTCTCGCCTCAGGAGTTCGAGCAGGAGGTCGAGGCGTACTGCCGTCGTTTGGCGAGCATCCCCCAGCCGGCGCTGCGCCTCTGCAAACTGGCGGTGCAGCAGTCCAGCGAGTTCGACCTGACCACCATGCTGTCGCTGGAGTACGAGGCGCAGCAGCAGTGCTGGGACTCGCGCGAGACCACGACCGGCCTGGCGGCCGGCCTGGACGGCGACTCACCCGACTTCGGCTTCCCCGACGGCGAGGACGACGACTGACAACGAAGAACCAGGAGCCCTGGCGGGCTGGAGGTGGGATCGTGGGACTGACCCTCATCGAGAAGATCATCGCCGCGCACTGCGACCAGCCGGTGTTCCCCGGCGCCACGGTGGACATGCGCGTGGACGTGCGCGCCGCCCGCGACTTCGGCGGCGCCAACGTGGTCAAGAACCTGCAGAAGGCCGGCCTGGCGATCGACGACCCGGCCAAGACCCTGTTCACCTTCGACTGCAACCCCGGCGGCTCGGACCAGGGCTACGCCGCGAACCAGCAGTACTGCCGCACCTTCGCGCGCGAGACCGGCGTGGGCCTGCGCGACATCACCCAGGGCATCGGCACCCACCTCGCGCTCGAGGACGGGCTGGTCGGGCCGGGCTCGACGTTCGTCAGCACCGACAGCCACGCCAACATCATGGGTGCGGTCGGCGCCTTCGGGCAGGGCATGGGCGACCAGGACATCGCCTACGCCTGGGCCGCGGGCAAGGTCTGGTTCAAGGTGCCGAAGTCCGCACGGATCGTGCTGAAGGGCCGGCCCGGACCCGACGCCACGGCCAAGGACATCGTCCTGAAGATGTTGCAGGTCCTCGGCGCGGACGGCCTGCTGGGCTACGCCGCCGAGATCACGGGCGAGATCGTGCCAGAACTTCCCCTGCCCGACCGCATCACCATCGCGAGCCTGGCCACCGAGATGGGCGGCATCATCGCCCTGTTCGAGCCCAGCCCCGAGATCCTCGCCTACTGCCGCCGCGCGGGCGGTTGCGACTTCCCGGCCGTCGCCGCCGACGCCGATGCGCGTTACGACCTCACGGTCGAGGTCGACATCGCCGGCCTCGGGCCGCTGATCGCGCGCCCAGGCCACCCCGAGGACACGGTGCCCGTCGCGGAGGTCGCCGGCCGCAAGGTCGACTCGGTGTTCGTGGGCTCCTGCACCAACGGCCGCATCGAGGACCTGCGCGCGGCCGCGCGGGTGCTCGAGGGGCGCGCCGTCGCCCCCGGCGTCGTGCTGAAGATCGTGCCGGCGACGCGCACGGTCTGGCAGCAGGCCCTGGACGAGGGGCTGGTCAAGATCTTCACCGACGCCGGCGCCCTGATCGGCAACGCGGGCTGCGGCGGCTGCGCCGCCGGTCAGATCGGCCAGAACGGCCCCGGCGAGGTCACCGTCTCGACGGGCAACCGCAACTTCGCCGGCAAGCAGGGCAAGGGCGAAGTCTACCTGGCGAGCCCCGCGACCGCCGCGGCCACGGCCGTGTCCGGCGTCATCTGCACGGCGGCGACGATGCCCGCGCAGCCGGTGCTGTTCGCGCCGCCGGTCGTCGCGGCGAAGGTCGCGTCGACGGGCCCGGGCGCCGTCGGCGGCGGCAAGCCCACCGTGATGACGGGCCGCGCCTGGGTTGTCGACGTCGACAACGTCGACACCGACATGATCTTCCACAATCGCTACCTGGCCATCACCGACCTGCGGCAGATGGGCCAGTACGCGTTCGACAACCTCGAAGGCTGGAAGGATTTCGCGCAGAAGGCGCAGCCCGGCGACATCGTCGTCACCGGCGGCAACTTCGGCTGCGGCTCCTCGCGCCAGCAGGCCGTGGACTGCTTCGCGGCGCTGGGCGTGCAGGCGCTGGTCGCGCGCAGCTACGGCGCGATCTACGAGCGCAACGCCATCAACGCGGGGCTGCCGGTCGTGACGGCCGACGCGGTGAAGGCCGGCCTGAAGAGCGGGGTTGCGATCACCGTCGACCTGAAGAGCGGCTCGATCACCTGGGACGGCGGCTCCGTCCAGGGCGAACCCTTCAGCCAGGTGCAGACGGAGATCTACCAGCGCGGGGGTCTGCTGGCGAAGTAGGCGGCCGCGCCCGGCTCAGCGCACCGAGGCGCGCAACTCCGCCTTCAGCACCTTGCCCGAGGAGTTCTTGGGCAGAGCGTCGACGAGGTGCAGGCGGCGGGGGATCTTGAAGGTCGCCAGCTTCGACGCGCAGTGGCGCAGCAGGGCCTGTTCGTCGAACGACGCCGGGTCGGCCGGCACGATCCAGGCTTCGATGGCCTCGCCCAGCAGGTCGTCGGGCACGCCGATCACACAGGCCTCGACCACCTCGGGCCGCTGCAACAGCGTCTCCTCGACTTCCTTCGAACTGACCCGGTTCGCGCCCGCCTTGATCATGTTCTTCACACGGTCGACGATGAAGATGAAGCCGTCCTGGTCGCGGTAGGCCAGGTCGCCGGTGTGCAGCCCGTCGGGGAAGAGCACCTCGGCGGTCTCCTGCGGGGCGTTCCAGTAGCCGCGCATGATGTTCGGGCCGGCGGCCACGATCTCCCCCTGCTCGCCCGGGCCGCACTCGCCGCCGTCGGGCCGGCGCACGGTCAGCGAGACGCCGGGGATGCCCATCCCGATCGAGCCGAACTTCTCGCGCAGGCGCTCCGGCGGCACCCAGGACAGCCGCGCGGAGGCCTCGGTCTGCCCGTACATGATGTAGACCTTGATCCGCTCGGGCAGGGCCGCGCGGAGGCGCCGCACCAGGTCCGGGGCCATGGCGCCGCCGGCCTGCGTGACGTAGCGCAGGTCCGGGTGGGGCCGCTCGAGGAAGTCGGTCCGCGCGCAGAGGATCGCGTAGTGGCTCGGCACGCCCGAAAAGCCGGTGCAGCGCTCCCGCGCGAGGGTCTCGAGCACCTGCTGCGGGAAGGCGAAGCGGTTGTCGATGACCGTGCGGCCGCCGCAGCGCACGTGGGTCAGCAGCAGCGAGTTGCCGAAACTGTAGTGGAAGGGCAGCACGCTGCAGACGCTGTCGTCGGGCTGCAGCTTCAGGTAGGCCAGGATCTGCTCGGTGTTCGCCACGAGGTTGCCGTGCGTCAGGGTGACGCCGCGGGGCGTGCCCGTGGAGCCGCTGGTGTAGAGGATCGTGCTGAGGTCGTCGGGGCCCGCCTCGCCGGCACCGTCCAGGGGCGCGAGGCCCGCCGCTTCGTCGGCGCGGTGCAGGCTCAGACCCGCGGGCAGCCGCCAGGTCGGGTTGGCGCGATCGACCACGGCGAAACGCAGGTCGGGGCAGCCCTCGACGATCTCCGGCAGGGCGCGCGCCTCACGGGCGCGCGTCCACAGGCCGACCGCGCCGGAGTCGCGCAGCAGCGCCCGGTGTGTCTCTTCCTTGTTCGCGTGGTTGAGGGCGACGCAGCAGGCGCCGGCCTGCTGGATGCCGAAGTAGGCGGCCACGTACTCGGGGGAGTTCTCGACCAGCACGGCCACGCGGTCGCCGCGCCGCACGCCGCGCTCGCACAGGAAGCGGGCGATGCGGCCGGCTTCACCGGCGACGGCCGCGAAGGTGGCGTGGCGTTCGCCGTGGGTGAGCGCGACGGCTTCCGGCCGGCGGGCCGCGGTCTCCAGCAGCATGCCGTGGACGGTCAAGGTCCTACCCCCGCTTGCGCGTGACGAAGCCGACGAGGTTGTCGATCGAGTCGAGGTTCTCCGGCACGAGTTCCTGGTCCTCGATGCCCAGGCCCAGGTCGCCCTCGAGGAAGGCGACGAGTTCCATCACGCCGACCGAGTCCATGATGCCGTTGTCCAACAGCGACATCTGGTCGTCCTTGAGCGGCACGCCGTCGCCGAACAGGAAATTCTCCACCACGAAGCCGCGGATCTGCTGCCGCAATTCCATCCTGCATCTCCCTCTCTGTACCGTGTTGTCAGACGGCGGCCGAACCGCCGCGCCAGTTCAATTCTTCGGGCCGCAGCGCTTCCTCGCGGACCCGCGGCGCGAATCCGGGGCCGAATTGCCGGGCCAGCAGCTGCAGGCTGAGCAGACCCACGAACGCCATGTTGTCCCGCGAGCTGGTCAGCTTGCCGGCTTGCCACTTGCGCAGCAGGCCCGCGGTGCGCTGCGGGTCGATCAGGCCGGTCTCGAGCAGCGCCTCGGTGTCGAACGCCTCGCGCACCAGTTCGGCGCCCGGCCCCACGAAGAAGCTGGCGCTGTCCGGGGCGCGGTAGGGCTGTTTGGGGCGCTCGACGATGGCCGCAGGCAGCAGATCGGCCACCGCCTGCTTGAGTAAAGCCTTTTCCTTCAGGCCCGCCAGCTTGGCGCTGGCCGGCAGCGTGCCCGCCAGCTCGGCCAGGCGATGGTCCAGGAACGGGAAGCGACCCTCCACCGTGTGGCCCATGAGCATGCGGTCGCCCTGCGAGGAGAGCAGGTAGCCCGCCATGAACAGGGTCATCTCCAGGTACTGCGCGCGCGCGACCGGCCCCCAGAGGCGGAACTCGGGGGGCAGCGAAGCGCCCAGCCGCTCCTCGCTGTCCCGGGCCACGGCCGCCTCCTGGATGTCGGCCGCCAGGAAGGCGCCGATCGTCCCGGTGTTGCGCCAGCGCGGGCGGTGCGAGAAGTAGGGATCGGTCGCCGCCTCCTCCAGGCCCGCGCCGTAGAACTGGGCCAGGAATCCCGGCGGCGATTGCTGGAGGTACGGGTAGAGCTTCGTCAGCAGCAGCGGCCGCCGGCGCGAGCGGGGGTCGCGCGCCCAGAAGGCGCGCACTTTGGCCTCGCGCAGGATGTTGTAGCCGCAGAAGACCTCGTCGGCCCCCTCGCCGGTGAGCACGACCTTGTAGTTCTGGGAGCGGACCAGGCCGGACAGCGCGTACAGCGGCGCCGGCGCGGTGCGCAGCAGCGGCGTCTCGCACAGCCACACCACGCGCTCGAAGGCGCCGGCGATCTCGGCGTCGCCGACGCAGATCGACTCGTGGTCGGTGCCCAGGTGCTCGGCCATCATCGTCTGCCAGCGCGTTTCGTCGTAGGCCGCGTCCTTGAAGCCCACCGAGAAGGTCTTCATCCGCCGTTGGGTCGTGTGCTGGATGAGCGCCGCGGTCGCCGAAGAGTCCAACCCGCCGGACAGATAGGCGCCGACCGGCACGTCGGCCCGCAGGCGGATGACCGCCGCGTCGGCCAGCAGTTCGCGGATCCGGCGCGCCATGCCCGGCAACTCGTCGCGGGCCACGAAGCGGTGATCCTCGCGGGCGGGCAGGAACGTCGGGTGCCAGTAGCGGTGCGGGCGCAGCTCGGGGCGGGTGTTGCCGCCTCGGCCCAGCTCGAGCGAGGCCGTGTGGCCGGCGGGCAGCTGCTGGACGCCGCGGAAAGGCGTCGCCGGCGGGATGTTCACCCAGTAGGTGAAGATCTCGCTCAGGGCGCCGGGGTCCAGCATCGGAGCCTCGGCGTTCCAAGCGCCCAGGGCCTTGATCTCCGAGGCGAACAGCAGGACGCCGGCGCGCACGGTCCAGAACAGGGGTCGGATGCCGAAACGGTCGCGGGCCAGCAGCAAGCGCCGGCGCTCGCTGTCCCAGAGCGCGAAGGCGAACTGGCCCACGAAGTGTTCGACGCAGGCGTCGCCCCAGCAGCGGTAGGATTCCAGGAGCACCTCGGTGTCCGAGGCGGTGTGGAAGGTGTGCCCGAGCGCGCGCAGTTCCTCGCGCAGCTCGACGTAGTTGAAGATCTCACCGTTGTAGGTCAGCCAGAGGCGGCCCGCGGCGTCGCCCATCGGCTGCTGGCCGGTCGCCAGGTCGATGATGCTCAGGCGGGCGTGGCCGAGCAGGACGTGATCGTCGCGCCAGGCCCCGAACTCGTCGGGCCCACGGTGGCGCATCACGCCGATCATCCGTTCGGTCGCGCCGTCGGGGACGTCGAGCCGTCCCTCCAGCGCCACTGCTCCGCAGATACCGCACATGGGTCAATCCTTCGGCCGGGCGAGCCAGGTCTTGACCTGGGTCACCGCCTCGGCGGGGGTCGCGGCCAGGCTCCATTGCCCGCCGCCGCACAGGTTCAAAAACCGGCTGCCGGGATCGAAGTCCAGCAGCACGACCCTCTTGCCGAAGCGCAGGGCCATGGCGACCTCGCTCAGGGTGCCGCCGCTGCCGCGGCAGGCGACGATCGCGTCGCTGCCCAGCACGTTGATGATGTTGCGGCCGGCGCCCAAGCCGGTCGGGATGACGATATCCAGGTGCTCGCTGGCCGCGGACACGTCGTCGTCGAACAGCACGCCGACGCTCAGGCCGCCGGCCTCGCGGGCGCCGCGGGCCGAGGCGTCCATCACACCGGTCGGCCGGCCCCCGTTGAGCAGCACCCAGCCCTCGGCGGCGATGAGCCGGCCCAGTTCGCGCGCGTGCTCCAGCGTAGCGGGCTCGGCGGAGCAGCCGCCCATGACTCCGACGACGGTCCTGCGCATGGGTGTCCTTCCGTTCGTGGGCCCCGGGCAGGATCGCAGAAGCCGCCCGGACCCGCAAGCTGCGACTGCCGGGTCAGGGCTTGGGCTTGCGGCGCGGCAAACCGCGGGTGATCGCCCGGCCGCCGTAACGCTCGGCGGCCCGGTCCATGATCGTGTCGAGCGCGCGGCCGCGTTCCTCGGCGGGATCCGGGAACAGGGTCGGCGGCCGCACCTCGTGATCGACGAGGTTCTGGCCCGAGAGGCCGATCAGCCGCAGGGGGCGGCCCTGCCGATCGAGCTGCCCGTCGAAAAGGCGGCGGCCGGCGTCGCGCAGCACATCGGTGCGGTCGGTGGGCTCGGGCAAGGTCTCGGCGCGCGTCACGGTCGTGAAGTCGGGGAAGCGGGCCTTGAGCTGCACCGTGCGCGCCAGCTTGCCGGCGCGGCGCAGCCGGCGGGCCACCTTGTGCGCGAGCTGGTCGAGGACCTCCACCAGCGCCTCGCGCTCGCCGATGTCCTCGGCGAAGGTGATCTCGTGGCCGATGCTGCGGGCCTCGTGGTCGGTCGTCACCGGCCGCTCGTCGTGGCCGACCGCCAGTTCCCTCACGTGCTGCGTGAAGGCCGCACCCAGGCGCGACTCCAGGCGGACTGCGTCGGCGAGCCGCAGGTCGCGAACCGTCCGGATGCCGAGGGACTCCAGGACGGCGGCGGACTTCTCCCCCACGCCCCACATCCGGCTCACCGGGAGCGGGTCGAGGAATTCCTGGATTCGCGCGGGATCGACCACCACGAAGCCGTCCGGCTTCTCCAGGTCGCTCGCCAGCTTGGCCAGGAACTTGTTCGGCGCCACGCCGACCGACGCGACCAGCCCGATCTCGTCGAGGAGGCGCCGTTTCACGAGGCGCCCGATGGTGGGGCCGTCTCCGAGCAGGCGCCGGCAGCCGCCGACGTCCAGGAACGCCTCGTCCACCGACAGCGGTTCGACCAGCGGGGAGATCTCGTGGAAGACGTCGAAGATCCAGCCCGAGACCTCGGCGTAGCGCTCCATGCGCCCGCGCAGGAACACGCCGTCGGGGCAGAGCCGGACCGCGCGCGCCGCGCTCATGGCGCTGCGCACGCCGTAGCGGCGCGCCTCGTAGCTGGCGGCCGACACCACGCCGCGGCCCTCGGGCGTGCCGCCGACGATCACCGGCTTGCCCCGCAGGCGCGGGTCGTCGAGCACCTCCACCGAAGCGAAGAAGGCGTCCATGTCCACGTGCAGGATGGTGCGCTCGCTCATCTCGGCTCCGGATCCCCCGGGACCAACAAGACGGACGGCGACCGCAGCCGCCGTCCGTCGCACAGCCGGTGACGGCCGGTCCTACGAGGACTGCTCCACGCGGACGGCGGCGTCCTCGACGATCGCCTTGTAGAAGTAGCCGCTGCCGAAGTCCTTGTCGACCGCGAGCACGCCCTCGATCAGGACCGTATCGCCGACCTTGGCGGCGGCGTCGGTGGTCACGGTCAGGTCGGCGGTCTCGCCGTCGCCCGAACCGTCCTGCACGTGCAGCCAGTTGTGGCCCATGATGCCGGTCAGCGACTTGACGACCTTGCCCCGCACCTTGACGGACCGGCCCGCCAGCTCGGCGCGGCGCGTGTTCACCTCGGCGACCTTCAGACCGCCCGACGGGGTCGTCAGGCCGCTGAAGTCGGCGTCGGCTTTGCCGACGGCCACTCCGCCGTGGGCCTTCTTGATCTCCGCCTGCATGTCCACCGGGGGGGCCTGGCCCGGCGCGGCGAAGGAGGCCGCGAACCAGATCTCCGCGAAGTCGCGGTTGAGGCTCGCAGCGTGGAAGTTCTGCATGGCCATGGCGCCCACCAGTTCGAGCTTCTGCCCGACCTGCATCGGGCCCTCGGGACCGGCCGCCCACAGCTCGCCGCCGGCCGTCTTGAGCCGGACATAAGTGTAGCCGCCGGAATTGAACGTCTCGGCCACTACACCGCCGAGATTGCCGCCGGCGGCCATGCCGGGCGGCGCGGCCTCGCTCGGGGAGTCCTTGGCCGCGGCCGCGGCCTTCTGGTTCCAGGCGGCGGCTGAATCGCTCTTCTTTTCGCCGCAGCCGATCAGGGCCACGGACAACGCGATCGCGAGGATCGCCAGGGTCGTCGTCTTCACCGGGTGCCTCCGGGGGTTCGGGTCGCTCAACCTGCCCCAAGGATAGGCCGCGACGCCGGGATTTCAAGTCAGGACCGACAATAGCCTGATTCGTGGCGCTATTTTATGATTACAGATATCATAATCATTCTCCCTAAACTCGCCCTCCCCTCAATTGGTTGGAGTGGATGATGTACGATCCCGTGATGACCCAGCACATGAGGTCCGAATTGACCCGCCTAGGGATGGAAGAGCTGACCACCGCCTCGGAAGTGGACGCTTTCCTGGCGCGCCCGGGCACCTCCCTGCTGTTTTTCAACTCGGTCTGCGGTTGCGCCGCCGGCAGCGCCCGACCCGGCTTAAGCCTGTTCCTGGCCGATTCGAATCGCCCCGACCACCTCGGGACGGTCTTCGCCGGCATGGATCTCGAAGCCACCTCCCAGGTCCGCGCCCGGTTCGGCAGCTTCGCCCCGAGCAGCCCTTCGGTCCTGCTGCTGCGCGACGGCAAGGCCGTGCGGTACATCCATCGCATGGAGATCGAGGGCCGTGACGCGGCCGCCTTCGCCGCCCTGCTGAAGCAGGCCGACGCCGATCTGCAGAGCTGATCCCGCCCGTGGACGTCCAGAGCCGGGATCGGGGACCCCTCGATCCCGGCTCCTTACCCGAGCGATGCCGGAAATCACATCTTGTTCCGGATCGGCGTCGCCTATAGCATCCCTTGCCGTCCGCCCACGCCAACCGGGAGCCATCCATGACGCGCACCGTCCGCATCGGCAACGCCGGCGGGTACTGGGGCGACGACGTCCGCGCGCTGCGCCGCCAACTCGAAGGCGGACCGCTGGACTACGTCTCCCTGGACTACCTGGCCGAAGTCACCATGTCCATCCTGCAGCGACAGCGCGCCAAGGATCCCTCGCTGGGCTACGCGACGGACTTCGTCGACCAGATGCGCGACTGCCTGCCCTTGATGATGGAGACCGGCGCGACGGTCATCACCAACGCCGGCGGCGTGAACCCCGAGGGGCTCGGCCGCAAGCTGGTGGAGATCGCGCGCGAGCTGGGACTGCGCCTGAAGGTGGGCGTGGTCTCCGGCGACGATATCCTGGGCCGGCTGACGGAGCTGCGCGACGGCGGCGACCCCCTGGACAACATGGAGACGGGCGCACCCCTGGCGCCGCACCTGTCGCGGGTGTCCGCCGCCAACGTCTACCTCGGCGCCGAACCCGTCGTGCGGGCGCTAGAGATGGGCTGCCGCGTCGTGGTGACCGGTCGGGTGACCGACACCGGCATCACGCTGGCGCCGCTGATGCACGAGTTCGGCTGGAACGAGGACGACTGGGACCGCCTCGCCGCGGGCATCGTCGCCGGCCACGTCATCGAATGCGGCACGCAGGCCACCGGCGGCAACCTGACCGACTGGCGCGACGTGCCCACCTTCGACCGCATCGGCTACCCGATCGTCGAAGTGTCGCCGGACGGGTCCTTCGTCGTGACCAAGCACCGCCGCACCGGCGGGCTCGTCAGCGAGAAGACCGTGAAGGAGCAGCTCGTCTACGAGATGGGCGACCCGCGCTGCTACATCTCGCCCGACGTCATCGCCCGCTTCGACACCATCGGCCTGGAGGACCTCGGCCGCGACCGGGTGCGCGTCTCGGGCGTGCGCGGGACGCCGCGGCCCGAGAACTTCAAGGTCTCGATGGCCTACCAGGACGGCTGGAAGGCGACCGGCACCATCCTGGTCAGCGGGCCCGACGCCACGGAAAAGGCGGAGACGCTCGCACGCGCCTTCTGGAACCGCGTCGGGCACCGATTCGTCGCGACCCACACCTCGGTCGTGGGCACCGGCTCGATCTGGCCGGAGACCCTCGGCCGTTGCGAGACCGACGAGGTGCTGCTGCGCCTGGGCGTCCGCGACCACGACCGCGCCAAGGTCCACGACTTCGGGATGGTGCTGCCGACGATGATCCTGTCGGGGCCCTCGGGGCTGGCGGTGACCGGAGGGCGGCCGAAGCCGTCGGAGGTCGTGGCCTACTGGCCCGCCCTGATCCGCCGCAGCAGCGTCGCGGCCCGGGTCACCGCCCTCGACACCCACGGCCTCGAACGCAGCGAGTCCATCGCCTTCGCGGATCCGGCGCCACCGCGCCTCGGCACCCCCGTGGCCGCCGTCAAGGCGCCGCCCCCGCCCGCCGCCGGCGGCCGCACGCGTCGCGTGAAGCTGCGCGCGGTGGCCTACGCGCGTTCCGGCGACAAGGGCGACACCTGCAACATCGGCGTGCTGTGCCGCAGCCCCGAACTGTACGCCTGGCTGCGCCGGGAACTGAAGCCGGCCGTGGTGCGGCGTTTCTTCAAGGGCATCGTGCTGGGCCGGGTCACGCGCCACGAGGCGCCCAACCTGCTGGCCCTGAACTTCCTGCTGGAGCGGACCCTGGGCGGCGGCGGCACCGTGTCGCTCATGCTGGACCCGCAGGGCAAGACGCTGTCGCAGGCCCTGCTGGAGATGGAGATGGACGTGCCGGCCAAGCTGTTGCCGCGGGAATGACGATGTGAGCGACCTCCTCGTCGGCAGCCTCTTCGCCTACCCCCTCAAAGCCGCGCGCGCGGTGCCCCTGACAGAGGCCGCGGCGCTGGCCCGCGGCCTGCGCCGCGACCGCCGGTGGCTGCTGGTCGCGCAGTCGGGCGAACCCGTCATGCTCAAATCCCATCCCCGGCTCGCCACCGTGGCGATCGGCCTCGACGGCGACGTCCTCACCGTTTCGGGAACCGACGGCCCGATATTGCGCGTCGACCCGCCGCCCGCGAGCGCGTCCCCCCTGCCGGTCACCGTCAAGCGCCGCACGCTCGCGGCCAGGGTCGCCGCGCCCGAGGCCAACCGCTACTTCAGCGACCTGCTGGGCGAGACGGTCTGGCTCGCGCACCTGGTGGAAACCGCCGCCGGTTCCGCCGACGACGACCCCACGCTCAGCGACGGTCTGGCGGGATCGGCCCCCTACCTGATCTGCTGCGAGGCCTCGCTCGCCGACCTGAACCGCCGTCTCGCCGCGCGCGGCGAAGCCGGCGTCGGCATGGACCGCTTCCGGGCCAATCTGGTGATCCGCGGCGGCGAACCCTACGCCGAGGACGGGTGGCGTCGGCTGCGTGCGGGCGGCGCCGAATTCGAGATCCTGCGCCCGTGCCCGCGCTGCCCCAACACGACGGTCGACCCGCTGACCGGGGAGATCGGACCGGAACCGTTGCGCACGCTGACCGACTACCGCACATGCAGCGGCGGCGTCATGTTCGGCGTGTTCGCGCGCGTGGTGCGCGAGGGGGACCTGCGCCCGGGCGATCCCGTGTCGGTCCTCGAATGATCAACACCGGAGGTGCCTCCATGCGATGTTTCCCGACCCTCGCCTGCTGCGCGCTGCTGCTCGCCGCGTCCGCCCGCGCCGAGGCGCCGCCGACCGGCTCGTTCGCCTTCACGGTCGAGGCGACGGTGACCGGGACGCCGGCCGCGGCCTTCGACGCCGCCACCGGCGACATCTCCGGCTGGTGGGACCACACCATGTCCGACCACCCCGTGCGCCTGGTCGTCGAACCGAAGCCCGGCGGCGGTTTCCTCGAGGTCTTCGACGAGCAGGGCGACGGCATCCGCCACGCCGTCGTGACTTACGCGCGCCGCGGCGAGATCCTGCGCTACGAGGGACCGCTGGGCCTGACCGGACACGCCATCCACATGGTCACGACCTGGACCTTCGCCGACGCCGGCGAGGGGCGCACGCTGGTGCGGGTCGAGGTCCACGCCGCCGGCGAGGTCCTTGAGGGCTGGCCCGCCGTGGTGGAGCAGACCTGGCAGCATTTCCTGCTGAAGCGGTATGTGCCGTACGTGGAGGGCGGCTGCCGGCCGCTCAAATGACGATGAGGCTCGGCAAGGACTTGCCCGCCACCAGCAACCTGAATGCCGATTGTCGGTGACGCCGAAATACCGTATCATCAAGACGTTGCTTCTCCCCGCCAATGTCCGCACGCATCGCGTTCCGGGAACGCGCAGGGAGGGATGAGCGATGAGCAGAACGATTCGCATCCTGATCGTCTTGGCAGTCTTGTGCATGACGGCCGCATCGGCCGTCGCCCAGCTGAGCGTCGTCACGGATGCGACGCAGTATTCCCAGGGCGACATCGTGCCGATCACCATCCACAACGCGGGCCCGAACCAGGCCTCCTTCAATTCCTTCCCCGCCTGTTTCATCTACCATCTCGGCACCATGGAGTGCGTGTACGGCTGTGTGGGGCTGCCCGAGATGTGGGAGCTGAATGTCGGGCAGACGATCGCCTTCGCGTACGACCCCGCGGAGGACGCCATCCCCGACCCGATCGGTTGGTACCGCGTCGAACTGAACGGCAACTCGATCGACCCCGGCAACATCCTGCACTGCGACTACCAGATGCTGGAGATCGTGCCCTACGAGAGCGGATCCTGGGGAGCCGTGAAAGCCCTGTACCGCTGAGATTCCCGTGCCGGGACGCAGAAAGGGAGCCGGCGGCGGCTCCCTTTCCCGTGCGATCCGGCCGGCGGGCCGCGCCTCAGCCCGCCCGCTTCCTCTCGTACTGCCGCAGCAGGTCCGCGAACAGCTCCGGGATCATCGCCATGCGCTCGGGCGTCTCGACGTAGGCCACGCGCATCTGGGTGCGGCCGGGGTTGGGGACGCCCTCGGGCACGCTGTAGAAACCGGCCATCGGGGCGGTCAGCACGGTGAGCGCCTTCCCGCCGGCGACGACCTGGCCTTCGGAAGCGCACCACAGGACGAAGTCCAGGGCGTCGAAACCGTCGGCCACGATGTTGCGCACGTCCAGCACCGAGTAGATGGCGGCGTCGGGGCTCGACACGATCACGCCGGGCAGGGCGGCGCGCATCCGCGACGTGAAGTCGAAGAGCATGCCGCGGTAGTACTCGCGCTGGCGGTCGTACCAGGCGCGCAGCGTCGCGTGGTCCTCGTGGGCCACCGCGCCGAAGATGTACTGGCCGATCACGCTGCTGCAGAGGCTGACGGTGTGCTCGGCGATGGCCTTGCGGTGGAACTGCTCGTTGTCGGTGACCAGGGCGCCGATGCGCAGGCCGCAGGCGTTCCAGACCTTCGAGGTGGTCTCGATGCCGATGCGGCGGCCGGTGATGCCGGGCGCTTCGGCCTCGGTCACGCCCCAGAGGCTCGCACAGCGGCCGCCGGTGTAGTACAGCTCTCGGTAGGCCTCGTCGCTCACCAGCCACAGGTTGTGCTTCACCGCGAGGCGGGCCAGCGCCACCAGCGCCTCGTGGTCGTAGTACTGGCCGGTCGGGTTGTCGTAGGGGATCACGACCATCGCGCGGGGCTTCTTCTCCCGGATGACCTGTTCCAGGCGCGCGGGATCGGGCAGGCTGAACTTGCCGTCATCGCCGAGCCGGCGCTGCACCGAGCAGGTGGCGCGGCCGAGCCGCTCGCAGAGCGTCTTGTAGTTGGTGTAGGCGGCGTCGATCAGGAGCAGCGGGGCCTCGTCCGTGCCGGCGGGGCCGCAGACGCCCACGACCAGCAACTCCATCGCCTGGGTGCCGCCCTCGGTGATGTGGGCGTGCAGGCCTGCGGTGTCGAAACCGCTGCTGGCGATCACGTTCATGAAGGCGTCGACGCACTCCTGGGTCCCGGCAGTCGCCGAGTACTTCACGACGCCGTCGCGGAACGGGCTCCGAGGCGCGTCGAGGTGCTTCATGCGTTCCTGCATGGCCGGGTACATCGGCAGCGAGACGTTGCCGATCGCCACATTGATCGCCTCGGTCCCGTCGCGGCGCTCGTCGAAGCGGATCTGGGCCATGCGGATGACCGAGGGCTGGCGGCCGGCGAACTGGGCGGACATCACGGGCGGCGGTGAGGCGGGCTGGTTCATGGGACCCCTCCTGTGGGTGTGCGGCCCCTCCAAGGTGCAACGGGGAACCTCCGGCCGCAAGGTCGGCTTGTGGTCCCAACCCCAAGTGTTATATTGGGATCCGGGAGGCGGCATGCACGAGATGACCCTGGTCGCCGGCATCCTCGAGATCGCCGAGGAACGGGCCCGCGAGGCGGGCGCCGCGCGCATCAACACCGTCACGGTGGAGATCGGGCGCCTAGCCGGCGTCGAAGTGTCCGCGTTGGTGTTCTGCTTCGAGACGGCCCGCCTCGGGACGTTGGCCGCCGGCGCCGAACTGGTCGTCCGCGAGATCCCCGGCCGCGGCCTCTGCCCGGCCTGCGGCGCCGAAACCGAGATCGACTTCTATGCGGCCCTGTGCCCCGCCTGCGGCGGGTGCCTGGCGGTCGTGGGCGGACGCGAGCTGCGCGTCGCCTGCCTCGACATCGACTGAACACCAGGCCCCGGGAGGGCGTCATGTGCGACACGTGCGGCTGCAACCAGCCCCCCGACGCGGTGACCTACCGCAAACCCGGCGAGCACGATCATCCCCATGATCATCCCCATGATCATCCTCACGACCATCATCATGATCACGATCACGGCGGCGGCCGCCGGCTGTCCGTGGAGCAGGACATCCTGCGGCGCAACGACCTGGTGGCCGAGCGCAACCGGGGCTGGTTCGAAGGCCGCGGCGTGCTGGCGCTGAACCTCGTCTCGTCGCCCGGGTCCGGCAAGACTTCGCTGCTCGAGCGCACGATCCGCGACCTCCGGGGCGAGATGCCGCTGGCGGTGATCGAGGGCGACCAGCAGACCCTCAACGACGCCGAGCGCATCGCGGCCGCCGGCGCTCCGGTCGTGCAGATCAACACCGGCTTCGGCTGCCACCTGGACGCCGAGATGATCCGCCGCGCGCTGACCGACCTGGAGGTGCCGGCGGGCGGCGTGCTGATGATCGAGAACGTGGGCAACCTGGTCTGCCCCGCCCTGTTCGATCTGGGCGAGCACGCCAAGGTCGTGATCATCTCGGTGACCGAGGGCGACGACAAACCGCAGAAGTACCCCACGATGTTCGCCGCGGCGCAGCTGTGCGTGATCAACAAGACCGACCTGCTGCCCCACGTCGACTTCGACGTCGAGGCCTGCAAGGCCGCCGCGCGGCGCGTGAACCCGGCGCTGGCCTTCGTGGAGCTGTCGGCGACCCGCGGCGAGGGGCTCGAGGGCTGGTACGGGTGGCTGCGGGCGCGCCGCGCCGCGGCGGCCCGCTGAAATGACGCCGCTGCGGCACCGGCTTCGCGTCGACGGCGTCGTCCAGGGAGTCGGTTTCCGCCCCTTCGTCTTCAACCTGGCCGAGAGGCTCGGGCTCGCCGGGCACGTCGCCAACGACAGCGAGGGCGTGCTCCTCGAGATCGAGGGCGACAGCGACGACGTCGCGACCTTCCGGCGTCTGCTCGCGGCCGAAGCGCCGCCCCTGTCCCGCATCGAGTCGGTCGCCGTCGAGCCGATCGCCCCCACCGGCGTTGTCGGCTTCGCCATCCTGCCGAGCCGCGACTCGCCGGGCACCTCGACCTGCGTGCCGGCCGACAGCGCCGTCTGCGCCGACTGCCGCCGCGAGATCCGCGACCCCCGAGACCGCCGCCATCGCTACGCCTTCACCAACTGCACCAACTGCGGCCCGCGCTGGACGATCATCGGGCGCATCCCCTACGACCGCCCCTTCACCAGCATGGCGCCGTTCACGATGTGCCCCGACTGCGCGCGCGAGTACCACGACCCGCGCGACCGGCGCTTCCACGCCCAGCCCAACGCCTGCCCCGCCTGCGGGCCCCGCCTGGAGTTGGCAGGCGATGGCGTCGATCCCGGCGCCGACCCGCTGTGCGAAGCCGCGCGCCTGCTGGCCGCCGGCCGCATCCTCGCGGTCAAGGGCCTCGGCGGCTTCCATCTGGCCGTGCGCGCCGACGACGAGGCGGCCGTGCTGCGGCTGCGCGCGCGCAAGGGCCGCGAGGCGAAGCCGTTGGCGTTGATGGTCGCCGATCTCGACGCGGCGCGGGCGCTGGCTCTCGTCGGCGACGACGAAGCCGCGCTGCTGAACTCGCCCCAGGCGCCGATCGTCCTGCTGGAGCGCCGCGCGGACGCCGCGATCGCCGCCGCCGTCGCGCCCGGCCACCGCCGGCTCGGCGTGATGCTCGCCTACACGCCGCTGCACCTGCTGCTGCTGGAAGAAGCGTGTGCCTGCGGCGTGACCGCGCTGGTGATGACCTCGGGCAACGCCGGCGACGAGCCCATCTGCCTCGACGACGACGAGGCCCGCGCGCGCCTGCGGGGCATCGCCGACGCCTGGCTGCTCCACGACCGCGGCATCCTGCGCCGCGCGGACGATTCGGTGGCCCAGGTCATGGCGGGCCGCCCGCTCCTGCACCGCCGCAGCCGCGGCTACGCGCCCCTGCCGGTGTCGCTGGGCGGGCGCGGTGAACCCGTCCTCGCGGTCGGCCCCGAACTGAAGAACACCGTCTGCCTGCTGAAGGAAAGCCGCGCCTTCCTGTCGCCCCACGTCGGCGACCTGCAGAACCTGGCGGCCTACGGCTACTTCAAGGAATCGATCCGCACGCTGCAGGAACTGCTGGAGTGCGAGCCGGAAACGATCGCCCACGACCTGCACCCCGGCTACCTCAGCACGCAGTGGGCGCGGGAACAGGCCCGCGGCGCCGGCAAGCGCCTGGTTCCGGTGCAGCACCACCACGCCCACCTGGCCGCCGTCCTGGCCGAGCACCGGCACCAGGAACCGGCTCTCGGCTTGATCCTCGACGGCACCGGCTACGGCACGGACGGCACGATCTGGGGCGGCGAGATCCTCGCCGGGAACGCGTCCGCCTTCACCCGCGTGGGCCACCTGTCGTGCGTGCCGCTGCCCGGCGGCGACGCCGCGATCCGCCACCCCTGGC
This sequence comes from bacterium, assembly GCA_031441465.1. GTDB lineage: Bacteria > Krumholzibacteriota > Krumholzibacteriia > LZORAL124-64-63 > LZORAL124-64-63 > PNOJ01. The sequence continues at coordinate 68,319 of JANOEP010000039.1, read as the reverse complement.
GCACCGCCTTGAGCCACCTGCGCGCGGCCTACGGCGACGAGCTGCCAGCGCTGCCCTTCCTCGCGGGCAAGGACGTCGGGGTCGTGCTGCAGATGATCGACCGCAGGATCAACGCGCCGTCGACCAGCAGCTGCGGCCGGCTGTTCGACGCCGTGGCGGCGCTGACCGGCGGCTGGGACGAGGCGCGCTACGAAGGGCAGGCCGCGATCGAGCTGACGGCCCTGACGAATTGCGCCGCCGTCGAGGCGGCCCGGCCCTTCGCCTGGGAGATCGACGACCACGATGGTGGACTGCAGCTGCCCTGCGCGCCGATCATCCGGGGCGTCGTCGCGGCCGTGCTGGCCGGGGCGGGCGCGGCCGAGATCAGCGCGCGCTTCCACCGCACCCTGCTGGAACTGCTGGTCGAGGCGGCTCGACGAGCCTCGCGGACGACCGGGCTGCGCACGGTCGCGCTGGGCGGCGGCAGTTTCCAGAACGAGATCCTGGTCACGCTGTTGCCACCGCTGCTCTCTGCAGCCGGGCTGCAGCCGTTGCTGCCGCGGGAACTGCCGCCCAACGACGGCGCGGTGGCCTTCGGCCAGGCCGCCGTCGCGCGGGCCGGGCTCGCGTGAGCCCGCGCCGCGTTGGACGGGGCCGCCCCCGTGGTCTATCTTCGCCCCGACATCCCACACCCGGGAGGACCGCCATGTGCCTCGCCGTTCCCGGCCAGGTAATCGAGATCTATCAGGAGAACGGCCTACCGATGGGCCGCATCGACTACGCCGGCGTGGTGGGCGCAGCCTGCCTGGCCTACACGCCCGAGGCCGTCGAGGGCTCGTGGGTCATCGTGCACGCGGGGTTCGCCCTGCAGGTGCTCGACGAGGAAGAGGCGGCGGCCTCCCTGGCCACGCTCTCGGACCTCAACGCGCTGATCGAGGCCGACAGCCTGCCGAACGGCGACGCCGGCAACACCGGCAACGCCGACACCGACGGCGCGGACAAGCTCCCGTGAAGTTCCTGCAGGAGTACCGCGCCCCCGGTCCGTGCCGCACCCTGCTGGAGCGCATCGCCGCGACGGCGACGCGGCCCTGGACGCTCATGGAGATCTGCGGCGGCCAGACGCACGCCATCCTGCGCCACGGCCTCGACCAGCTGCTGCCGCCCGGGCTGACCCTGGTCCACGGCCCGGGCTGCCCGGTGTGCGTGACGCCGCTCGAGACGATCGACCGCGCGCTGGCGATCGCCGCGCGCCCCGGCGTGATCTTCACCTCCTTCGGCGACATGCTGCGCGTGCCCGGTTCGCGGGACGACCTGCTGCGGGTCAAGTCGCGCGGCGGCGACGTGCGCTTCGTCGACTCCCCACTCGAGGCGCTCCAGCTGGCCCGCCGCCATCCCGACCGCGAGGTCGTGTTCCTGGCCGTGGGTTTCGAGACGACCGCCCCGGGCAACGCCCTGGCCGTCCGGCAGGCGGCGCGCGAGGGGTTGGCCAACTTCAGCGAACTCGTCAGCCACGTGCTGGTGCCCCCGGCGATGGCCGCCATCCTCGGCGCTCCCGCGAACCGGGTGCAGGGTTTCCTGGCCGCGGGCCACGTCTGCGCCGTGATGGGCTGGCGGGAGTACGAGCCGCTGGCCGCGCGCTTCGGCGTGCCGATCGTGCCGACGGGCTTCGAACCGGTCGACCTGCTGCAGGGGATCCTCTGCTGCGTGGAGATGCTCGAGCGGGGCGAGTCGGGCGTCGAGAACCGCTACGCCCGCATCGTGAAGCGCGACGGCAACCCCGCCGCGCGCGCCGTGGTGGACGAGGTTTTCGAGGTCTGCGACCGCCCCTGGCGCGGCATCGGCGCGATCCCGCGCAGCGGCCTGCGCCTGCGCGCCGCCTACGCCGCCTTCGACGCCGAGCGGCGCTTCGACGTGGGCGACATCGCACCGCAAGAGCCGCGCGAGTGCATCAGCGGCGAGATCCTGCAGGGCGTGAAGAAGCCCGACCAGTGCGCCGCCTTCGGCAAGGCCTGCACGCCCGCGACGCCCCTGGGCGCCACCATGGTCTCGAGCGAGGGCGCCTGCGCCGCCTACTGGAAGTACCACCGGAGGAACCCGTGAGCGATGCCCCCGAATTCGACCGGATGGCCTGCCCGGCGCCGCTGACCGGCCACGACACCGTGCAGCTCGCTCACGGCGCCGGCGGCCGGATGTCGGCCGAGCTGATCGACGCGCACGTGCTGCCGCACTTCCGCCACGAACTACTCGCGAAGCTCGAGGACCAGGCCGTCTTCACGCTGCCGCCCGGCCGCGTCGCCTTCTCCACCGACACCTTTGTGGTCACGCCGCTGGAATTCCCCGGCGGCGACATCGGCGACCTCGCCGTCAACGGCACCGTCAACGACGTGGCCATGAGCGGGGCGCGCCCGCTGTACCTGAGCGTGGGTCTGGTGCTGGAAGAGGGACTGCCGCTGGCGCTGCTGGACCGGATCCTGGGCTCGATGGAGCGGGCGGCCCGCGCCGCCGGCGTGAGCGTCGTGACCGGCGACACCAAGGTCGTCGACCGCGGCAGCTGCGACGGGATGTTCGTCAACACCTCGGGGATCGGGGTCGTGCCCGAGGGCGTGGCGCTGTCGGCCGCCTCGCTGCGACCCGGCGACGCGGTGCTGATCTCGGGCACGATCGCCGACCACGGCATGGCCGTGATGTCGGTGCGCGAGGGACTGAGCTTCCGCTCGACGATCACGAGCGACACCGCCGCCCTCGGCGGCCTGGTCGCCGACCTGCTGGCGGCGGCGCCGGGCCTGCGCGCGCTGCGCGATCCCACCCGCGGCGGACTGGCCACCACGCTGAACGAGTTCGCCCGCGCCTCGCGTGTCGGGATCCGCGTCGAGGACGGGGCCGTGCCGGTGCGATCCGACACGGAGGCCGCCTGCGAGATCCTGGGCATCGATCCGATGTATGTGGCGAACGAGGGGAAACTGGTGGCGGTGGTGCCGGCCGCCGAGGTGGCGGCCGCGCTGGCCGCCCTGCGGGCCCATCCCCTGGGCCGCTACGCGGCCGTGATCGGCGAGGTCGTCGCGGGAGAGCCTGGCCTGGTCACGGTGCGCACGGCGTTGGGCATCGAGCGCATCGTGGACATGCCGCTGGGGTTGCAGTTGCCGCGGATCTGCTGAGTTCCGAGCGGTGATGCCGGGCGGGTGCGGGTTTTGTGCTTTCATGCCGGCCATCCCTGGGATCAGGGATGACCGTGTTCATTCATCAAACGTGTCGATGCTCGCCGGCGTGCCGATCCGCAGAGTACTTCCCTCACCTCCGACTCAGGACGCTTCCTGCTGCGCAGCGAGCTGCAGCAGCGTCTCTCGCGTCACCGGCCGCAGGATCAAGGCCCGCTTCTCGGATACCAACCGATAGAAGTACTCGGACGCGAACTGCGGCTCGATCCGCGGCGACGCGCTCGACGTCCACCCAGGGTCGTAGCCGTACCGGACCAGGAAATCCTCGTAGATATTCCTGAAGAGCGCCACGTCCTCGGCCTGGAACCACTGCCGCCAGTCGCCAGAAGACTTTGTCCTGACAACCCGATGATGCTTCGGATCGACCTCGGCCGAGCCCGTGAGTTCCATGCCGAGATACTCCGACAGTGCCTCCAGCCGCCCCGCCACGAAGTCCTCGTACTTGAACGGGAAGAAGTCGGGGTAGCGCGCGTAGAAGCTCTCGATCCTGCCCCACTCCGACGCGTAGTGAGCGCGAACGGACGTATCGTCGTGCGCGATCCCACGCAGCGCCCAGTCGAAGCGGATGAGGTCCAGGACGCCGAGCGCGCCGCCCGACGCCTCCATCCGTCTCAAGAACGCGTACATGCGGGCGACCATGTGGTCGTCGCGGTCGTAGGGGCTGTGGTAGCCGATGCCGTACATCAGGCGGCTGATCAGCGTGTCGCGGGGATCGCGGATGATGGCGATCTTGCGGTCGAAGTGCAGGTACGGCGTCAGATCCTCGGTGTCGGGATTGATGACGACTTTGGCCAGAACACCACGCTTGTCGTCACCGAGTTCGGGCTGGTAGGGCTCGGGTTCCTCGAAGAGCAGCCTAGGGCTGCCCCCCCCCCCACGAATTTCGTAACTTGTAGTAAAGTCCGGTAGTTCCGGTCTTCGGCGAACCGGCGATGAGAATCTTCATGACTCTTCGGACCTCCTGTTGTGGAAACCGTTCACGATAACCGTCCGGGCTTCACAACCCACCTTCGGCGAGAAGTGCGGCGAAGATCGCGAAGGGCAGGACCTCGATCCCGTCCGAGGTCCTCAATCTGGGACCGTCCGGGTAGACGATCAGACGTCGTTCGAGGCCGGGCAGCGAAGCGATGGCCCGCAGACCCTTGCACCAGCTATCGGAGAACGTAGTGCCGGCCTTGGCTTCGACGGCGACATAACGGTCGCCGCGGGACAGGACGAAGTCGACCTCCGTGCTGCGTCTTTCGGCCGACCAGTAGGTGATGTCGTCGCAGAGTCCTGCGTAGTCGCGGTAGGCCCGCAAGATTTGCGCCACCAGGCCTTCGAACAGGGCACCCCGTTCCTCGGACCCGGGAACGCCGCGCGAACGGCGCATCGCCCTGACGATGCCGGGATCACACCAGTACCACTTCGGGTGTTTGCGCTCACGCACACGCTGTTTCGCCTCGAAGCCCGGCACGCGGAAGCAGAGCAGGGTCTCCTCGAGGACTTCCAGGTAGCCGGCGACCGTTGTCCGCGCAACGCCCGCCTCGCGGGCGATGTTCGACATGTTCACGGTCTGGCCGTGGCAGAGCGCCGCGATCGGCAGGAACCGAGCGAACCCGGGGAGGTTTCGCACCACGGCCTCCGCCTGGATCTCCTCCTTCAGGTACAACTGCGCGTAGGCCGCCAGCGTTTCCTCCCGCTCCGGCGAACCCCAGACGAGCGGCAGGAGCCCGTACCTCAGCGCCGATTCGAGATCGAAGCTGCCGCCGAGTTCTTCGGGGACGAAAGGATGCATCGACCGCTGCAGGGCACGGCCGGCCAGCAGGTTGACGCCCTCCCGCTTCAGCTTGCGCGCACTCGACCCGCAGAGCACGAAGCGGGTCTTCCTCTCTTCGATGGCGCGGTGAACCTCGTTCAGGAGCGACGGCAATCGCTGGACCTCGTCGATGACGATCCAGCGGTCGGCGGCAAGCGCCCTCAATTCGTCGGCGAACAATCCAGGGTTGGCCAGCAGCCGCTGGAACTTGACTTCATCCAACAGATCCACGAAGTAGGCCGAGGGCATCTGCGCCCTCAACCAGGTGGACTTGCCGGTCCCACGAGGTCCCAACAGGAAGTAGCTCTGATTCGGAGCCGACAAGCATCGCCTGTGCATTATTGACCACCTTGTCGTCATTTATCGACGTATTATGACGACATTGTATACAATATTCGAAGAATCGTCAAGTGTGAGCAGAAATACTATCTTGTTGCTGTATCATCAAGTAACGATGATCTAACTACTGGTGGGGCCATCCGGTTCGTCCCCCACCCCTTCGGCGTCCAGCAGCGCCCGCGCCTCCTCGAGATCCTTCTCCCAGACCAGCAGCTTGATGCCCCGCAGCTGCGCCATCTGCGGATACATGCCGCCGGCGTCGTCGGTGGACACCAGCGCCTCGAGGCCGTAGGCCTGGAGCATCGCGGCCGCCATCTCCGCCTCGACCTCGCTGCCGTAGGTCCGCAGAACCTTCATGCCGTCGATCATGGCTTCACCTCCGTCGCTGCGGGTGTCCAGGGCTGCTCGCCGGCGGTGAAGGCCGCCGGGTCGTAGCCCTGACGCTCGAGCAGGGCGTCGATTTCCGCCCGCTGCGGCGGCGTCAACCGCGGTTCGCGGGCCAGGATCCAGCCGTACTTGCGGTCGGGACCGCCGACCACGGCCCAGCGGTAGTCGGGCTCCAGGCCCAGGATCCAGTAGTCGGCCTTGATGGGCGCGAGGCCGAGGATCTTGAACGGCGTCAGCTTCAGCCGGGCGTTGGTGCGGGTGTCGACCACCTCCGCCTCGGCCGTGAACTCGTCCAGGGAGCCGTCGGCCTTCCGGCAGCGGTTGGTCACCGACAGCTTGCCGTCGGCGCGCAGGGCGTAGGTCGCTGTGGCGCAGCAGCCGCAGTCCTGCTGGAAGCGGTTGGGGATGTGGGCGATCTCGTGCCAGGTGCCGCAGTAGCGCGGCAGGTCGACGCGCTCGACCACGCGGGGGCGGTGCGGGGCGCGCGGCGGACGATCGGCGGCGGCTGCGGCGGGCAGGAGCGCGATCAGGGCGACGAAAGCGGCGATGCGGATGGCGCGCACGGGAAACCTCCGGAACCTTGGTTCCCCCTCATCATGCCACAACGGACGCTGAACCGCCAGCAGATCGCGATCGTCGGGTGCGCGGAGCGCGCGCCGCCGCCCGTCACTCCGGCCAGATGAAGCGTTTGCGGAAGCTGGCCTTGGCGGCGGCGGCGTCCGCCTCGGCGACCACCACCGAGATGCTGTTGACCGAGGAGCCGAGCGAGAGCGTGTCGATGCCGTCCCGGCACAAGGCGTGGTAGACCTCGCTGGCCAGCGCGATGCGCTCGTAGAAGTGGGGGCCGTAGAGCGTCAGGATCGTGACGGGCTCGCGCACGTCGACCGCCTTCGGCTGGTGGTCGGTGCGGATCGTCTCCAGCAGTCCGTTGGTCGCCTCGTAGTGCTGGCGCGAGACGCACAGCGACAGGTTGCGCAGGCCGTCGGCGCCGTTGCCGATGGTCAGGTAGCACAGGGGGATGCCGGCGTCGCCGAACAGCCCCAGGATCAGGCAGGAGCGGCCCGGCTGCCAGCGGTAGCCCAGGACCTCGACCAGGCACAGGTCGTTGCGCTCGATGAGGCCGCCGCACTCGGTACGCATGCTCAGGTTCTCCTCAGAGTCGCCGTGAAGGTGCTGCCACGGCCCGGTTCGCTCTCGACCGCGATCTCGCCGCCCATCTGTTCGAGGAAGCGCTTGACGATGGGCAGGCCCAGGCCCGTCCCCAGAGACGAGGCCGCCTTGGCCTCCGGGGTGCGGTAGAATTCGTCGAAAATGCGGCCGAGGTCCTCGGGCCGGATGCCGATCCCCTCGTCGGTGACGGCCACGCGCACGGCGTCGCCCAGGTCCTGCATCGCCACGATCAGGCGGCCGCCGTCGCGATTGTAGCGCACCGCGTTGCTGATCAGGTTGCCCAGGACCTTCTCGACCATGGTCTCGCTGGCGCGCAGCAGCACGTCCTCGGCCGGCAGCCTGGCCTCGACGCGCAGCCCGCGCGTCTCGATCAGCGATTGCTGGCCGTCCAGGAGGGAGGCGACCAGCCGGTTGAGGTTCACGTCACGCACATCCTGGCCCTGGTGCAGCGGCCCGCGCGTCAGGTCGCTCAGGCCCTGCACGATCTCGGTCGCCTGGCGCAGCCGCTCGACGGTGCGCAGCAGCAGATCGCGCGGTTTCGCGGCCATGTCCGCGCCCGCGACGGCCAGCACGGCCTCCACGGCGCTCTGGGCCGTGATCACCGGGGTCTTGACCTCGTGCGAGACGTAGCGGAAGAAGTCGATCTTGGCCTTGTCCGCCGCCATGAGCTGGCGCTGCCGCACCACCAGGTCGTCCTTGATCACCCGGTTGTGCCGCATGATCGAGGCGCTCAGGTACGCGCAGCAGACCAGCACGATCCAGAAGGCCGCCAGCCCCGAGGACACGAAGCGCCAGTCCTGGCTCATCTCCGGACCGCTGGCGAGGTGGTGGTGCGGCACGAGCCCGGCCGCCTCCCCCAGCACCTCGGCGGTGAACAGCAGGCCGGCCAGCAGGGCCATCCGGCGGATCTCGCCGCCCTTGAACAGCAGCCCGGCCAGCAGCACGTGGATGATGTAGACGAAATGGAAGGGGTTCTCGATCCCGCCGCTGAAGCTCAACAGGACCGTCAGCAGCAGCAGATCCAGGACCATCTGGAGCTTGACGACGACCAGTTCGGCGCGGATGTCGGTCGCGGGCACGCGGCGGTTGCGCAGCGTGTAGGAGGCGTTCATGGCCAGCAGGACGGCGGCCGTCGACATGATGGGCAGCAACGGCAGGTCGACGCCGCCGAACTCGACCGCCAGCAGCGAGACCAGCACCACGCCGACGGCGGCGATCCAGCGCATGCGGTTGAACCAGTCGGAACGAACGCGCAGCGACGCGGCCGAGACGAAGTGGGCCGACTCGGGAGCGATCGGTTCGACGGCGCCCGCGGCCCTGCGCTCCATGGCCTCCTAGATCGTCGGCGGCAGGTGCTTGCGCACCAGGTCCACGAGCCGCCGGGGGCTGACGGGTTTCTCGAGGTACTCGTCCACCGGCAGGAAGTCCGAGTCCTTCTCCGGATCGAAGGCGTACCCCGTCTGGTCGGCCACCGCGGTCAGCATGATGATCGGGATGTCCCGCGTATTGTCACCCTTGCGCAGCTCGTAGGCAACCTGGAATCCCTCGTCGATCTCGCCCATCATCACGTCGAGCAGGATCAGGTCGGGCTTCCGCTCGCGGGCCAGTTCCAGGCCCCGGGCGCCGTTCTGGGCGTCGATCACGCCGTAACCCTCGTTCTCGAGGGTCAACCGGATGATCTCGACCAGGTCGATGTCGTCGTCAATGACCAGGATGGTCCGCTTCATCGGAATGAACCTCCGCTTTGATGATCTCCAGCACCTCGGGAACCGCCGACGCCACCGCGTCCGAAAGGCCCCGGTCGATCTCCAGCGTCTGCGGCTCCACGCCCACGACCACCAGGCGCCGCGGCAGGCGGTCGATCCGCCCGGCCAGGACGAAGGCCTCGGCCAGGCCGAAACCGTGCAGTGAGAGGCGGTCCCGGACGACGCCCAGGGAAACCTCGCCCGGCGTGAAGCGGGCGATGCGGCCCGGTTCCAGGCCCATCCGGGCCGCGTCCACGATCACGTGCAGCTCGTCGTCCGCGAAGCGGTCGATCAGCGACAGGGCGTCGGTCCCGGCGTCGATCAGTTCGGCGCCCGGGAAGGCGTCCGTGGCGCGGGCCCGTTCCAGGACGGCCGCCCCCACCCCGTCGTCGCCGTACAGCGGATTGCCGACCGCGATGAGCTTCACGCCGCTCCTACCTCGTGAACTTGACGTCCAGCATGTGCACCGAGCACGAGATGCAGGGGTCGTAGGCCCGCACCAGCATCTCCAGCAGGTGCGCGATCGCGGCCTCGCCGCGGTCCACGACCTCGGGCACGAGCTTGACCATGTCGTCGTCGATGTTGGCCAGGTTCTGCCCCGTCGGGATGATGCAGTTCGCGGCCGTGATGCGGCCCTGCCGGTCGTAGGTGTACTCGTGGTACAGGATGCCGCGCGGCACCTCGGTGGCGCCGACGCCCGTCCCGTAGCGCGTCGGGTCCTGGTTGGGAACCTCGTCGCGGATCCCGGCCGCCAGCAGGCGGTCCAGGATGGCCATGGCGTCGAGGCAGCAGTGGACCGACTCGACGACCTGGGCCACGGTGTTCATGTAGGGGTTGTGGCAGCTCGGCTTCAGGCCGAGCTTCGCCGCGACGCCCAGGGCCTCGGGGCAGAGCCGGTCGTGGTTGTTGTTCCAGCGGGCCAGGGCGCCCACCATGTACGACGACCGGTTGACCTTGCAGTGCTTCGACGTGCTGTGGTGCACGATGTACTCGTTGGTCATGCGGCGGTACTCGCCGTCCGGAACGCGACCGGTGTCCGTCGAGCAGATGTCGCCGTCGTAGAGCGCGTAGTCGTCGTCGCTGCGCAGGGAGATGAACTCGGTTTCGCGGGTGAAGTCCGGGATCTCGCCCGCCAGCGTCGCCACGACGTCGGCCGCGAAGACCAGGTCCGGCAGCATCTGCTTCTCGAGGCGCTCGCGCAGCACGGCCAGGGACTTCGCCGAGGGCAGCTGGGTGAAGCCGCCGGGCACGCAGGAGATCGGGTGCACGGCGCGGCCGGAGACCACCTCGCCGATGTCGTTGGCCAGGCGCTTCATGCGCAGGGCGGCCAGGACGACCTCGGGATGCGTGCTCACCAGCGGGAAGACCGAGCCGACCTTCAGGAAGTCGGGCGCGGCCAGGAACAGCGCGTGCAGCACGTTGGACTGGATCGTGGCGCCGTGCACCAGCAGCTTGCGCAGCAGCAGCGTCTGCTCGCTGATCTCCAGGCCCAGCGCCTGCTCGGTGGCCTTGAACGACGTCATCTGGTGGCCGAGCGAGCAGATGCCGCAGATGCGTGAGGTGATGATCGCGGCCTCGTGGAAGTTGCGGCCCTTGAGCATCGCCTCGAAGTAGCGCGGCGCCTCGACGATCTCCAGGCGCGCCTTCTCCAGCACGCCGTCGCGCATGTTGACGACGATATCACCGTGGCCCTCCACCCGCGTCAGGTGGTGGACTTTGATGTCCAGGTTGGTGCCCATCAGGAGACCCCCTCGAGCTGGTTGGCGTTGAACAACTGGAGCTTCTTGCGCGCGTCGTCCATCGACAGCCCGTGCGCGGTGAGGATTTCCTCCATCGCCTCGATGTTCGGCTCCGGCACCAGGCCGCGGCAGCCGATGCAGTACTGGCCGAAGCTCGGGCACTGCGCTTCGCAGCCGGCGCGGGTGACGGGTCCGAGGCAGATCATCCCCTTCTCGAAGACGCACTCGTTGTCCCTGAGCTTGCACTCGGTACACACCGCGTTACCCGGTTCGATCGGCATCTTGCCCATCACCAGGGCGGTGAACACCTTCAGGAACTCCTTCTGGGTCATGGGGCACCCGCGGATGTTCACGTCGACCTTGACCACCGAACTGATCGGCAGCGCGGGCAGGGTCGGGAACAGGTACTTGTCCTGGCCGTAGACCTCCTCGCGCACCTGCTCGATGGGCCGGATGTTCTTCAGGGCGTTCATCCCGCCCTGCACCGCGCAGGCGCCCAGGGCCACCAGGACCTTGGACTTGCGGCGGACCTCGTGGATCCGCTTGATGCAGTCGGGTGTGGACAGCGAGCCTTCGACGAACGCGATGTCCAGTTCCTCCACCTGACCGTCCATGGCCTCGCGCCATTCGACGATCTCCACGTGCTCCAGGATGTCCAGGAGCTGATCCTCGAAATTCAGCTGGTTGAGCTCGCAACCCTCGCAGCCGGTGAAGTCGAAGATGCCGACTCTCGGTTTGTTCGCCATCACAGAGCCTCCCGGAGTGCCTTGATGTCGGGATAGTGGTAGACCGGACCGTCCTGGCAGACGTAACTGCCGTTGATCTGGCAGTGCCCGCACTTGCCCACGCCGCACTTCATGCGGCGCTCGAGGGACATGTAGATGTTCTCCTCCGCGAGGCGCTTGGATTTCAGGGCCAGCACGACGAACCGGTACATGACCGGCGGCCCGCAGACGCAGGCCAGGGTGTTCGGCAGATCCAGGTCCAGGCCGGGGATCAGGGTCGTGATGACGCCGGTGCGGCCCTGCCAGGCCGGCGAACCGTGGTCCACGGTGAGGTGGAACTCGACGCGGGGGTCCCGCTCCCACAGCCGGCGCTCGTCCTCGAACAGCAGGTCGGTGTCGCTCTTGCTGCCATAGCAGATGATGAGCCGGCCGAAGTCGCCGCGGTTGTCCAGGATGTAGTTGATCATCGACCGCAGCGGCACCAGGCCGATGCCGCCGGCGACCACCAGCACGTCCTTGCCCTTGAACTTGGCCATGTCGAAGCCGTTGCCGAAGGGGCCGCGGATGCCGATGCGCTCGCCGGGCTGCATGCGGTGGATCATCTCGGTGAGCATGCCCACCTTGCGGATGCCCAGTTCGAAGGCGCCCTTCTTCGTCGGCGACGAGGAGACCGAGATCGGCGCCTCGCCGACGCCGAACAGCGACACCTCGACGAACTGCCCCGGCCGGTGGCCCAGAGCCACGCCGCCCGGCAGCTTGATCTCGAACAGCTTCTCCAGCGGCGTCATCTGCCGCACATCCGTGATCTCCGCCATGACCGGCAGGTACAGGTCCTTCGTCGCGGCGGGAGCGATGAGTTCGTGCTTGGTCATCTTGCCTCTCCTTGACGGGACCTACGCCTTGACGGCGTCGTAGTCGTTCACCAGACGGTTGACGATCGAGACGATGCTGATGCCCGCGGTGCAGGCCGCCGTGCAGCGGCCGCAGCCCACGCACCAGGGTTCGCCCGTCTCGTCCGAGATGTACTTGAACTTGCGGAACACGCGGTGGCGCTGGCGCGCGGCCGGCTCCTCGCGGAAAACCTCGCCGCCGGCCACCTCGGTGAAGCTGCGCAGCAGGCAGCCGTCCCAGTGGCGCTCGCGGCTGCCGCGGGTCGCCGTGATGTCGACCTCGTCCTCGACGTCGAAGCAGTAGCAGGTGGGGCAGACGAGGTTGCAGGTGCCGCAGCTCACGCACTTCTCCGCCTCTTCCTCCCACACCGCGGCGTCGTAGCCGTGGGCGAGGACGTCCTTGAGCTTGGCCTGCGGCACGTAGATGTGCTGCTGGAAGGCGGCGGCGGCCGGCAATCCCGCCGTGTGGGCGGGCAGCTTGAACCCGGCGATCAGCCCTTCGCCGGCCGGGGTCAGCGTCTCGAGGGCGTAGCCGCCCTCGCAATGGTGCAGGAACAGGTCGCAGCCGCTGGTGTCCCCCGCCGGGATGCCCACCGAGCCGCTGAAGTGGAACCGGTCGGGCGTGAAGCCGACGCCGACGAACAGCGCGCCCTGGCGCCGCGTCAGGTAGTTCCGCTCCGGGTTGCCCGTCACGAAGTTGTGGTCGAGCTTCAACACCGCCTGGACGTCGTAGCTGTGGACGCCCAGGAACACGGCGTCCAGCGGCGCGACGGCGGGCTGTGCGCAGGTGTTCTCGACCAGGTTGAAGCTGAGCAGTTCCTCGCGCGCCGGCATGAAGTACTTCTTGATCGAGCTGACCGTCCGCGGGTAGTCCAGCACCACGTCCTGCGGCCGCTCGACCGGCGCGAACGCGAACGCGTTGCGGCCCTTGCGGTGCGGTGCGTACACCGGCTTCTGCGACTGCAGATGAGCGATGAACGCCGCTACCTTGCCCTTTTCCAGATAGAATCGAGCCATGCGAGCACTCTCCCCTGTGGTGGTACGGCCCGGGTTGACCCCGGAAGACACCTCAAATGTTTTTTCCGGAACATGTTATGTCAAGAAATAAACAGGGATCATCGGCTTACGGAGCATGAAGCTGGCCCGTTTCACAGCCCCGGAACGATACCCCGGCCGGGTGACACAATCTTCTGGCAGTTCGTCACTGTAACATTATTATTGAATCTCGTTATCGATCGTGCGGTGGCCCGCCGGACCCGCGCAATTGCATCCTTTCTTGACAGTTTCCCACCCTGCGGGGATAACAGTCCACAGTATTCAGCCGCATGTCGGCAGACCGGCGCGCCCGGGTCCCGGACCGCCGCGATCTCGCCAATCTCGAAAGAGGGGTTGTCATGTTCCGTGCGCTCGACCACGCCCGGCCCGGGTCCTCCACGCCCGTGCGCCTGGCCGCGGCCGCATCCGCGCTTTTCCTGCTCGCCGGCGCCGCCCCGGCGGCCCTGGCCCAGCACGCCCCCGGCGGCGAGGCCAACCTGATCCTCCCGCCCCTGACCGAGGGGCGCGGCCTGCTGATGGCCGGCCTGCTCGTCTGCGTCCTGGGCATCGGCTTCGGCCTGCTCATGATGCAGCGGGTCAAGGGCATGCCCGTGCACAAGTCGATGGCGGACATTTCGGCCCTCATCTACGAAACCTGCAAGACCTACCTGATCCAGCAGGGCAAACTGCTGCTCGTGCTGGAACTGTTCATCGCCGTCATCATCCTGCTCTACTTCGCGGTGCTGCTGAAGTTCGCGGCGGTCAAGGTCTTCATCATCCTGCTGTTCAGCCTGATCGGCATCGGCGGCAGCTACGGCGTGGCCTGGTTCGGCATCCGCATCAACACCTACGCGAACTCGCGCGTCGCCTTCGCCAGCTTGAAGGGCAAGCCCTTCCCGCTGATGGCGATCCCCCTGCAGGCCGGCATGAGCATCGGCATGATGCTGATCAGCGTCGAGTTGCTGATGATGCTGATGATCCTGCTGTTCATCCCCGGCGATTACGCCGGCCCGTGCTTCCTCGGCTTCGCCATCGGCGAGTCCCTGGGCGCGGCCGCGCTGCGCATCGCGGGCGGCATCTTCACCAAGATCGCCGACATCGGCGCCGACCTCATGAAGATCGTCTTCAACATCAAGGAAGACGACGCCCGCAACCCCGGCGTGATCGCCGACTGCACGGGCGACAACGCCGGCGACTCGGTCGGCCCCAGCGCGGACGGCTTCGAGACCTACGGCGTGACCGGCGTGGCCCTGATCACCTTCATCATGCTCGCGGTGCCGCAGGCGCAGACCCAGGTCCAGCTGCTGGTCTGGATCTTCATGATGCGCGTGCTGATGGTCATCACGAGCGGCCTGTCGTACGTCATCAACGGCGCCGTGGCCAAGGCCCGCTACGGCAACGCCGACAAGATGGATTTCGAGGCGCCGCTGACCTCCCTGGTCTGGCTGACCTCGCTCGTCTCGGTCGCCGTCACCTACGTCGCGTCCTACGCCCTGATCCGCGAACTCGGCGACGGCACGCTGTGGTGGAAGCTCTCGACGGTCATCACCTGCGGCACCCTCGCGGGCGCCATCATCCCCGAACTGGTCAAGGTGTTCACTTCGACCAATTCGCGGCACGTGCGCGAGATCGTGACCTCGTCGCGCGAGGGCGGCGCCTCGCTGACCATCCTGTCCGGCCTGGTGGCGGGCAATTTCAGCGCCTACTGGCTGGGCCTGGCCATCGCCGCCCTGCTCGGCGTCGCCTACGGCGTCAGCACGCTGGGCCTGGGCGCCCTGATGGCCGCGCCGGCGGTGTTCGCGTTCGGCCTGGTGGCGTTCGGCTTCCTGAGCATGGGCCCGGTCACGATCGCCGTGGACTCCTACGGCCCCGTGACGGACAACGCCCAGTCGGTGTTCGAGCTGTCGGTGATCGAGAACATCCCGGGCGTGAAGGAGGAACTGAAGCGCGACCACGGCTTCGACGTCGACTTCACGCACGCCAAGGAGATGCTCGAGGAGAACGACGGCGCGGGGAACACCTTCAAGGCCACGGCCAAGCCGGTGCTGATCGGCACCGCGGTGGCCGGCGCCACCACGATGATCTTCTCGATCATCGTGGGGCTCACGCACGGCCTGACCGAGAACCTGGACAAACTGTCGCTGCTGCACCCGCCGTTCCTGCTCGGCATGCTCTGCGGCGGCGCGATGATCTACTGGTTCACGGGCGCCTCGACGCAGGCCGTGACGACCGGCGCCTACCGCGCCGTGGAGTTCATCAAGAACAACATCAAGCTCGACGGCGCCGAGAAGGCCTCGGTCGAGGACAGCAAGAAGGTCGTGGAGATCTGCACCCAGTACGCGCAGAAGGGGATGTTCAACATCTTCCTGGCCGTCTTCTTCGCGACGCTCGCCTTCGCCTTCCTCGAGCCGTACTTCTTCATCGGCTACCTGATCGCCATCGCGTTCTTCGGCCTCTTCCAGGCCATCTTCATGGCCAACGCGGGCGGCGCCTGGGACAACGCGAAGAAGGTGGTCGAGACCGACCTGAAGGAGAAGGGCACGCCCCTGCACGCGGCCACCGTCATCGGCGACACCGTGGGCGACCCCTTCAAGGACACCAGCTCGGTGGCCATGAACCCCGTCATCAAGTTCACGACGCTCTTCGGCCTGCTCGCCGTCGAGCTGGCGGTCGCCCTGCGGGCCGACAACCCCGCCCTGGTCCTCTTCCTGTCGGGGCTGTTCCTGCTGGTGTCGATGACCTTCGTGTGGCGCTCCTTCTACCGGATGCGCATCCCGATCGAGGGCGAGAAGTAGCGGCGGCGGCGCTTCACGGCCGGAGAAAACGCAGAGGGCGTCCCGACCGCGGGACGCCCTCTTTCACTACCGCTACGCTGGAAGACTACTCGGTCTGCGCGGCCGGCTGTTCAGCCTTGCCCTGGACGCCCAGCAGCTCCACGTCGAAGTTCAGCGTCGAGTTGGGCGGGATGACGCCCAGGTCGCGGTCGCCGTAGCCGAGTTCGGGCGGGATGGTCAGCGTGCGCTTGCCGCCGACCTTCATGCCCTTGACGCCGAGGTCCCAGCCCGGGATCACGCGGCCGGCGTCGAGCTGGAACTCGAAGGGGGAGCCGCGGTCGAGCGAGCTGTCGAACTTCTCGCCCTTGACGCCGTCCTTCATCAGCCAGCCGGTGTAATGCACCTGCACGATGTCGCCGGACTCGGCGGGGGCGCCGGCGCCGACCGTCACGTCGGTCTTCTGCACGTCGGGGATGGCGACCATCTCGACCTCGAAGATCAGCGTGGAGTTGGCCGGGATCTTCGGCGTTTCGCGCTCGCCGTAGCCCATGGCCGGCTCGAGGATCAGCTCGCGCTTGCCGCCGACCTTCATGCCGGGGATGCCTTCGTCCCAGCCCTTGATCAGCCGGCCGGTCC
The DNA here is from genome assembly GCA_031441465.1 of bacterium. Taxonomy (GTDB): domain Bacteria; phylum Krumholzibacteriota; class Krumholzibacteriia; order LZORAL124-64-63; family LZORAL124-64-63; genus PNOJ01. Next base: position 51,887 of record JANOEP010000039.1, on the reverse strand, counting down.
CGATCGGGAAGGTCGCCGGCACGCCGCGGGGCACCGAACTGTCGAAGGGTTCGGCGGCCTTCTGGCCGTCGGTCAGCACCCAACCCGTGTAGTGCACGGTCACGAAGTCGCCTTTGGCCGCCGCACGACCGTTGCCGACCGTCAGATCCTTGATTTTCATTCCCGGCACCTGGACCACGCCCTTCGTGTCCGAGGAATCCTTGCCGGCGCCGCCGCCGTCCTTGCAACCGGCGAGCAAGGTCGCCAGGATCAGGATCGCTGCGATGACCACCGTGGTTGTGCGCTGCATAGGCCTCTCTCCTTTTCTGACCGGTCGGGGGGCGACGCCCGAGGCGGCGCGCGAAGGGGTGAATATACCCGCCTCGGGCCGGGGACGCTAGGGCAGATCCCACCGCGGCGCCCGTCGTGGAACCAGTGCCAACGCCGAGAGCCAGAGCGCGTAAGCCAGGTGCGAGCCGGCCATGGCCCACGCCACGCCCACGGCCCCCCCCAGCGGCACGGCAACGGCGGCCCCCAGCACGGCCAACACGGCGCAGGCCACCAGGGGCGGCAATCCGGCAGCCTGGCGATCCTCGGCCACCAGCGTCTCGTGCAGCAGCAGGGCCAGAGCCAGGGCGGCGTAGCCGACCACCAGCACGGCGAAGACGGACGCCGAACCCGCGAACGCCGCACCGAACAGCCGGCGCACCAGGGGTCCGCCGAACAGGGCCCCCGCGGCGGCGAGAATCCCGAACGCCAGGGCGGTCCTCGCCACGACGCGGCGCACACCCCGGCGATAGGCCGGCAGCCCCTGCCGGTGCAGCCGAGCCAGCCTGGGCAGGACCGCGCCCAGCGACGACTCGGTGACCGTCACCAGGACGAAGGCCAGCCGGCTGGCCGCGGCGTAGCGGCCGGCCTCGACCGGTGTCGCCAGCAAGCCCAGGACGACCAGATCGACGTTGAACAGGACGCGGCGCAACAGGTTCGCGGCGCCGAGGGGCGTGGCGGCGGCCAGATCGCGCCGCAGACCGGGCAGACTCGGCCGCCGCCAGACGGGACGCGCCCCGAGCGCGCGCGCCGCGCCTGCGGCAGCCACCAGATTTCCGGCGAAGAAGCCCGCCAGGTAGGTGATCGGCGCCCAGAGGCGCAGTCCGGCGCCGGTCCCCTCACCCATCCCGCCAAAGAGCAGCAGCACGAGCAGGGCGGCCACCAGGCTGCGGACGGTCCGGGCGGCGGCCGCCCAGGCGGGACGGCCCAGACCCAGCACGACCCAGTCGGTCATCAACGCTTGTGGCAGGACGCCGGCGAGGTAGAGCCAGAGCAGACGGGGATCCTGCCGCGGGGCCCCGAACCAGGGCAGCAGGCAGGCGCCGAGCAGGCCGGCGGCCAGCGCCAGCAGCAGCAGCAGCCCGGTCCGTCGCGCGACGAGTTCGCGCGCTTCGGCATGGTCGCGGGGATCGGCATGATCGCGGGGATCGAGACGGGCGAGGTCCCGCACGCCCAAGGTGAACAGACCGGCTTCGGCGGCCAGCAGGACGTAGGCGGAAACGGCGGCCGCCACCTGCAGGACGCCGAACCAATGGCCGCCGAGGGCGCGGGCGACCACGATCAGGGCCGCCAGGTTCAGCAGCTGGGCCGCCCCCTGACCGGCCGCCAGCACACCCAGGTCGCGCCAGAGGCCGGCGCCGCGGGTCACGGCCGCGCGGCCGGGTTCCGCAGGATCTCTTCGCGGTGCCGCGACAAGTAGTCCCAGCCGACGGCCAGGGTCAGGCCGGCCAGCAGGCCGGCGGCGGTCAGCAGGCCCAGCACGCGCAGCTTGCGCGGGCGCACGGGCCGTTCGCTGACCATGATCGTGCCGATCTGCTCCAGCGGCGTCAGCACCTCGAGCCGCGACTGGAAGACGCGCACCTCGTCGACGAGCTTCACCAGCTCCTGCTCCAGGGAGCGGTCGCGGTTGATCTCCATCTCCTTGATCTCGGACTCGAGCAGGGTCGCCTTCTTGCGCAGGGTGTAGGTCTCCTCCAGCAGCAACTGGCGGCGCTTGAGGTCCTCCACGCGGTTGGCGGAGCGCAGGTCGAGGGCCTCGAGCCGGTCCTCGTAGACGGAGGACTCGGCTTCCAGCGTGCTCAGCAGCAGCCGGCCCGCGAGCGAGGTCTTGTCCTGGATGAGGTCCGGGAGCCAGGGCGTCTCGGCGTCGGGCGGGGGCGCCTCGACCAGCAGCGTGTCGCGGCTGTCCTGGAGTCGTTCCTTCTCCTTCATGCGCTCGAGGTAGTAGGCCATTTCCTGCAGGCCGTTCTCCATGGCGTCGATGCGGGCGTCGAGGCTGGCGGCCTTGTCCTGGCGCAGGTCGGCCTCGATCAGGAACTCCTGGATCCGCAGCTCGAGCTTCTTCTGTTCCATCGCCACGCCCTCGAGTTCCTGGCGCTTGCGATCGATCATCAGGTTGAGCAGGTCGCGCTTGATGGTGACGTTGGCGCGCTCGTTCTGCAGCTTGTCGATCTCGTTCTGCAGACTCTTGCGGGCCAGCGACAGGCTGTTGCCCACGGAGTTGATCTCGGCGTACTCGTTGAACAGGGCGATCGACGTTTCCAGGATCGCACTCGCCTGCTGCCGCGACGGGCTCAGCGTGGTCAGGGTCACCACGTCGCCGCCCTGGGTGCCGACGCCGCGCGGGATGAAGTCGGCCATGATGTCGGGCCGGTACGAGCGCTCGGGCAGGCCGAGCTTCGCCTTGACGCCCGACCCGTACATGCCGCGGCTGTACCAGCGGACGAGGTCCTTGAGCTGCCAGCCGCGCTCCGGCTGCCAGGCGGCCGTGTAGTTGGTGATGCCGGGGCGCACGGTGGCCGAGGCCTGGTAGAGCGGGCGGGTGATCACCAAGTAGAGCAAGGCGACGGCCAGGCCGGCGGCGGTCACCACCAGCACCAGCCAGCGGCGGTGCCACACCACGCCGAGCAGGCTCGCCAGGGAGAAGACGCCGGCGTCGGGCGCCGCGGATCGATGCAGGTTCGGGTCGTCGTGGGACAAGGCGCACTCCTCGCGCGTCGGCCGCGCCATTGCCGTACCGGGATTAGGGCTTCAGCAGGCGGGCCAGAGCCTCCGCCGACGCCGACGCCACGTTCGCGTGCAGGGACTTGCCGTGGGAATCCATGGTCACCACGGCCGGGAAGCGCACGACCCGGAACACCCAGATCGCCTCCGGCGAGCCGAACTCCTCCATCAGGTGCACGCCTTCGACCGCCGTGACGCACTCGGCCAGCACCTGCGCGGCGCCGCCGATGGCGTGGAGGTAGCAGGCGCCGACCTTCTGGCAGGCGGCCAGCGTCTTGGGACCCATGCCTCCCTTGCCGATGACCCCGCGCAGGCCGTACTGCTCCATCAGCGGACCCTGGTAGGGTTCCTCGCGGATCGAGGTCGTCGGTCCGGCGGCCTTCACGACCCAGCGGCCGCCCTCCTTCACCACCACGGGACCGCAGTGGTAGATGATGGCGTCGCGCAGGTCGACCGGGGGTTTGCCGCCCTCGTGCAGGTACTTGTGGACCGCGTCGCGACCGGTGTAGACCACGCCCGTGATCTCCACCAGGTCGCCCACCTTCAGTGCGCGCATCTTCGCTTCGGTGAACGGGGCTTCCAGCAGCATGGCGTTCCTTTCGACGGCTAGTCGTACAACCATTTGGCGATCTTGCCCGCGGCGGACAGCTGGAAGCCGTCGCGCCGGTACGCCCAGCACATGTAGGACACCGAGACGAAGAACGAGGCCGGCACGCGGTTGCGCGCGGTGATCTTGACGCCGAGCAGGGTCGTGGCGCCGCCGAAACCCATCGGGCCGATGCCCAGGGTGTTCGCCTCGTCCAGCAGGCGGCGCTCCAGTTTCGCCAGCACGGGGTCTTCGTTGACGTCGTCCAGGGAGCGCAGGAGCGTCTCCTTCGAGGACACGTAGCCGGTCGCGCGGTCGCCGCCGATGCAGACGCCGAGCACGCCGGGGCCGCAGCCCTTGCCCTGGGCCTTGTTGACCGCGTCCAGCACGCAGCGGCGCACGCCCTCGAGGTCGCGGCCGGCGCCGAGGCCCGTGTCGGGCAGGCTGTACTGCGCGCCCACGTTCTCGCAGCCGCCGCCCTTGAGCATCAGCCTGGCCGTGAGCGCCCGGGCGGTCGTCTCGTGGAAGTGGATGACCGGGCTGCCGGGCCCGAGGTTGTTGCCCGAGTTGCGGCCGGTGATGGAGTCGACGGAGTTCTGGCGCAGGTAGCCGATGCGCGTCGCCTCGTCCACGGCCTTCTCGAAGGCGGCGCGGAAGGCGCGCTCGCTCACCCAGTCGGGGCGCGCCACGTCGCAGATGATGGTGCCGGTGTCCTGGCAGAGGGGCTGCGACTTGCCGGTCGCGAGCTTGATGTTGTCGCGGATGACCCCGAACGCGTACTTGGCGTTGGTGCCGGGCTTCTCGCGGCGCCAGCCCTTGTCCACCGCGCGGATGACGTCGGGCGGCAGATCGCAGGAGGTTCGTCTGATCAGTTCCAGCAGCCGCGCCTGCAGCATCTTGGCATCCATGAATTCTCCTTTTCGGCTGGATGGCGTCGCCCGGGCCGTCCCGGGGGCGCTGCCGGGAGTCTAACCCCGCCCCCCGTCGGCGTCAAAGGCCGGATCGCGGCTCGCGCCGACATTTTCGGGCCGACATTTCCAGGGCGTTGCCGGGCGCGGTGCCGGGTGTTACGGTGCCCACCCACCTTCGGAAGGATCGAACATGCGCCACCTGTTGCTCGGCGCCGGCCTGCAGGGCCGCGCCATCGCCTGGGACCTGCTGCGCCACGCCGAGGGCGTGACGGGCCTGACCGTCGTGGACCGCGATCGCGACGCGCTGGCCGCGCTGGCGGACTGGCTCGACGATCCGCGCCTGCGCACCGTGGCCGGCGACGTCACCGACCCCGTGCTGCTCGCCCCGCTGCTCGACGAGGCGGCCGTCTGCACCAGCGCCGTGAACTACTGGTTCAACGACGGGCTCACGGCCCTGGCGATCGCGCACCACGCCCATTTCGTGGACCTCGGCGGCAACAACGACGTCGTCGCGTCCCAGTTCGCGCGCGACCGGGACGCCCGCGCCTCGGGAGTCTCCGTGGTGCCCGACTGCGGCCTGGCGCCGGGGCTGGCCGGCCTGCTCGGCCACCACCTGGCCGTCGGTCTGGACGCGTGCGACGCGTTGCGGCTGCGCGTCGGCGGCCTGCCTCTGCGCCCCCGACCGCCGCTCGACTACATGATCGTGTTCTCGGTGCAGGGCCTGATCAACGAGTACATCGAACCCTGCCTGGTGCTGCGGGACGGCGAGGAGCGGACCGTGCCCGGCCTCTCGGAGCTGGAGGGCCTCGATTTCCCCCCGCCTTTCGGGCGCCTGGAAGCCTTCCAGACCAGCGGCGGCGCCTCGACGCTCACGCGCACCCTGCGCGGCCGCGTGCGCGATCTCGACTACAAGACGATCCGCTACCCGGGCCACCGCGACCGCATCCTGCCCCTGCACGAGCTGGGCCTGACCTCCTCGCTGCCGCTGCGCCCGGCCGGCGTCGGCGGCGAAGTGCGGCCGCGCGACGTGCTGGCGACCTGCCTCGAACAGGCCTGTCCCAAAGACGGCCCCGACGTCGTGCTGCTGCGCGTGGAAGCCGACGGTGTCGCCGGCGGCCGGCGCGTGCGGCGCACCATGACGATCATCGACCACGAGGACGCAGCGACCGGCCTGACGGCCATGATGCGGATGACCGGCTTCCCGGCGGCGATCGTCGCCGCGCTGCTGGCGCGGGGCGGGGTGCCGACCGGCGCCCAGCCCCAGGAGCTGGTGATCCCCGCCGACCGTGTGCTGGCGGAGCTGGCCCGGCGTGGGATCGGCGCCCCGCTCGTCGAGACGCCGCTGGACTGATCCCGGCCCGCCCCGATGCGAGGAGGGGGAGCCCGACGGCTCCCCCTCACTTCTCGGATCCCCGGAGCGGACGCGCGGGGATTACTGCGGCCCCACGCCCTTGAGCATGTCGCGGTGCACCATCACGGTCAGCATCTTCAGCGCGACGTAGTCCGCGTCGAACATGTAGTAGCCCTGGTAGACCCCCAGGCGCGAGCTGCGGTTGCTGTCCTTGACGAGGTACCAGTCGCGGCCGCCCACGCTGGTCAGGCCGACGGCGTGGATGCCGTGGTCGTCGCCGGTCTGCCCGTTGGCGATGCGGAATTCGCGGCTGCCCTGGTCGATCAGCTCGCCGGGGATGTCCCAGCGCGGGACGATCGCCGCGTTCACCATGCCGTCGACCCCGGGTTCGGAGTTGTCGCCGCCGAAGGCCACGGTGTAGCCCGCGCGCAGCGCCTTGTCGATCGTGGCGCGGAAGACGTCCAGGGGCAGGTTCAGGTAGTCGGCCTTGCGCCGCCAGTTGTCGCGCACGTCCAGCAGGCAGGGCTGGTAGAAAGCGACGCCCGGCTGTTCCAGCCGCGACACGCAGGTGACGTAGGCGCCGGGATCCAGCCGCAGGGCCTCCAGCAGGAACGAGCGCGGGCTGAACGTGCGGCCCTGCCAGGAGAAGGTCTCCGGCGGTCGGCCCATGTGGCGATCGAGGATGGCGCGGGCGCCGTCCACGACGCGCGTCTCGTCCCAGACGCCGTTGTCCTCGGCCCACTTCAGCCAGGACGTCAGCTCGTCCATGAGCACGGTGTGGTCGTGGCGGCCGTCGGCGAAGGGCACCCCGGTGTAGATCTCCCCGGGGACGATCCCGTACTTGGCGTAGATGTCGAGGACCGCATCACCCTGCGAACCCTCCTGCACCTCGCTGTGGCCGTACTCGCGCACCCAGCGGCGCACCTTCTCCACGTACTCCCAGTAGACCAGCCACATCTCCGACAGCTTCACGTTGCGCTTGGTCTGCCGGATGACTTCCGACTCCATGAACGAGGTCGCCGAGAAGGCCCAGCACGAGCCGGTGTTGAACTGCGCCACGGGCGGCAGGTGGGCCAGGCGGATCTTGAAGGCGTCGGGGCCGGCGGGAATCTCGACGCCCGTCCAGTCCGGGCGCAGGGACATCCCGGCGTCCTTCTTGGCCTTCTCCTGCTCGGCGTACTGCGCGTCGGCGGCGGCCTTCGCTTCGGACACCAGCGCCTTGAGGGAGTCGCGGCGGGCCTCGATCTGGTCCAGGACCGGGAACTTGTACTTGGCCTTGTAGACCGGCGGCTGGGCGGCGGCGGACGTCGCGCACACGGCCAGCAGGCAGATCACGAGTAAGCGTTTCACGGCGATCCCTCCTTTCAGTTGGCGGCGCCCGACAGGTTCGGCATCCCGCCGAACAGCATCCCGATCACCACCGTGACGGCGATCATCGCCAACCAGCCCAGCACGCACACCAGCACGGCCCGGGCGGTGCTCGTGTAGTCCAGGGCCTGGCGCACCGCGACGACGGTGGCGGCGAGCATCCAGAAGAAGGCGACCAGGCTGACCAGCCAGCCCAGCACGGGGATGGAGCCCAACACGCGGATCAGGCCGGGCGAGGAGGCGAAGCCCAGGGTGCGCAGCAGCTGGCCGAGGTTGGCCTCGGTCCCCGTCTCCGGCAGCACCCGCGTGCCCAGCACGTAGACGACGCCCGACCAGACCACCCAGCCCACGACCGAGGAGACCAGACCGCTGAACAGGCCGTTCACGCCGCCGAGACCGAGGTTGCCGACGCCCGCGGCCACGCTCGTCAGCAGCACCACGAACAAGGCCTGCATGGTGGCGCCGCCGTCGTGCTCGACTTCCTCGTACAGCGCCGGATCGAGCCGCGCGGCGCGGATCATCCGTTGGATCAGGACATTCACGGTCCACCTCCGTTGGGTTGGGATTCCGGCGCAGGATGGCACCGACGACGGCGCGGGTCAAGCACCGCCGGTCACGGCTGCGGGCGGGTGGCCGCGGGTTGGCTCCGGGGCAGCCGTGTGTTATCGTCCGCCGGTCCGGATCCCGCGGCCCGAACCAGCAGGAGTCGCCTTGGCCACCACGATCCCCGCGGATTTCCAGGCCCAGATCCGCCGCGGCCTGCCAACCGCCCCGCCGCCGCCGCCGCCGGTCGATCCCGCGGTCAGCCGCGCGCCGCGCCGCCCGCTGCCGCTGGACGCCGCCGGGAAACGCCTGGCCCTGCGCAACGCCCTGCGCTACGTCCCCGCCGCCTGGCACGGCGAACTGGCCCCCGAATTCGCCCGCGAGCTGGCCGAACTCGGCCGCATCTACATGCACCGCCTGCGCCCCGCCTACGCGATGCGGGCCCGGCCCCTGGACGAGTACCCCGCCCGGACCCGCCAGGCCGCGGCCGTCATGCACATGATCCAGAACAACCTGGACCCGGCCGTCGCCCAGCACCCCTACGAGCTGATCACCTACGGCGGCAACGGCGCCGTCTTCCAGAACTGGGCCCAGTACCTGCTCGCGATGAAGTACCTCAGCGAGATGTCCGAGGACCAGACCCTGGTCATGTACTCGGGCCACCCGCTCGGGCTGTTCCCTTCGCACGCCGACGCGCCGCGCGTCATCGTCACCAACGGCATGGTGATCCCGAACCACTCCTCCCCCGACGACTACGCGCGCCTGGCCGCGCTGGGCGTCACCAGCTACGGGCAGATGACCGCCGGCAGCTACATGTACATCGGCCCTCAGGGCATCGTGCACGGCACGGCGATCACGGTCCTGAACGCCGGGCGGTTGTACCTGGGCTGCGACGGGCGGGACGGCCTGCGCGGCAAGGTCTTCGTGACGGCCGGCCTCGGCGGCATGAGCGGCGCCCAGGCCAAGGCTGCGGTCATCGCCGGCGCGGTCTGCCTGGTGGCGGAAGTCAACCCCGAGGCGGCGCGCAAGCGCCACGCCCAGGGCTGGGTCGACGAGCTGTACGAGGACCTCGACACCGTGCTGCGCCGGCTCGCGGAGGCCCGCGCCGCGAAGCAGCCCGTGTCGATCGCCTACCTGGGCAACGTCGTGGATCTCTGGGAGCGCCTGGTGCGCGACGGGATCGACGTGGAACTGGGCAGCGACCAGACCAGCCTGCACCTCCCCTTCGCCGGGGGCTACTACCCCGCCGGGATGACGCTCGCGGCGGGGAACCGTCTGCTGGCCGACGACCCGCCGGCCTTCAAGGCGGCCGTGCAGGCCTCGCTGCGCCGCCACGTGGCGGCGGTCAACGCGCTCAGCGACCGCGGCATGAGGTTCTGGGACTACGGCAACGCCTTCCTGCTGGAGGCGAGCCGCGCCGGGGCGGACGTCGTGCAGCCCGACGGCTCCTTCCGCTACCCGTCGTACGTCGAGGACATCATGGGACCGATGTGCTTCGACTACGGCTTCGGGCCCTTCCGCTGGGTCTGCACCAGCGCCGACCCGCGCGACCTCGCCACGACCGACGGGATCGCCGCCGAGGTCATCGCCGAACTGGCCGCCGCGGCCCCGCCCGAGACGCGCCAGCAGTACCTGGACAACCTGCTCTGGATCCGCCAGGCCGGGGACAACCACCTGGTGGTGGGCAGCCAGGCCCGCATCCTCTACAGCGACGACCAGGGTCGCCGCCGCCTCGCGGCCGCCTTCAACGCGGCGATCCGCGACGGCCGCCTGTCGGCGCCGGTGGTCATCGGCCGCGACCACCACGACGTCTCGGGCACCGACAGCCCCTACCGCGAGACGGCCAACATCCGCGACGGTTCGCAGTGGTGCGCCGACATGGCCGTGCAGAACTTCGCCGGCGACGCCTGCCGCGGCGCCACCTGGGTCTCGCTGCACAACGGCGGCGGCGTGGGCTGGGGCGAAGTGATCAACGGCGGCTTCGGCCTGGTGCTCGACGGCACCGCCGACGCCGACCGCCGCCTGGACCTGATGCTGAACTGGGACGTCAACAACGGCATCGCGCGGCGCGCGTGGGCGCGCAACGCGGGCGCCGAGTTCGCCATCCGCGCGGCGATGTCCCGCGACCCGCTGCTGCGGGTGACCGTGGGCGAACACGCCGACGACGAGCTGATCGAACGCACCGCCCGGGAGACCTTCCACGACTAGTCCGCAGGAGACGCCGATGCAGCCGCAGTCCGAACGCGTGACCCGAGCCGTCGTGCCCGCCCTGGACGAGATCCTGGGCGTGGCGCTGCCCGTGCTGGACGACGGCTTCGTGCGCGTCGTGGACTACATGGGCGACGACCGCGCCGTCGTGCAGGCGGCCCGCGTGTCCTACGGGGACGGCACCAAGAAGGTGAGCGAGGACCGCGGCCTGATCCGCTACCTCCTGCGCCACCGTCACACCACGCCGTTCGAGATGTGTGAGCTGAAGCTGCACGTGCGCGTGCCGATGGACGCGTGGCGACAGTGGATACGGCACCGGTCGGCCTCGGTGAATGAGGTGAGTTCACGCTACTCCATCGTGACCGATTCGGCACAGCGCACGGACCCGGACAAGTGGCGGCGCCAGGCGGACGACAACCGGCAGGGCAGCGCGGGCTATTTCGCCGACGCGGATGGCGCGGCGTTCACCGCCGGCGAACACGAAGTCCACATCCTGACGCGCAAGGTGTACGAGGACAAGCTCGCCCGCGGCGTCGCCCGCGAACAGGCCCGCAAGGACCTCCCCCTGTGCACCTATACCGAGGCTTACTGGAAGATCGACCTGCACAACCTGCTGCACTTCCTGTCGCTGCGCATGGACGCCCACGCGCAGCAGGAGATCCGCGAGTACGCCACGGTGATCGGCGAGCGGATCGTGGCGCCGTGGGTGCCGCTGGTCTGGGAGGCGTTCATGGACTTCCGGCTCGGCGCGGCGTCGCTGTCGCGGATCGAGCAGGAGATCCTCGGCGCGATCGGGGGCGGGGACGCGGCGCGGGCCTGCGCCGTCGCGCGTGCGGCGGGCTGGCTGGAGCCGGGATCCGAGGGGCTGAAGCGGCACCGGGAGCGGGCGGAGTTCGAGGCGAAGCTCGCGGGCTGGCAGCTGGAAGTGCCTTGGCCGTAGTCCGACCCCGCGGAAACAGGAGTGACTCCGTGCTCGATGGGTCGTGAAGCGCCGATGGGACCCGCACGGTCGCTCCCCCGACTGCTGAACCGGCACGATCCGCCCCCAGGCGTTTGACACCGCCTCCCGCCCGGCGGTATCATCACGACATGCCATCTTCCAAGCTTTTCATCCATGACCGCACGATCTCCGTCCAGAGCAGGAGGCACCCATGTCCCGCTGGCGTTGCACCTCCCTGTCCGCGTTCGCCGTCTCGCTGATCCCGCTCGCTCTGGGCGGACTCATCCTGGCCGCGTCGTATCCCGAAACAGCCGCCGCCGCCCTCGTCGTGGAACCGGATTCGCTGTCGGCCGAACTCCCGCCCGACGGCGCCACGACGAGTTCCCTGCTGATCAGCAACACGGGCAAGACCCCCCTGGCCTGGACCGCCTACATCTCCATGCCCGGGACGTTCCCTGCGCAGACGCGCGGCGCCGGCCTCACCTACCGCGACGACCCGGCGGACCGGTCCGACCTGCCCGCGCGCACCGACAACGGCGACGCGGCCCCGCCCCCGTTCAGCCGGCGCATCTACAGCAACGACCGCCTGCCGAGCGGCGGGCCCCGCGTCCTGCTCCTCGCCACCTTCGACCCCGTGAACGACGCCCACTCGCTGGCGCTGCAGCGCCTGGGCTGGGGTCACACCGTGGTGACGGACTGGGCGACGCTGACCGCGGCGCTCACGGACGACGGCCCCTGGGATCTGGTCGTGGTCAACAACTACTCCCTGACCGCGCCGGCAGCGACCCTCGCGGCGCTGGTCGGGCATCTCGACACCGGCGGCCGGCTGATCTACGCCGACTGGTCGGTCGCGGACTACGCCAACCACAGCCTGCTGGCGCGCCTGGGCGTTTCCTACCGGTCGTTCTTCACCCAGCCGCAGGATTTCTCGGCGCTCGATCCCCGGCACCGCTGCTTCCGGCAACCGAACGTGGTCACCGACCTGCACTGGGACCTGGATCAGCTTCCGGTCGACGGCCAGGTCGTCGCGGCCCTCGCCGGCGCACTGCGGTTGGCCGAGTTCCCGGACCATCCGGATTCCGGTGCGATCGTCATCAACGCGTCGCGGCACGCCATCTTCAACGCCTTCCAAGTGGCGAACTACGGGGCCGACGACAACGGCAACGGCGTGCGCGACATGGTCGAACTGGCCGAGAACGAGATCGTCCTGGTCGCCGCCGGCGCCCGCTGGCTGTCGATCGCTCCGCAGACCGGCACGTTGCCGGCCGGCGGCACCCAGACCGTGTCGGTGGCCTTCGACGCGGCCGCGCTCTGCGGCGACGAGCGCTCGGCGCTGATCGTCGTGGAATGCGACGACCCGTTCGTGCCGCCGGTCGAGGTGCCGGTGTCGTTCGGCGTGCCGGCCGTTCCGGTCATCGGGATCGATCCGGAGCGCCTCGACTTCGGCCTGCGGCCGGTCGGGCACGCCGCGTTCGCGTCGCTGGACCTGTCCAACGACGGGTGCGCGCCGCTGACGATCGCCTCCCTGACGACTGATCAGACCGTGTTCACGGTCTCTCCGGCCGGCCCGTTCACGCTGGCGCCCGGAACGACGCAGACCGTCCTGGCGGCCTACACGCCGACGGGATCCGGCACCGACCTCGGCGTCTTGACGATCCTGAGCGACGACCCGCACCTGCCGTCGCTCGCGGTGCCCCTGTCGGGAACGGCCGCGACGGCGCCGGTGATCGGCGTCGCGCCCGATTCGCTCGCGATGTCGTTCCATCCCGGCCAGATCGGAACCGCGCGGCTGACGATCAGCAACTCCGGGGAGATCGACCTGGTCTGGTCGGCGCACGTGAGCGCCGCTGCCGCCCTCGCCGCACAGACGCGCGGCGCCGCCTTCGCGGTCAGCGATCTGCCGCCGCGCTCGACCGCGCCGCAGTCCGGCGAGACCAACGGCCTGCCGCCGGATGAACCCTGGTCCGGGCGGCGCGTCTACACCGGCGACCGCCGGGCCGACTACGAACCGCACATCCTGCTGCTCAGCTCCATCGGCGGGTCGACCAACACCTTCAACCTGGCGCTGCAGCGGCTGGGCTTCGGATTCACCATGGTGCCGGACTGGGGGGAACTGGAAGCGGCGCTCACCGCCGACGGACCCTGGGATCTGGTGATCGTGAACAACTACTACGCCCCCACGACGGCGACCGGTCTCGGCGCGCTCGTCGACCACCTCGACCGGGGCGGCTCCCTGATCTTCGCCGACTGGGCGGTCTACAGCTACAACGAGCACGAATTGCTGGCACGCCTCGGCGTCGACTACCAGTCGTCGTTCACGACGCCCCTGGACGTCGCGGCGGTCGACCCCGACCACCTCTGTTTCCGCCATCCCAACCAGATCAGCGCCCTGCGCTGGAATCTGAACCAATCCACGCGCGACGGCCAGATCGTCGCGGTGCGACCCGACGCCGTGCAGCTGGCGGCGTTCGACGGCTACCCCGGCTCCGGCGCGGTCGTCCTCGCCGCGTCGGGCCGCACCGTCTTCAACGGATTCCAGTGGGCGAACTTCACGGCCGACGACGACGGCGACGGCGTGCAGGACGCCGTCGAACTGGCGGAGAACGAGATCATGCTCGTCGGCTTCGGCCCGACCTGGCTGTCGGTTGCGCCGGACACGGGCGTCGTGCGCGAGGGCGAGTCCGTGGACCTGACGGTGACCTTCGACGCCACGAACATGTGCGGCAACGACCACGCGGCGCACATCAATCTCACGAGCAACGACCCTCTCGCGCCCGCGATCGCCACGCCGGTGTCGCTGCGCGTGAGCGAGGGGCCGGACGTCACCGTCACGTCGGCCGATCTGAACTTCGGACCCGTCCTCATCGGCGCCGCGGCGACCAGGTCGCTGAGCCTCTTCAACGACGGCTGCGGAAATCTGACGCTCGTCGCCACGTCCTCGGACAGCGACCAGTTCACGTCACCCACGCCGTTCCCGGCCACGGTCGCCCCGGACCAGCCGCACACCGTGGAAGCGACCTACCGCCCGACCACCGTCGGCCGGGTCACCGCCATGCTGACGATCACGAGCGACGACCCCGACGAACCGACGATCTCGCTGCCGATGTCCGGCACGGGAGTGCCGGCACCCGTGGTCTCCGTGTATCCCGACTCGCTGGCGGTCGGACTCATTTCCGGCGGCGAATCGGTGCAGTCCCTGAGCATCGAGAACACCGGCCTGAGCGACCTCATCTGGAGCGCGCGGATCGGGTACGACGCCCCGGACGCGGGAGTCTCGCCGGCGCGAGGCGGGGAGCCGACGGCCGACCTGCGCGACCTGACCGGCCTGCGCATCATGTGGGCCGCGCACCACGGGCAGGTCCAACCGGCCGCCTGGTCGCAGATGATCGACGACCTCGCGCAGCGCGGCGCCGAGGTCGTCGTCAACACCATGCCGGTCACCTCGGACCTCCTGGACGGATTCGACCTCGTGTGGACCGTCAACTGCGCGACGGGCTGGTCGGCGGCGGAGACGCACCTGCTGGGCTCCTGGCTGCGGGACGGCGGCGGGATGCTCCTGGAAGGCGACAACGACACGTTCCAAGCCGCGTTCGACGCGATCCTGACCGCGGCGGGGGCCGGCATCGGCTACTCCACCGACAACGCGCAGGCCGGGACGACGACGGACATCGCGCCGCACGAGACCACGGCGGGCGTTTCGCGCCTCCGTCTCGACCAGCCGAACGCCACGCTGGCGACGGTCGTCTACCCGGCGCGGGTCCTGTTCCGGGATGCGACCGGCCACATCGTGGGCGCCTGGAGCGAGGTGGGCAAGGGCCGCGTGATCGCCCTGAGCGAAGAACTCTTCCGCGACACGGACCTCGACGTCGACGACAACCGCCGGTTCGGCAACCAGGTGTTCGACTGGCTGGCGACGGATAACTGGCTGCGGATCGCACCGCTCTCGGGCGTGATCCCGCCCGGAAGCGCGCAGGACCTCGCGGTGGCGTTCGACGCGACCGGCCGCTGCGGCACGACGCTGACGGCGCGCATCACCGTGGCGAGCAACGATCCCCTGACGCCCGAGATCGCGGTGCCGGTCTCCCTCGCACTGCTCGGCGAAGCGAACCTCACCGTCACGTCGGCGGCCCTGGCCTTCGCGACCCTCTACCCCGGCGCCGTGGTCGCCGACACGCTGACCCTGGTCAACGACGGCTGCGCCCCCCTGACGATCTCCAGTTTGACGTCCGACGACAGCGCGTTCACGGTCGCCCCCGCCGGGCCGGCCACCCTGGCGCCGCGCGGCGCGCTGGCCGTGACGGTCGGCTACGCGCCGGCCGCCGTCGGCACGCACGCCGCCACGCTGACGATCGTCAGCGACGACCCGGACGAACCCGCGGTCGCCGTGGCGTTGACGGGCGCCTGCGTGGCGCCGCCGGTGATCGCGCTGTCACCTGCCTCGATGTCGGTCGTCCTCGAGCCCTACGAAGACGAAACTGCGCGACCCCTGACGATCAAGAACTCCGGACGGAGCGACCTGGTCTGGTCGGCCACGGTCGAAGAGATCGCCGCCCGACGCCGGTACACCCTGCCGCACCTGGCGCCAGCAGCCGACGCGATGCCGGTGCAGGCGACGCCGGCAGCGACGTCCGACGGAGAACTGACGGCCGACCTGCGCGACCTGACCGGCGTGCGCATCATGTGGGACCGGCGCCACGGACAGGCCACCTCCTCGAACTGGACCGGCATGGTCGGCGACCTCGAGCTGCGCGGTGCGGAGATTTCGTACAACTCGGCCGCGATCACCCCGGACCTCCTGTCCGGCTACGACATCTTCTGGTCCATCAACTGCAGTTGGTCCTTCACGACTGCGGAGAGGTCGGCGCTGGCGGCCTGGGTGAACGAAGGCGGCGGCATGCTCCTGGAAGGCGACTACAACGCGTCCGCATCCTCCTTCAACGCGATCCTGTCCGCCGCGGGCGCCGGCATCACCTACTCCAGCACGGACGCCCACAGCGGGACGACGATCCGGATCACCGAACACGCGACCACGGCCGGCGTCGACGGCCTCTTCCTGGACAGCCCGGGCGCCCGTCTGTCGAGGGTCGCCATGCCGGCCCGGATCCTGGTCCGGGACGCTTCTGGCGTCATGACGGGCGCGTGGAGCCAAGTGGGCGGCGGCCGCGTCATCGCGCTGAGCGACGAGATGTTCAGCGTGTACGGCCTGAACGCCGACGACAACCGCCTCTTCGGCAACCAGGCGTTCGATTGGCTGGCCGGCGCGGGCTGGGTGCAGATCGACCCCGAGGCGGGCGTGATTCCGGCCGGAGAGAAGCAGGAGGCGAAGGTCTGGTTCAGCGCGGCGGGCATCTGCGGCGGCTCCTTCGCGACGCGCATCTGCGTGGCGAGCAACGACCCGGTCACGCCCGTGGCCGTCCTGCCGGTGGCGCTCGACATCCACGGCGAGCCGGACATCTCGGCCGCGCCGGCGGTCGTCGCCTTCGGGCAGCAGTACCTCGGCGGCCGGGCGGTCGCGACGCTGACCGTCGCCAACACCGGCTGCGATCTGCTGTCGGTGTCGGCCGTGACCTCGAACCACGCCGAATTCTCCGTCTCGCCGACCGGCCCGTTCACCGTGGCGCCGGACTCGACGCGGATCGTGCTGGTCACCTACGCTCCGGTCACCGAGGGCCCGGTCGCGGGCGCCTTGACGATCGCGAGCGACGACCTGGACGAGCCGACGATCACGGTCCCGCTCTCCGGGACCGGCCTGCCGTCGGCCCTGATCACCGTGACGCCGGACACTCTGGCTTCGGCGCTTTTCACCGACGGCGTCGACCTGCGCTACCTGAAGATCGCCAACCCGGGGCAGATCGACCTGCACTGGTCGTTGTCGGTGACCCCCCTGGACGTTTCCGCCGCCGCGGAGCGCGGCACGCCGAGCGTCCTGCTGCTGCCCTCCGACGACATCGCGACCGACGTCTACCTCTTGGCGCTGCAGCGTCTGGGCTGGAGCTACACCGCGGCGTCGGACTATGCCGACCTTCGGGCTCTCCTTGCCGCCGGCGGACCCTGGGATCTCGTGATCGTCAACAACAACCAGGAATCCTCCGACGAGTACGCGTTCGACGACCTCGTGGACCATCTCGACGCGGGCGGCGCCCTGATCTTCGCCGACCACACGATCCACTACGACCGCGATCACGAACTCCTGGACCGCCTGGGCTTCACCTACCGGGAGTTCACCTACACGCCGCTGGATTTCGCGGCGACCGACCCGGACCACCGTTGCTTCCGGATGCCCAACGCCGTGCACCAGCTCCGCTGGGACCTGAATCCGGCCGGCATCAAGGCCCAGATCATCACCGTCCACGAGGGTGCGCGCACGCTGGCGTCGTTCCAGGGCCTCGCGACTTCCGCCGCGATCGTCCTGAACGGGACCGGCCGCGCCATCTTCAACGCGTTCTTGACCAACCTCTACACCGGCGACGACGACGGCGACGGCCGGCGCGACATCGTCGAACTCGCGGAGAACGAGATCGTGCTGGTCGCCGGCGTGGCGCCCTGGCTGACGGTGCAGCCGACCTCGGGCACCGTCCCGCCGGGACTCTCGCAGGACGTGGCGGTGTCGATCGACGCGACGGTGACGCACAGCACGACGGACCTCTGCAACGCCATATTCGGCGCCCGGATCGACGTGGCCAGCGACGACCCGCACACGCCCGTCGTCCCGGTGGGCGTCACGCTCGCGCTGATCGGCGAGCCGGACATCGCGGTGACGCCCACGGACCTCGCCTTCGGGGCGCAGCACGTCGGGAACCCGGCCGCGAGGTCGATCCCCGTCGCCAACGACGGCTGCGAGCCGTTGACGATCGGAACCCTGTCATCGAGCCACGCCGACTTCACGGTCGCACCCGTCGGGCCGATCACGCTGGCGCCCGGCGACCGGCAATACGTGACCCTGACCTACGCCCCGGCGACGCTCGGCCCGGTCACCGGCACGCTGACGATCATCAGCGGCGACAGGGACGAACCGGTGATCACGCTGCCGCTGTCCGGTACCGGACTGGCCCCGCCGGCGATCGTGGTCGCTCCGGATTCGCTGTCGGCGACGCTGTCGCCCGGCGGCACCGCCGCGTTCCAGTTGACGATCGGCAACCTGGGCCCGGGCCAGCTGATCTGGTCGGCGTCCACCCACCTGACGGCCTCGTCCGGGGAGAAACCGGAGGACTCCGCCTTCACGTTCCGCGACCTGCCGGTGGGCCCCTCCGCTCCCGCCGACGCCGTCGACAACGGCGGGGCGAAGTCGCCCGCTCCCTTCGGTCGACGCATCTACAGCCGCGAGAGCGCGACTCGCGACGCCCCCCGCACGCTGCTGCTGGCCCCCTACGAGCCGGTGAACGACGCCTTCAGCCTGGCGCTGCAGCGCCTGGGCCTCGGGCACACCCTGGCGACCACCTGGCCGGAATTCCTCGGCGCCGCCGCGAACGACGGCCCCTGGGACCTGATGATCGTGAGCAACTACTCGCAAGTGACGTCGTTCACGGCCCTCAACGCCCTGACGTCGCACCTCGACGCCGGCGGCTCCCTGATCTACGCCGACTGGTCGGTGTACCTCGTCTCCAACCACAGCCTGATGGGGCGCCTAGGCGTGTCCTACCAGTCCACCATCACCACCCCGCTGGACGTCGCGGCCGTGCAGGAGGATCACGCCTGCTTCCTGTGGCCCAACGCGATCCGGAACCTCCACTGGAACGCGAACCCGTTGACGCGCGACGGCCAGCTCGTCGCGACGCTGCCCGGCGCCCGGCAGCTGGCCGCGTTCCAGGGCTTCCCGAACTCCGGCGCGATCGTCGCCGACGCGACCGGCCGCGCGATCTTCAACGCCTTCCAGATGGCGAACTACACGGCCGACGACGACGGCGACGGCCTGAGGGACGCGATCGAATTGGCGGAGAACGAGATCGCCCTGATCGGCCTGCGCGCGACCTGGCTGACGGTCGCGCCCCAGACGGGCACGGTACCGTCCGGCGGGACGCAGGACGTGACGGCGACCTTCGACGCGACGGGCGTCGACGCCGGCGAGCACCGCGCCACGATCATCTTCCGGAGCGACGACCCGACCGCGCCGCTGGTTCTGGTGCCGGCGTCCCTGACCGTGGGCAACTCGCCGCCGGCATTGGAATTCGCCACCGCGGACCCGACCCGGCCCGCGCGGCCGGCCGAAGGACTGCAGCTGAGCAACCAGCCCAATCCCTTCAACCCGAGCACCCGGCTCCAGTTCAACCTGCAGCACGACGGCGACACCGAAGTCGCGATCTACGACTCGCGCGGCATCCTCGTGCTGCGGATCCGCGCCGGCCGTCTGCCGGCGGGTCCGGCGACCCTGGACTGGAACGGGACCGACCAGCGCGGCCGCCAGGTCGCCAGCGGCGTCTACCTGTACCGCCTGTACCAGGACGGCAGGCAACTGGGCGCTAGCCGAAAGATGGTGCTCGTGCGCTGAGACCCCGTGATCCGGCTCGCCGCGGCGCCTGCGGCGCCGAGGCGGCCGGCAGGAACAGCGAAGGCCCCCGCGTCCGGTGCGCGGGGGCCTTCCTCGTGCTGTCCGATCCGACGCGAGGTCAGCGCCAGGCGGCCTTGACGCCGCCCCAGGACCCGGCCTCGTTCGCGGTGATCGGCCCCGTCGTGACCAACAGGTCGTCCAACGAGAAGATCCCGTCGAGGTCGGCATCGTGGTCGATGCCCGTGTAGACGCCGCCGATGCCCCGGTCGACGACGCCGTGGGCGCGGTCGTTCACGACCAGCACGCCGTCCCACCAGAGGTCGTACGTGCGGGCGTCCAGATCGTGGACGATGTGCAGCTCGATGACGCGGCCGATCTCGTAATGGCCGACGACACCGGCGGAACCGGCCGCGTCGGTGGCCAGCACGGCGCCGCTCTCCTGCAGGTAGATGGTGTTGAAGGATTTCGCGGCGCCGCCGTGCTCGCGCAGGTGGAAATAGTAGCCGTCGAACTCGGCGAACCAGAGCTTGGCGGAGACCGTCACCGTCCCGGTGGTCACCTCGGCGTCTTCCAGGAATTCGAAGACCGCACCGCCGGTGCCGAAGTCGGCCTCGTCGTCGAACTCCAGGCAATTCGACGGGAAGGGCGCGCTGCGGATCGTCGCGAGGCAGTTGCTGACGGAGACGGGCTCGCCGACGGTCGGCCCGCCGAGGCCGACGGGCTGCCCCGGAGTCAGGCCCGCGAAGTCGGCGGACAGCAGGGTGGCGGCGCCGGCCGTCGCGGCGAACGCACAGACGCAGAGGACGACGATCATTCCATATATTCGCCTCATGGCAATCCTTTCGCTGGGCGGGAACGAGGGCGGCCGAACGGCCGGTGAACCAGACCCGCACGACCGGATGCTAGCACGATCTACCCGGAAATATCATCCTGTATTGACACGAGTCACCGTCCGGCGGCGTCCCTCCGCGCCGATGCGGTCACGCGCTCGATGAACTCCGACTTGCCCCGCGTGTAGGCCACCCGATCGCCCGGCGACGCGGCGGCCAGCCGCAGCTTCAGCGCCTCGTACTCCCGCGCCGTCGCCGGGTGGGCGATCAGGTAGTCCCGGAACAGCAGCCGGTCCCAGTGTCCGGTGAAACCCGCCTCCACCATGTGGAGGTGGTGCGTGCGCGCGCCGGTCGCAGGGTCGCGCTTGATGAACCAGGCGTAGAACGGCGGCCCGTCGTCCCCGTGCGTCGGACGCCAGAAGTAATCGTAACCCTGGGCTTCCAGGCGCGGGGCGATCCGCTCCCTGGTCGCCGCGAGGTCGGTCACCTCGATCAGCAGGTCCACGACGGGCTTGGCCGCGAGACCCGGCACGGCCGTGCTGCCGAAATGTTCGATGCGGCGGATCAGTTCGCGCGGGAGGCAGGCGAGCAGGTGGTCGCACTCGCGTCGGAAGGCGTCGGGCCAGGCGGGGTCGTAGGGGACGATGGCGACGTCGTCGCGCAGGACACGCTGCCGACGCCGGATGTTACTTTCACCGCGGTCGCCGTTCACTCCTCCGCCTCCGCCACCAACGACCGCCCCCCCTCGAAGTCCCACAGCGTCTGCCGCCGCAGATCCGCGCCGGCCAGCTGGTACTGGATGAAGGCGTCCAGGTAGGCCAGGCTCGCCTGGGTGAGCCGGCTGCGGTCGAGCGCGAGTTCCTGGCTCGTGATGTCCCCGTTGTCGAAGCGCTGCCGGCTGATGTCCAGGCCGCGGGTGGCCACCTCGACGCTGCGCGCCAGGACGTCGAGGCGGGCGCGGCTCTCGGCCAGGTTGCTCAGCGCCGCGTTGACCTGCAGGACCACCGACCGCCGCCGCTGGTCGATGTCGAGCCCGCTGCGCTCCAGCGCGGCGCGGGCCGCCGCCACCTCGGCGCCGTTGACGCCGCTGTCCCAGATCGGCACTGAGAGGGTGAAGGCCACGCCCTTGTTGCCGGGGCGGTGCCGCAGGTCGTCCCAGCTCAGGTCCCACATGTCGCGCAGGGGCAGGTCGTCGCTGCTGCCGATGCCGGTGAGGTCGTAGTAGGCGCGCAGCTCGCCCTTGACGGCCGAGCGCGCGTCGGTTTCGGCGACGGTGATCTCGGCGCGGCGCAGGCCGGCTTCGGTGTTGCGGATCTCGGCGCGGTGTTCCAGGGCATGCCGCAGCGCGAGTTCGGGGTCGACCTCGTAGAAGCGGGGCACGGTCGCGGCCGCGACGCGGATGCGGGCGTCCATGGGCAGCCCCACGTTCAGCTTGAAGCGGTCGGCGGCGCGCGCGACGCCGCCCTCGGCCCCGAGCAGGTCGTTGCGGCTCTGGGCGAGGTCCACTTCCATCTGCAGGGCCTCCACCTCGGGGATCAGGCCGGCGGTGAACTTGCGGCTGGCGAGCTGGTAGGCGTCCTGCTGCCGGGCGAGGTCGTGGCGGGCGATCTCCAGGCGACGCTGGGCGCGCAGGTAGTCGTAGAACTGGGCGGTCACGTCGTAGACGAGGCTGAGCTGGGCGGCGGTGAAGTTGCGGCGCGACTCGTCGAGGTTCAGCCGGGCGCGCTCGAGCGAGAGCTTCAGGGTGTTGGGCGTCAGCAGCGGCTGGGAAAAGTCGATCCGGTAGCTGTTGAAAAAGGTCCGGCTCTCGAGATTGGCGCCGGTCAGGTCGTCGTAGACGGTGTCGGTGCGGTGGTAGACGTCCCCCGAGAGACCGATGCGGCCGTTGGTCGGCAACGGCTGGGTGAGCGTGAGCCCGGCGCGCCACTCGCGGCTGCCGTAGGCGGTGTACTGGGGCAGCTGCCCCGGCTCGCTGATCCCCTGCACCGACTCGTCGTATTCGGGAGCGGCGAAGGCCAGGCCCACCTGGGTCTTGAAGCGGCCGCGCGCCGCGGCGACGTCCTGCTCGGCCTCCAGCAGCGAGAGGCGCACGACGCGCGCGTCGTAGCTGCCGGCGAGCGCCAGATCGAGCGCCTCCGGCAGGGTGAGCGCGACGGTATCGGCCGGAGCGTCCGCCGGGGCGTCGGCCGCGGCGGCGGCGCAAGGCGCGGCGAGCGCGAGGAGGCAGACGATCAGCAGTGTTTTCATCATTCGTACCTGATGGAGTCGATGGGGTTCATGCGCGCCGCCCGGCGCGCGGGATAGTAGCCGAAGACGACGCCCACGGCGGCCGAAACCCCGAACGCCAGCAGCACCGACCACGGCGCGATGGCCACGGGCCAGCCCGCGTAGCGGGCGACGGCCTGCGCCAGCCCGATGCCGACGGCCACGCCGATCAGGCCGCCCAGGAAGCTGACGCCGACGGCTTCCAGCAGGAACTGCAGCAGCACGTCGCGCTGGGTGGCGCCCACGGCGCGGCGCACGCCGATCTCACGGGTGCGTTCCAGGACGCTGGCCAGCATGATGTTCATGATGCCGATGCCCCCGACCAGCAGCGAGATGCCGGCGATCGCCCCCATGACGATGCTGAAGATGCGCTGCGTGGACTGCTGCTGCCGGATGAGCTGCTGGGGGATCACCAGGCGGTGGTCGTCGACACCGCGGTGGCGGCGCGCCACGAGCGCGCCGAGCACGGCCGCCGTTTCGAGGATGCGGTCGGTGTCGCTCACCTGAGCCACGAGCCGGTGTAGCTCGCTTTCGCCGGTCTTGCGCGGCATCCGCTGCAGGGCGCAGGATACCGGGACCAAGGCGTCGCGATCGGTGTCGCGCACATCCTCGAGCCGGTCGCCGGCCCCGGCGGGCGGCCCGGCCATGACCCCGATCACGTCGTACCAATCGCGGCCGATCTTGACCCGCTCCCCGAGCGGGTCGGCCAGCAGGAACAGTTCGCGGGCCAGGCCCGGCCCGAGCACGCACACCCGCGCCACCGAGTCCACCTCGCCGGACGTGAAGAAGCGCCCCGAGGCCGGTCGGCTGCGCATGACGCCGACGTAGTCCGGCGTCGTGCCGACGGCGCTGGCCGACACGCGCTTGCGTCCCGCCTGCACGTCCAGCTCGACGATGCGCAGCGGCACCACGCGCCGCACGCCCGGCAGCACCTCCCGGACGGCGGCGGCGTCGGCCAGCGTGAGCCCGGGGCTGAAGGGCCGGCTCTCCTGCTCGCCGGCGGGCTCCGGCGGCGGCTTGTCGATGACCAGCAGGTTGTCGATGCCCAGCAGAGCGAACTGCGCCATCACCTGCCGGCGCGCACCCTCGCCGATCGAGAGCATGGCGATGACCGCCGCCACGCCGAAGACGATGCCCAGGGTGGTCAGCAGCGAGCGCAGGCGGTGGGCCGCGAGGCCCGCCACGCCGACGCGCGCCGTCTGCAGCAGGGGCATGCTCAGGGCGCCGCCTCCCGCGTTGCGTCCTTGCCGGGAGCGGCGGGCAGCGGTTGCTGCGGATCCCGCAACGAGATCGTCTCGCCCCCGGCGAGGCCGGACTCGACCACCGCGAAGTCGTCGCTGCGCTCTCCGAGCGTCACCGAACGCGCCTCCACGCGCCCGCCGACCACGTAGACCACGCTCTTGCCGTCGCGCTCGAAGACCGCCTCGAGCGGCACGGTCACCACGTCGGCCAGCCGCGAGACGATGATGCGGCACTGGGCGGTCATGCCCGGGCGCAGGTCGCCGGCCGCGCCCTCGATCAGGACGTCGATGTCGAAGACCTTGACCTTGGCCTCGCCCTCGGCCCGCGCGAGCGCGGCAATGCGCGTGACCTTGCCGCGGAACTCCAGGCCGGCCAGGGCGTCGACCGTGACGATCACCTCCTGGTCCACGGCGACCTGCCGCACGTCGATCTCGTTGACCCGCGTCCGCACCTGCATCTGCGTGAGATCGGGCAGATCGATCAGCTCCATGCCGGGCCAGGCCTGATCGCCCACCTTGATCTTGCCGGCGCGGAAGCTCTTGTAGACGACCAGGCCCGGCTCCGGCGCCGTGATGGTCAACGAGGCGAGCGCTTCGCGCGCCTGCGTCGCCTGCATCTCGGCGTTGCGCACGTCGTACTGGGCCTTGGCCAGCTCGGCCTCGGCGATGATCCGCTGGACGGCCAGCCGGTCGCCGGCCTCGCGCAGCGACAGCTCGGACTTCTTCAGCTCCAACTCCTGCTCGCGGCGACGCACCTCGGCCTCGAAGGCCATCAGCTCGTAACGCAGCTTGGTCTGCTCGTGGCTGTACTCCTGATTCAAACGCGCGCTTTCCAGCTCGGCCAGACGCTGGTCGCTCTCGGCCCGCCGGCGCGCCAGTTCGGCCTGCGCGTTGAGCAGCGCGTTCTCGACCTGTTCGAGCTGCTGTTTGGCCGTCGTCATGTCGAGCTGGACCAGGAAATCGCCTTGTTTGACGACACTGCCCTCGGGTGCGAGTTGGGCGATCTGCACCGCGTCCCACGAGAAGCCCGTGCGCAGGCGGGAGATGCTGCGGCTGCGGACCGCTTCCACCTGGCCGACGGTGGCCACGTCGATCACCAGTTCGCCGCGCACGGCGACGGTGGTCACCAACGCGTCCGGCTCCCGGCGCGCGCTCCAGACGAGGATCGCCGCCAGGACCGCCGCCGCTGCGACGGAGATGTTCAGGATGCGGCGACGTGCTTGCGGGTTCATGGGTCCTCTTTTGGCGGTTCGGCGACCAGTTCGGTGCCGGCAGCCAGGCCCTCGGCCACCGCCACGGTCATCGGCGTCACGGCGACGGGCCTCACCGGCAGCGGCCGCGGCCAGGTCGCTCGCGGGTAGACCAGCCACTCGCCGTCGCGCTCGATCGCCGCCGAGCGCGGGATCAGCACGGCGTCGGCGACCTCGCCGAGTCCGATCTCCACGATGGCCGTCATCCCCGGCCGCAGGCGCGGGTCGGCCCCGTCGATGCGGGCCACGGCGGCGAACCCGCGCACGCCGGTGCCGGACTCGACCTCCGCGGCCAGGCGTGCGATGCTCTCGAGACGACCGGTGAATCCGACCTCGGGATAGGCCTCCAGGCGCAGCCGCACCGGCAGGCCCACCGCCACGCGGTGACGGTCCACTTCGTGGATCATCATGGTCACCTGCATGTCCGACAGGTCCGGGATCTGGATGATGGGCCGCCAGGGATCGATCGCGTCGCCGACGCGCGGCTTGGTGCGCTTGCCCTGGCGGTCTTCCTGCTCGAGGTGGACCACCATGCCCGGCAACGGCGCCAGCAGCGACATGGCCCGCCGGCGCGCCAGCAGCGACGCCCGCTCGGTGCGGGCGCCGGCCAGTTCGAGGTCTTCCTTGGCCAGGGCCAGGCTGTCGAGCACCACCTGCGCGACGAGTTTCGCGCGGGCCTCGTCCAGCGCGATCCGGGCGCGCTCGGCCGTAAGCTGCGACTCCTGCCGGCGGACCTGCGACTCGAACTGCAGCTTGGTGAGCTGCAGCTGCGCCTGCTCGCGGTTCAATTCGGACATGGCCACCGCGTCGGCCAGCGCCTGGCGCTGACTGGACAGGTTGGCGACCGTCCCCTCGCGCCGGGCGACGAGGTTGCGCAGTCGATCCTCGACGTCGGCCAGGGGGCGCGCCACGGCGCTGTCGTCGAAGCGCGCGACGGTGTCGCCCATGGCGACGATGGCGCCCTCGGGCGCCAACTCGACGATGACCAGCGATGCCTCCCAGTCCTGCGGCGGCCGCAGGTCCTGGGCGCGGACGGCGGCGATCTCGCCGGTCTCGACCATGACCAAGGGGAGCGTGCCGCGCTCGGCGCGGACGACGGAGCGGGCGTCGTCGCCCGCGCAACCGGCGAGCAGCGGCAGCAACAGCCAGGTCCGGAAGGAATTTCGCCGTAGGATCGTCAGGATGGAAGCTCCCTGATAGGCGGGCACCATAGCACCAATCTGTTTCCTACACTCGATTCGCAGCGATGGTTCCGCCGGTCAGTCCAGCGGATAGTCCAATCCCTCGCAGGGCCGGCCCAGCAGGCGGCACATCGCGGCGAGCTGACCCTGGTGGTGATAGACGTGTGTCAGCACGCGCAGCACCACGTGCTGCGGCGCGAGCGTCTTCTCCCGGTTCCCCCAGGTCGTCATCGGCCGGGCCGTGGCCAGTTCCGCCGCGGACACGCCGCGCAGGTACGCCTCGGTTGCGGCGAAGACCTGCTCGCGGAAGCGCTCGAGCGCTTCGATCGTCGGGAAGTCGGGCGCGTCCTCGTCGGCGTCGATCCGGCCCTGCAGCACGCCGATCCAGTAGCGCTGGGCGCCGATGACGTGGTGCAGCTGCTGGTGGACGGTCGGGTACCCGAATCCCGACAGCTCGCGGTGCAGTTCCTCATCGGAGAGGCAGCGACAGTAGCTGAGCAGCGACGCCAACCCGCGGTGGGTGCGTTTGTGCAGGTCGAGCAGGGATTCGGGCGAGTACAAATTGCACCTACGATTGATCAGGATCCGGGCCCGTCAGAAGCGGACGGCCGCCCCGGCGACCAGGTAGTGGAAGAGGGAGAAGGTGTAGACCTCATCGTTCTCCGCGCCGCCCTCGAGGATCCGATAGCCGGCGGTGAGGCTCAGGCGGTGCGGCAGGTCGTACTGGACCGCGAACAGGACATCTTCGGCCCTCCCCTGCGGGGCGGCCAACGCCTCTCCGTCCACCAGCAGCCGCCAATCCTGCGCCGGCGCCCAGACGACATCGAAGCTCAGCAGCGGGACGAATCCCGTGTTGGTCTTCTCCGCGCTCAGCTCCCCCCCTTCCAGCTTGATCGCCGCGTCGCGGACCTTCAGGGCGCCGCCGAGTCCGAACCGCCATCGGCCAGAATCCGCGAAACGGTAGCGGTAGACCAGCCGGTAGGAATCGAAACGGAATGTGGCGTCGACGGGCGTACCGCCCGGGAAAGTCGTGCCGGCGAAGTCGACCGCCCCTTCCAGAGCGCCGCGGGATTTCACCGTCAGCGGCGCCGCGAGCGCGGCCAGCCAGTGCCGACCGGCGTGCAGGTGGCTATAACGGAGTCGGAACGCCGTCGCCGATCCGGCTTCCAGGTCGTCGGACAGCGACAGACGGGTACCGGAGTCGCCAGGGATGGCCACGTCGTTGTACCCGGTGGTGACGCGGCCGATCTCCAGCTCGAGCCCGTCCTGGCCGCGGGCGGCGCCGGCGGCGACGAGACCCAGCAGGCACAGGGTGATCAGGGCATTCTTCACGATCGTGACCTCCCGGCCGGGGAACCGGCACTTGACCTAGACGTCGCCCGCTTCGAGCCGCTCGACATCCGCCCGAACCCAGACATCGAGGTCCTTCGTGGCGCGCACGTGGCCGTGCACGGCCAGCGCATGGGCGCCGACGACGAGATATTCAACACCCTGCGCGTTGAACGCGGCCAACAGATCGATCAAGTCGCGGTTCACCGGGACCTTCCTGTCTCCATGCCTGGCACAGCAGCGTCAGCTCCCACACGGCGGCGACCCGTTCCTCGGCGGTGCGGGACAGCCAGTCGATGTCCGGCGGCATCGGCTCGCCGGCGCGGATGATCCGGGTCGTCACATCTCGTCGCGTCATGCATCCCTCCCGGGACCCAATCTACCATGCCCCGGCGCTACGGGCACCAGCGCAATCCCGCCCGGAACCCGAATCCGGTGGCTTGACGTCGGCTGGCGGGCGATGTTAGAAGCGATCAGGCGATCGGCTGCCGACGGGTGGACGCCTGTCGCCCCGTCTCCGGCTCGCAGCCGCGAAGGACCCCCATGCGACTCCCGATCCCCATCGTGCTCGCCGTCCTGCTTGGCGCCGCGGCCGTCCCGGCCGCCGACGAGGTGCCCGACGCCTTCCCCGCCGAACTGCAGATCACCGGCGCCGACACCATCTGGGTCATCACCGAACCGGTCGTCGTCTACGGCTCCACGACCTCCGGCACGATCGACTCTGCGGCCTCGTCCGTCGACGCCATCGTCCTGGGCGCGCAGGACCTGCAATCGGCCGCCGACCTGTCACCGGTGCTCCCGGCGACCCGGACCGTGGTCAACTCCCGCGGCGAAAGCGTGTTCATGGTGCGAGGCGCGTCGGAGCGTCACGTCCGCCTGTGGTTGGACGGCATCCCGCTGAACGTGCCCTGGGACGAGCGCGTGGACGCCGGCCTGGTGCCGGTGGACGCGATCGGATCGGTGCGCGGCGTGCGCGGCGTCGGCAGCGTGTTGGAGGGACCCAACGCCCTGGCCGGCACCATCGAGTTGCGCTTGCAGACGATGCCGTCGGACGGCGCGCGCACCCGGCTGGGCATGCAGTTCGGCGAGTCGGTCCTGCGCGAAGGTCGGCTGCTGCACCAGCGCCGGCAGGGCGCCTGGGAGGTGCTCGCGGCGGGCTCGTGGCGCGCGCAGGACGGGTACGTGGTCCCATCCGATCTGGCGGTGCCGACGAACCAGGGGCCGTCGCGGCAGCGACTCAACAGCGACCTGGAGCAGACCTCGCTTCTGCTGCGCCTGCAGCACCATGGCGCCTCGGGCGCGACCTGGCACCTCACATGGCTCGGATCCGACGGCGAGAAGGGCGTGCCCCCCGAGACGCACCTGGGCGCCGACGCGCGCTTCTGGCGCTACCCCGCGGTGCGACGCGGCCTGCTCGGCGCCGGGTTGCGCACGCCGCTGGGCGAGAGTGATGACTGGGAACTCGCCGTGGACGCCGCCGCCGACCTCTTCCACCAGGAGATCCGCTCCTACGACGACGCGACCTATGCAACGCCCGCACTCACCCCCGGCGCCGACCACGAGACCGACAACGACCGCACCGGCTTCGCCCGCGCCCGCGCGACCCGCTACCTCGACCGCGGCAGCGTGGCCGTGCAGGCGAGCGCACGCTACACCCATCACCGCGAGTCGCTGCAGTACGCCGGGCCGGAGCTGACGTATGCCCAGCTCATCGGCGCGGCGGCCGTCGAAGCGGACCTGGACCTCGGCGGCGGCTGGCGCGCGCGCACCGGCGGTGGTTGGGACCTGGCCACGACCCCCGAGTCGGGCGACAAGCCGGCGCGCGACGCGACCGGAGCGGCGGCCGCGTTCGCGCGGCTGGAGCGCCGGCTGGGCGAGCCGCTGACCCTGCACGCCTCGTACGCGCGCCGCAGCCGGTTTCCGGCCCTGCGGGAGCTGTACTCCGGCGCGCTCGGGCGGTTCGTCCCCAACCCCGACCTCGCGCCCGAAGTGCAGGACCTGTGGGACCTGGGCGCCGTTGCGCGGCGGGGATCCTGGGAGATCGGGGTGACCGGGTTCGCGAGCTGGCTGGACGGCGCGATCGAACGCGTGGGCCTGAACGACGGCTCGAACCGTTTCCAACGCGTGAACCTCGACGCGGTGCGCACCCTGGGCGTCGAAGCGGTCGCCGTGTGGCGGCCGGCACCGGCCTGGGAGATCGGCGGGCACCACAGCGTGATCGAGGCGCGGCGGCGGGCGGGCGGGCGGTACGACGGGGCGGTGGAGGATCGGCCGTCCTACATCTCGTTCCTGTCGTTCACCTGGCATGGCGACGGCGGCTGGCGGACGACCGTGGAGGGTGCGGCGCTGGGGCCGCGGATGTCGGCCGACGTCAACGACGACGGGGACGGGTTGCGGCGGTTGCCGGCGCAGGGGACGGTGAACGTGCGGGTCGGGAAGGTGTTGGCCGGCGGGATCGGACCGCTGTCGCGCGGGGAACTGCACCTGCGCGTCGACAACGTGTTCGATGCGCTGGTGGAATCGCAGACCGGGCTGCCGCTGGCGGGACGGACGGTGGTGGGCGGGGTCGAGGTGTGGTTCGATGCGTGGCCGACGGATTGATCCCGCCAGGCGATCATGCCGTGCCATGTGCTTGGCTTCGTTGGACCGATGACTTGTTGCCGATTTTCCTCCCTTGCCTCTTCATTAAGACTGATTTAGTCTGATTTCGTGGTCGCGGGCCGCCACTCACCGCGAGTGACGGGCGATTGCCAGGCGACCGGATCGCGACTCGACGGAAAGGCGGGGATCATGGACAGCAGTTATCGTCAGGAATCCCTCGACAACGGACGCGTGCGCTTCACGGTCGACCCGGCGTCGCCCCCCACTTCCAAAGGGGCCGCGAACATCATCGCCGTGATCTTCGCCCTGTTCGTCATCGGCACGACGTCCAGGGGGACACCTTCCTTCCTGGTGTTGTTCCGCTTCGTCGTCGCGATCGTCGGCGCCTGGTTCCTGCGCAAGGGCGTCAACAAGTGGTTCGCCGGTCGCGTCGACAAGATCCGTTCACCGGGCGGGACGTTCGTGGTGTCGCCGGCCGGTGTCGAAGTTCCGGGCGGCCCAACCGTGACCCGCGAACAACTGCACCGGCTGATCGTGCGCAACGGCGTCCCGGACATCCAGGGCGGAGCCGTCGCAGTGAACACCGGCACCATGTTCACGGCGATGCAGTCGGGCGCGGCCAACGATCGCGCCGTCAACCGCGCCCGCGCGCTCGCGGTGTCCTACATGCTGTGCGCCGAATCCGGCGGGCGCTCGACCACCCTGGCCGGGGGGATGACCGAAGTGACCGCGCACGGCCTGATGACCGACGTCAGCCGGATCCTGGGGCTGGCGGTCGCCTGAGATAGCACCGACGGCAGGTGATGCGGCCGGGGAACGGTCCGGTCATCGAGCCGGTCGACGGGGGAATTCCATGACCGCCTTCAAGCATCTCCTTCAAGTGACCGTCCTGATCCTCGTCGCCGCCGACGCGAGCGCCCGTTTGCAGTGTCCCGACGCGTCGTTCCCGGCAACAGACGGCGGCCCTCACCGGGCCGGTTGCGAACACGCCGCCGACAGTATCCCGTCGACGCGGGCGTACGAGCTGCACGAACTCAGCGCGTCCGGGATCCTCATGGATCCCAATGCCAACGCCGCCTACGACAAGGCGTTGGGCTCGTTTGGCCGGGATTCGTGGTTGGCGGATCTCGATGGACCTAGCGCCCAGAATCGTCTGGTGACGGTCGACGGCGATGAGTACATCCTCGCCAGTGCCTGCAAGAACCACGACTGCGCCGAAAACAACGTCGTCCTGCTCTACTCGGCGGCACAAGGCCTGATGTATGGGTTGATCTATCAGAGCGGCTGGTCGACGCTCATCGGCGACCCGTCGCCGGTCCTGGCGCTGGCGCTGGAGCGGTCGTGGCGGGAGCAGTTCCGGTAGGATCGCAGAGCGGCAAGGTCCACGCCGTCGGCGCCTTCCGCGTGGCGACTGTCAGCCATGTCAGCTAACATGTTGTCCATGAAGACCAACGATCTGGGCCGTGAGATCCGCCGCCTCCGCCTGGAGGCCGGGCTTGCGCTGCGCGGCCTCGGGTCCGCCCTCGAAGTCTCGGCCGCGCGTCTTTCCGACATCGAACACAACCGCCGCCGGAAGAAAGCCGGCTAGATACGTCGTACACCACCACAGCGAACACCGCCGCCACCGTCCCCGCGATTCCCGGAGCCGTCGCACCGGCCCGTAACGGGATCGTGGTGCGATGAAATCGACGCTGAGATCCCCGCGATTCCCGGGACGGCTTTCCGGCGACGAGCAGCCGCTGCGCGCGGAACTGTTCAGCGCAGATCAGATGAAAGAGCACGGCAAGTCGCTCGCCTCCAGCCATAAGCTTGTCGGCCGGCGGACCCCCGACCGGCTCCTGTCGCGGCTGGCGGAGAACGAGCGCGTCCTGATCGAAACCCGCGAATTGATCACGGAAGCCGTCAGGACGGACCGCCGGATCACGCCGGCCGGCGAGTGGCTGCTCGACAACTTCTACCTCATCGAGGAACAGATCCGCACGGCCCGGCGCCACCTGCCGAAGGGCTACAGCCGGGAGCTGCCCTCCCTGCACCGCGGCTCGTCCGCCGGCTTCCCACGCGTCTACGACCTCGCTCTCGAGACGATCTCGCACGGCGACGGGCGCGTCGATCCGGAGAATCTGAGCAGCTTCGTCGCCTCCTACCAGTCGGTCAGCGTCCTGACGCTGGGCGAGCTGTGGGCCATCCCGATCATGCTGCGCCTGGCGCTCATCGAGAACCTGCGGCGCGTCGCCGTCCGCATCGCCGTCGACAGGGTCGACCGCAACCGCGCCGACCACTGGGCGGACAAGATGACCGAGATCGCCGAGAACGACCCCAACAGCCTGATCCTCGCGGTCGCCGACATGGCGCGCTCCAACCCGCCGATGGTCAGCTCCTTCGTCGCCGAACTCGCCCGCCGCCTCCAGGGGCGAAGCCCGTCGCTGGCGCTGCCCATGACCTGGATCGAACAACGGCTCTCTCAGTCCGACCAGACGATCGAGCAGCTGGTCCAAGCGGAGAACCAGCAACAGGCGGCCGACCAGGTCTCGATCGGCAACAGCATCGGCAGCCTCCGGTTCCTGGGGGCGATGGACTGGCGCGAGTTCGTCGAGACGATGAGCGTCGTGGAGTCCACGCTGCGGGAGGATCCCCGCGGCGTCTACGGCAGGATGGATTTCACCACACGCGATCGGTACCGCCACGTGGTGGAGCGGATCGCGCAACGGAGCCGGCTGACCGAGGCCCAGGTGGCGCGCCTGGCGATCGACTTCACGCGGCCCGGCGATGCGGCCGATGCCACCGGCGGCCGGGCGTCGCACGTCGGCTACCACCTGATCGACCGCGGGCTGCCGCGACTCGAGCGGGAGGCGGGGGTGCGACGCTCCGCCGCCGGAACGCTCCGTCGATTCCCCAACCGCTTCCCGCTCCTGGCGTATCTGGGGCCGTTGCTGCTGGTCACGGCGTTGCTGACCGGCGGTCTGACGGCGGTCGCGCTGGCCGCCCGCCCGGGTGTCCCGGCGCTCACCCTGGTCGCGGCTCTCGCGCTGCTGTGCTCCAGCCAGCTGGCGGTCGCCCTGGTGAACTGGCTCGCCGTTCTGTTCGCCCGGCCGCACCTGCTGCCCCGTCTGGATTTCTCCACGGGGATCCCCCCGGAATGTCGCGCACTCGTGGTGATCCCGACGATGATCACGGACGCCCGCAACATCGAGGACCTGGCCGAAGCGCTGGAAGTCCGGTTCCTGGCGAACCGGGACGAGAACCTGCACTTCGGCCTGTTGACGGACTTCCGGGACGCGCACGAGGAAACGCTCCCGCAGGACGGCCCCTTGCTGCAGCTCGCGCGGGAGAAGATCGAAGCGCTGAACGAGAAGTACCGGCGCGGGATCGGCAGCTCCTTCTTCCTGTTCCATCGCCCGCGGACCTGGAACCCCCGGGAACGGCTGTGGATGGGCCACGAGCGCAAGCGGGGCAAGCTCGCCGACCTGAACGCGCTCCTGCGGGGCGCCCCCCCCGACCGGTTCGCGCTGGTGGTCGGCCGGACGTCGGTCCTGCCGAACGTGAAGTACGTGATCACCCTGGACACCGACACGCAGCTGCCGCGCGACTCGGCGTGGCAATTCGTCGCCGCCATGGCGCACCCGCTGAACCGCCCGCGCTACGACGAGGATCGACAGTGCATCACCGAGGGCTACGGCATCCTGCAGCCCCGCGTGGCCGCCAGCCTGCCGGGATCGAACCGGTCGCGGTACGCCCGGCTCTACGGGGGCGAACCCGGCATCGACCCGTACACGCGCGCCGTCTCGGACGTCTACCAGGACCTGTTCCACGAGGGCTCGTTCATCGGCAAGGGCATCTACGACGTCGAAGCCTTCGGGCGCGTGCTGGAGGGACGTTTCCCAGAGAACCGGATCCTGAGCCACGATCTCCTCGAAGGTTGCCATGCCCGTTCGGGGCTGCTGAGCGACGTGCAGCTCTACGAGGACTATCCCGCCCGCTACCTCGCCGACATGAGCCGCCGGCACCGCTGGATCCGCGGCGACTGGCAACTCTTGGCGTGGATGCTGCCCCGGGTGCCCGGCGCCGGAACGGTGCGGCGGCGGAACACCCTCTCGGGGCTGTCGCGCTGGAAGCTCCTCGACAACCTCCGGCGCAGCCTCGTCTCACCGGCGCTGACGTTGCTGCTGCTGCTGGGCTGGACGGCGCTGGCGCCCGCGTGGTTCTGGACCCTGACGGTGGTCGGGATCATCATGATCCCGCCGTTGGCCGCCTCCTTGCTGGATCTCACCCGCAAGGGGAGCGACGTGGGGCCGGCGCAGCACCTCGCCGACACCGCGCGCGCGGCCGGCCGTCACTTCGCCCAGGCGACCTTCGCCCTCGCCTGCCTCCCCCACGAAGCGCAATCCAGCCTCGACGCGATCGTGCGCACGATCTGGCGGCTGCTCGCCCGCCGGCGGCTCCTCGAGTGGAGCCCGTCCGGCGACGGCATGAACGACCGCCGGAGCGGCCTCGCCGCCGCTTACCGGTCGATGTGGGCCGCCCCCGTGGTCGCCGTCGTGGCGCTGGTCGGTCTGGCGTCCCTGCGACCGGCCGTCCTGACGGCGGCCGGGCCCGTCCTCTGCCTCTGGCTGGTCTCGCCGGCGATCGCGTGGTGGCTCAGCCGTCCCCTCACCCGCCGCAGGGAAACGTTGACCGCGAGCCAACACGTCTTTCTGCGGAAACTGGCACGCAGGACGTGGATGTTCTTCGAGACGTTCGTCGGACCCGACGACCACTGGCTGCCGCCCGACAACTTCCAGGAATTCGGCGCGGCCAGGATCGCGCACCGCACGTCCCCGACCAACATCGGGCTCTCCCTGCTGTCGTCCCTGACGGCCTACGACTTCGGCTACCTCCCGCCGGGGCAACTGGTCGAGCGCACGGCGCGCACGTTCGGCGCCATGGACGCCATGGAGCGCCACCGGGGCCACTTCTACAACTGGTACGACACGCAGACCCTGGAGCCGCTGCCGCCCCACTACGTCTCGACGGTGGACAGCGGCAACCTCGCCGGCCACCTGCTGACGCTGCGCGCCGGGTTGCTGGCGCTCCCCGATCACGACGTCCTGGGCGCCCGGCTGTTCGAAGGGCTGAGCGACACGCTCGCGATCCTGGCGGAGGCCGCGGGCAAGAGCGCGGCGCCCCGTCTGGCCCAACTGCGGGCGGATCTGACCGGCATCTGCGCCGCAAAGCCGGCCACCCTCACGGCGACCCGGCGCTGCCTCGAGAGACTGACGGCGTCCATCACGGAAGCCGCGGCCGGCCTCGCCGACGACCCCCCGGGCGCGGCGAAGTGGTGGGCGGACGCCCTCGCCCGTCAATGCGCGGCGGCGCTCGACGACCTCGCGTTCCTGGCACCCTGGACCGCGCTGCCGACCCCGGAGAATTCGGCCGTCGCCTTCCCGGAATCCGACACGATCCCGACGCTGCGCGAACTGGCAGGCTACGCCGCGGAGGCGGGCGACCGCGCCGCAGCCAGGCTGGAGTCGATCGCGGATCTCGCACGACGTTCCGGCGAACTCGCCGTCGCCGACTACGACTTTCTCTACGACAAGGCTCGTCATCTGCTGGTGATCGGCTACGACGTCACCCAGCGCCGACGCGATTCGAGCTACTACGACCTGCTCGCGTCCGAAGCGCGGCTGGCCAGCTTCGTGGCCATCGCGCAGGAACAGCTGCCGCAGGAGACCTGGTTCGCCCTGGGGCGCCTGCTGAGCGCCACCGGCGGCGCACCGGTCCTGCTGTCCTGGAGCGGCTCGATGTTCGAGTATCTCATGCCGCTGCTGGTGATGCCGACGTACGAGAACACGCTGCTCGACCGGACCTACGCAGGGGCGGTCGAGCGACAGATCGAGTACGGGAAACTGCGCGGCGTGCCCTGGGGCGTCTCCGAATCCGGCTACAACACGATCGACGCCCACCTGAACTACCAGTACCGCGCCTTCGGCGTGCCCGGCCTGGGGCTCAAGCGCGGCTTGGCCTCGGATCTGGTCGTCGCCCCGTACGCCTCGGCCCTGGCGCTGATGGTGGCGCCCGGTGCGGCGTGCCAGAACCTGCAGCGGCTCGACGCCGAAGGGTTCGCGGGACGGTACGGTCTCTACGAGGCGATCGACTACACCACCACCCGCATCCCGCGCGGGCAGCCGCACGCCGTCGTCCGCTCGTTCATGGCGCATCATCAGGGCATGAGCCTGCTGTCCTTCGCCTACCTGCTCCTGGACCGCCCGATGCAGAGGCGGTTCGCTGCGGATCCGGGATTCCAGGCGACCGTGCTGCTGCTCCAGGAACGCGTGCCGAAAGCCTCGGTGTTCCATGCCCAGACCGCCGAGACGACCACCACCGAGGCGGTCGAAGGCGGCCGGGAGACCCCGGCCCGCAGCGTCGGCACCCCGCACACCCCGCTGCCGGAGGTGCAGCTGCTGTCCAACAGCAGGTACCACGTGATGGTCACGAACGCCGGCGGCGGCTACAGCCGCTGGAAGGACCTCGCCGTCACCCGCTGGCGCGAGGACGGCACGCGCGACAACTGGGGCGCCTTCTGTTACATCCGCGACACGGGCACGGGACGGTTCTGGTCGAACGCCCACCAGCCGACGCTCAGGGAGGCGGAGCGTTACGAGGCGATCTTCTCCGAATCGCGGGTGGAGTTCCGCCGCCGCGACCACGACTTCGACACACACACCGAGATCGCCGTCTCGCCGGAGGACGACGTCGAGGTCCGCCGCATCCACATCACGAACCGCTCCCGCGCGCGCCGGACGATCGATGTGACGAGCTACGCGGAGGTCGTCCTGGCCCCGCCGGCCGCGGACGCGCTCCACCCCGCGTTCAGCAATCTCTTCGTGCGGACGGAGATCGTCCGGGAGCGGCAGGCGATCCTCTGCACCCGGCGGCCCCGCTCCCCCGGCGAGCCGACCCCCTGGATGTTCCACCTGATGGCCGTGCACGGCGCGGAGGTCGAGGAAGTTTCGTACGAGACCGACCGGCAACGGTTCGTCGGGCGCGGGAACACCGTGGCCGCCCCCGGGGCGATGCTGGACCCGAGCGCCCTCGCGGGCGGCGAGGGTTCGGTGCTCGATCCCATCGTCGCGATCAGGCACCAGCTGACCCTCGGCCCCGAGGAATCGGCGACGGTGAACCTCGTCTACGGCGTCGGCGAGACCCGCGACTTCTGCCTGGGCCTGGCCGAGAAGTATCTCGACCTCCGACTGACCAACCGGGTCTTCGACCTGGCTTGGACCCACAGCGAGGTTCTCCTGCGGCAGCTCGACGCGACCGAGTCCGACGCGCAGGATTACGGGCGCCTGGCCGCGTCCGTGATCTTCGCGAACTCCTCGCTGCGCGCCGACCCCGGCATCCTCGTCCGGGACCACCGCGGCCAGTCCGGGCTGTGGGGCTACTCCATCTCCGGAGATCTGCCGATCGTGCTGCTGCGGATCGGCGACCCCGACCACATCGATCTGGTGCGCCAGCTCGTCCAGGCCCACGCCTACTGGCACCTGAAGGGTCTGGCCGTCGACCTGGTGATCTGGAACGAGGACCACGCCGGATACCGGCAGGCGCTCCACGACCAGATCATGGGGCTGATCGCCGCCGGCAACGAGATCAACATCTCCAACCGGACGGGCTGCATCCTGGTCAGGGCGGCGGATCAGATCCCGGACGAGGACCGCACGCTGCTGATGTCGGCCGCCCGCGCCATCATCGCCGACGACCGCGGGACGCTGGCGGAGCAGATCGGCCGCCTAGTCGACGACGACCTGCCCGGCGATCTCCCGGCTCCCGCACGCACCGCCGCGCCGCCCCCCCCGCCGGCCGCGGCGCCTCCCCCGACGGACCTGCTGTTCTTCAACGGGCTGGGCGGGTTCACGCCCGACGGCAGCGAATACGCGATCACGACCGGTCCGGGGCGGGTCACGCCGGCGCCGTGGGTGAACGTCCTGGCGAACCCGCAGTTCGGGACCGCCGTCACCGAGAGCGGCTCCGCCTTCACCTGGAGCGAGAACGCCCACGAGTTCCGCCTGACCCCGTGGACCAACGACCCCGTCAGCGACGCCGGCGGCGAGGCTCTCTACATCCGCGACGAGGAGAGCGGCCGGTTCTGGTCCCCCACGCCGCTGCCCTGCCGCGGCACGGGGGATCACGTGTGCCGGCACGGGTTCGGCTACAGCGTCTTCGAGCACCTGGAGTCCGGCATCCGCTCGGAACTGCTGGTCTACGTGGCCCTGGAGGCGCCGGTCAAGTTCTCTGTGCTGAAGCTGAGGAACGAGTCCGGCCGGCCCCGCCGGCTCTCCGTCACCGGCTACGTGGAGTGGGTGATCGGCGACCTGAGGCCGAAAACGGCCATGCACATCGTCACCGAGATCGACGCCAGGACCGGCGCGCTCATCGCGCGCAACCCGTACAACACGGAGTTCGCCGACCGGGTCGCCTTCTTCGACGTGGACGACATGGCCAGGACCTTCACCTGCGACCGCACGGAATTCCTCGGGCGCAACGGCTCGCCGGGCGACCCGGCCGCCATGACGCGGGCGCGTCTCTCGGACAGGGCGGGGGCGGCCCTCGACCCCTGCGCCGCGATCCAGGTCCCCTTCGAACTGGGAGCGGGGCAGGAGCACGAACTCGTCTTCAGGCTCGGCGCCGGACGGGACGCCAGGAACGCCGGCGACCTGGCCCACAGCTTCCGGGGAGCCGCCGCGGCGCGGGACGCGTTCGACGCGGTGCGCCGTTACTGGCGCCACACGCTCGGCGCCGTGCACGTGGAGACGCCGGACCCGGCCCTCGACGTGCTGGCCAACGGCTGGCTCCTGTACCAGACGCTGGCGTGCCGGCTCTGGGCCCGCACGGGCTTCTACCAGCCGGGCGGCGCCTTCGGCTTCCGCGACCAGCTGCAGGACGCGATGGCGCTCATCCACACCGAGCCCCGGCTGCTCCGCGACCATCTGCTCCGCTGCGCCGCCCGCCAGTTCCCGGAGGGGGACGTCCAGCACTGGTGGCACCCGCCCGCGGGACGCGGCGTGCGCACGCACTGCTCGGACGACTTCCTCTGGTTGCCGCTGGCGACCGCGCGCTACGTCCTGGGCACGGGCGACACCGGCGTGCTGGACGAATCGCTGTCCTACCTCGAGGGGCGTCCGGTCAAGCCGGAAGAGGACTCCTATTACGACCTGCCCGGCCTGTCCGGGGAATCCGCCAGCCTGTACGACCACTGCGTCCGCGCCATCCTGAAGGGCCTGGGCACCGGGGAGCACCATCTGCCGCTCATCGGGAGCGGCGACTGGAACGACGGCATGAACCTGGTGGGCGCGCAGGGCAGGGGCGAGAGCGTCTGGCTGGGTTTCTTCCTCCAGGAAGTGCTCACGCAGTTCGCCGAGGTCGCCGGCCGGCGCGGGGACGAGGTCTTCGCCGAGCGCTGCCGCAGGGTGGCCGCCCAGACGCGCCAGAACGTCGAGGAGAACGGCTGGGACGGTGCGTGGTACCGCCGGGCGTACTTCGACGACGGCACGCCGCTGGGCGCCGCCGTCAACCCCGAATGCCAGATCGACTCCATCGCCCAGAGCTGGTCCGCGCTCGCCGGGAACGACGTCGCGGGACGCGCGCGCCTGGCCATGGAGGCGGTGGACCGGCGTCTCGTCCGCCGCGACCACGGTCTGGTCCAGCTGCTGGACCCGCCGTTCGCGGTCTCGGCCCTGGAGCCCGGCTACATCAAGGGGTACCCCGCGGGCGTGCGGGAGAACGGCGGTCAGTACACCCACGCGGCGATCTGGGCGGCGATGGCGTTCGCCGCCCTGGGCGACCGCCGGCGCGCGTGGGACCTCGCGACCATGATCAACCCGGTGAACCACGCCAGGACCGCCGAAGACGCGGCCGTCTACACCGTGGAACCCTACGTGGTCGCCGCCGACGTCTACGCCGTCCCGCCGCACACCGGCCGCGGCGGTTGGACATGGTACACGGGTTCGGCCGGCTGGATGTACCGGTTGATGACGGAATCGCTGCTGGGGCTCAGGCTGGAGGCGGACAGGCTGCGGTTCGCCCCGTGCCTGCCCGCGGAGTGGAAGTCCTACAAGGTGCGCTACCGGTACCGGGACACCGTCTACCACATCGAGGTCCGGCAGGTGGCCGCCGGGACGGGCGGCTCTGGGAACACTGGCGGCACGAGCGTGACCCTGAACGGCGCCGTTCTCGCCGGCGACGCTCTGCCGCTCATCGACGACCGGCGGGAACACACCGTCGTGGTGACCGTTCCGGCGCCGAGCCCTTGACGGACGACGGCCTCAATCCGTATCGGACTCGTCCCCCGCCTTGTGGGTGCCGCGGCCGACGCCGTAGCTCTTGAGCTTCCTGGACATCGTCGCCGAACCGATGCCGAGCTGCTTGGCGGAAAGGGTCTGGTTCCCCGCATTGAGATCGAGCACCGCCAGGATGTAGTCCTTCTCGATCTCTTCGAGTGCCCGCACCGGTCCGGTCAACGACGGGATCGGGACCGCCTTGCGGACTTCTTCGGGCAGATCGTCGTACCCGACGAGCGTGGCCCGTCCGAGCGCGACGGCGCGTTCGATGGCGTTCTCCAGTTCGCGCACGTTGCCCGGCCAGTCGTACCGCAACAACTGGTCCGCGGCGCGCGGCGTGAATCCGGTCACCGGGCGCTTCATCCGCTTGGCCGCCCCCGTCAGCAGCACCCGCGCCAGCGGCAGGATATCCTCGCGCCTGTCCCTGAGCGCCGGCACGTGCAGCTGGACGACGTTCAACCGGTAGTACAGATCCTTGCGGAAATGGCCCGCGGCGATGTCTGCGGCGAGTTCGCGGTTCGTCGCGGCGATCACCCGCACGTTCACGGTCCGACTGTTGTTCTCGCCGACGCGGCGGATTTCGCGTTCCTGGAGCACCCGCAGCAGCTTGACCTGCATGCCGGCCGAGACTTCGCCGATCTCGTCGAGCAGCAGGGTGCCGCCGTTGGCCGCCGTTGGCCGCCTCGAACAGGCCCGGACGGTCGTGGACGGCGCCCGTGAACGAGCCGCGCGCATGCCCGAACAATTCGCTCTCGAGGAGGGATTCGGCGATCGCGCCGCAGTTGACGGCGATGAACGGGCGAGCCGCGCGGGTGGATTCGTCGTGCACCAGCTGCGAGATGAGTTCCTTGCCCGACCCGCTTTCGCCCGTGATCAGGACGGTGGAATCCACCTTCGCGATGCGCTGGGCGAGATCGACCACCCGCCGCATGGCGGGGCTTCGGGCGATGATCCCGAGAGGGTCCACGGGTTCGGCGGCCACCCGGGCGAGCACGCGCCTCTTCTTCCGGAGCTTCTGCTCGGTCTCCTTGAGGTTCGTGGTGATCAGGTGCAGCGAGGGTTCGAGCCATTCCTTGAGGTTCTCGACGCGGTAGAAGCGGAGTTCCTCGGACCGTTCGTCCCCCCATTCCTCGATCGTGCGGGCCAGGAGGTGGCACGCGGCGTCGCCGCGTCCCATGCAGCGCTCCTCGAGCACGTAGATCTCCTTGCCCATCGCACGGCTCAGGTACCCGCTCGTGATGCCGCAGATGGTCCAGCAGACCGGGTCGTCGCTCCTGCCCAGGTGGGCGACGTGCTGTTCCGCTTCGTACGAGCCGACGAGCGTCAGGCCTTCCTTGGTCAACGAACCGTGAGCCCCCGGCCCCAGGTGGTACATGCCGCCGAGCATGTGGATGCGCCCGCACGCCTGCTGCCAGTCGTCCTCGCTCTCCCACTGGAACATCTCCTGCGTCGCCGCGGCCATGCGCCAGCCCTGGACGTAGCCGAAGCGGGTCAGGACGGCCCGGGCGGTGGTGGCACCGAAGTTGTTGATCAGCTCCTTGCGCAGGTTCCCCTTCGCCGTGGCGTCGAAGATGAGCGCGCGCTGACCCGCGAAGCGGACCACGCCACCCTCAGTATCGAACTCCACCAGTTCGCTGATATTGAGATCTTCGATATGCATGGCGGCACCTCTCTTTTGATCGACTCTACCTCGAAATGATGGAACGGACAAGCTCTTGTTTCCGGATGCCGCTTGTCAGGTCAGCAGTTAGGCGTGGCACGATCGTGGCAATGGAGCACGCGTGTCCCTACAAAGGAGAACACCGTGGTCACCACGATTGAGAAGATGGACACACAACTCCGGTACCTGCTCCATGAGATCGACCGTTTCGCGGAAGCAGCGCTGTCGGCCGGTGGACCTGTGGGCTATTACACCATCATGCAAATCGACGAACTGAAGGCCCTGCACGCGGTTGCGCACGCCAAATTCGAAGAGTTCAAGTTTGCGGGAGAACTGAAGCAGACGCGTCTCATGACGGAGTTGCAGAAATCCGTGAGGGATCTCGAAGTCGCCTTCAGGTTTCCCGATTCCTAGGTGACGGCGGCGCCCATGATGCGGGGCGGATCGCGGAATCCGCCGGATATGGAGGAGAGCCGACAAGCGTGTCTCTCCCGAGTCGAATCCCGGAAGTGAGGTCTGTGCAGATGAAAACGCAACCAGCCGGCAGCGGCGTGCCCGCCCTGTCTCTCCCGACCATGTCGGCACTCCTGACCAGTTTGGCGCTCCTGACCACCCTGGCCCTCGTGACGGGCTGCTCGCAGGAGCAGGAGGCCGCCCGGATCGCGGCGGCCGCGGAAGCGCAGAAGCCGCGCTTCGAGACGATGGTCATCCCCGACGGCGTCAGCGTCGTCACCATGCTCGACACGCGGCTCTCCACGGACAACAACCGCACCGGCGACTCGTTCGTCACCACGACGACCGAGCCCATCATCGTCAGAGGCGTGACGGTCGTCCCCGCCGGCGCCCGCATCTACGGGACGCTGCGCGACGTCCAGGCCTCCGGCCGGACCAAGAACCGCGCCCGGATGACGCTCGTGTACGAGAAGCTCGTCGACGCGCAGGGCAAGACCTACGCGATCTCCGCGCAGCCGCTCACACTCCAGGCGGAATCCGCCACGCACGGCGACGTCGAGAAGATCGCGGCCGGCGGGGTCCTCGGCGCGATCATCGGCGGGATCAGCGGCGGCGGCAAGGGGGCCGCGATCGGCGCGGGCGCCGGCGCGGGCGCCGGCACCATCCTGATGCTCGCGACCAAGGGCGACGAGGTGGAACTCGAGGCGGGCCAGAGGCTGAACGTCAATTTGACGTCGTCCACGAGCATCCAGGTCCTGGCCCAGCGATGAAACCGCTCCGATCACCGGACCGGAGCGGTCCTGCGGCTCCGGCGACTACCACGACAGAGAGGTCAACGAGATGAGAAACCTGCGCATGATCCTGCTGGCGGCGGTCCTAGCGGCGGCCCTGG
Source organism: bacterium (assembly GCA_031441465.1). Classification (GTDB taxonomy): domain Bacteria; phylum Krumholzibacteriota; class Krumholzibacteriia; order LZORAL124-64-63; family LZORAL124-64-63; genus PNOJ01. The sequence continues at coordinate 8,453 of JANOEP010000039.1, read as the reverse complement.
CGCCCGCCCTCGCACTGGCCGACCCCGCCAGCGACGTCGGCTTCCGTGGCTGGGGGCCCCGGGTCGGGCTGTCCGTCGATCCCGACCAGGTCCACTTCGGGGCCCACTTCGACTACGGGCACTTCGCGAGGCGGGTCCGCTTCCAGCCGAACTTCGAGGTCGGCTTCAGCGACAACGTGACGCTCGTCTGCCTGAACGCCGAAGCGGCCTACCGGTTCAGCGAGAAGTGGGACGTGTGGAGCCCCTACCTCGGCGGCGGCCTGGGCCTGAACATCAAGAGCTTCGACAACGGCCGCCACGACGACTCCGATACCGATCTCGGGGTCAACCTGCTCGGCGGCATCGAGAAGGGTCTCGCCAACGGCGACCGCTTCTTCGTCGAAACCAAACTGAGCCTGAACGACGTGCCGGACGTGAAGATCACGATCGGCTGGACGTTCTACCACTAGCCGCGGAGACGGGAGGGGCGCCGTCGCGCCGACCCGCCCTCCCTCATCGCGGAAACACCTTAGGAGGTGCGCCATGTTGTGGACCATCGCCGTCGTGCTCGTCATTCTGTGGTTCCTGGGCCTCGTGACGTCCTACACCCTGAACGGATTCATCCACATCCTGCTCGTCGTCGCCGTCATCACCGTGCTGATCCGCATCATCCAAGGCCGAAGAGTCCTGTAGCCGTCATGCCGACCGGCATGGATGCACAACCTGAACAAGGAGATTCCGAGATGAAGTTCACGAATTGCCTGCTCGCAGCCGGCCTGTTCCTCTGCATCGGGCTGCCGGCCGCGGCGCAGACCGTCGGCGTCCTGCAGTCCGCCGAGACGATGGACCACGGCGTCTTCAAGCTCGCGGCGGCGCCGCTCATGATGTTCGGCAAGGACGGGGCGGACGACGAGTTCGGCGTCGCCGGTCGCGCGGGATATGGATTCACCGAAACCTTCGATGCCGAAGTGAAGGTCGGCCTCTTCGAGAACAGCTCCTACGTCGGCCTCGACGGCGAGCTGTGGCTCCTGCAGGGCAAGGACCATGCCGCGGGCTTGGACGCCTCGTTGACCGGCGGCCTCCACTGGGTCTACGGCAACGACGGGTATCACGACACCATGGGGTTCGACGTCTCGCCGATGGTGAGCGGTCACGCCTCCGAGAACCTGGAACTGTGCGGCGCCCTCGACGTCTCGTTCGAATCGATCGACGAAGTCCCGGCGGGCGTTGACGACTCCTACACGAGGATGCACCTCGTGCCCGGGTTCGAGTACCGCCTGTCCGACGTCGCCGATCTGGTCGGCGAGGTCGGCATCGCCCTCAACGACGACTCGTCCACGTACGCGGGCATCGGCTTCGCCTTCTACCTGCGCTAGGAGGGATCGACGTGACGAAACAACGCGAATGGAATGGGGCGGTGAAATGAAATACGGCGGCATCCTGCTCGTGGTCCTGGGAGTCCTCGTGCTGACCTTCAACGGGATCAACGATCACACGAACCGGACGATCATCGAGATGGGCGCGATGAGCTACTCCGGCATCGAACGACGGAACCTCCCGATCCCGGCGGATGTCGGCATCCTCGCCGTCATCGGCGGCGGCGCCCTCCTGGTGGCGGGCCTCCGGCGCCAGCGGTACTGACCCGCAACCGGGAGCGGTTCGAAATCCAAGGGCGAAGGCCGCCCGCATCGTAGGCGGCAGGGGGGGGGACGGATGAATCCCACATTCATGTACATCGCCGGGAGCGCCATCGCCGTCGCCGTGGCGGTGTCCGCGGTGCTCCAGATCTGGACCCTGATCCGGCTCCGGCCGATCCTCGTGCGGCTGGACGACACCGCGCGGTTCCTGGAAGCGAGCCGCCCGAAGATCGACCGCATCCTGGACGACGCCGAAGCGGAACTCGTCCAGTTGCGCGGGGTCAGCGCAAAGCTGAACCGCATCGCCGGTCACGCCGAAAGCGTGACCACGGGGCTGAGGGTCGCCGTCCAGCCCTTCGTCACCGAGGTGTCCGATCTCGGCCAACTGGTCCGCCACGCGCGGGCGACCGCCGTGGCGGTCAAGACGGGTCTGCTCGCCTGGCGCGGCCACCGGCGTCCGACTGTCGGCGCGCCGGATTCCGGAATCGAATACGATGAAGAAAGTCGAGGCTGAAATGTCACGCAATACCAATACGTTGATGGCGTTCGTGCTGGGCGCCGCCGTGGGCGGCATCACCGCGCTGCTGTTGGCGCCGGACAAGGGCGAGGTCACGCGACGTCGCCTGCGCGACGGCGGCAGCCGCGGCCTCCGCCGGGGCAGGGACGCGGTGAACCACGCGGCGGCTTCGCTGGAGGAGGACGCCCGCGAGAAGGGCCAGGCCGTGAGCGACGCGGTCCAACATCGAGTCCACGCCGCACGCGGCGCGGTCTCCGAGGCCAAGGAGGCCTACCGCCGCGAAATGGACAAGCCGTAGCAGACCGTTCGCGACGGCGGCAACCGACCCACACCGACGATGGCCGTGCGAACGCATTCGACGGCCATCGTTTTCCGGAAAGAAGGCGGACGATGGCCAGACTCAAGACGAAGGACGGCACGAGGATCCACTACAAGGACTGGGGAACGGGACCGCCCGTCGTCTTCAGCCACGGCTGGCCCCTGAACGCGGACAGCTGGGAGTCCCAGATGATGTTCCTGGTCGCCAACGGCTACCGCTGCCTCGCCCACGACCGGCGCGGTCACGGACGGTCGGACCAACCCTCCGGCGGCAACGACATGGACACCTATGCCGACGATCTGTCGGAACTCGTCGAATCGCTCGGCCTGAAGAACGTCGCCCTGGTCGGCTTCTCCGCCGGCGGCGGCGAGGTGGCACGCTACATCGGGCGGCACGGCACGCAACGCATCGCCAAGGTCGCGCTGATCGCCGCGGTCCCGCCGCTGATGTTGAAATCGCCGTCCAACCCCGACGGCGTGCCGATCGAGAGATATGACGGGACACGCCTCGCCACCCTCGCCGACCGCTCGCAGCTTTACCGGGACATCGCCGGCGGCCCGTTCTACGGTGCCAACCGGCCCGGCTCCCGGGTCTCGCAGGGCACGATCGATTCGTTCTGGCTCCAGGGCATGCAGGCCGGCCTCAAGAACACCTACGAATGCATCAGGGCGTTTTCCGAGACCGATTTCACGGCCGACCTCGGGAAGTTCGACCGGCCGACGCTGATCGTCCACGGCGACGACGATCAGATCGTCCCGTTCGAAGCCTCGTCGCTGCGCTCGTCGAAGCTGGTTGCAGGCTCGGTCCTGAAGATCTACGCCGGCGCGCCCCACGGCCTCACCGCCACGCACAAGGACCGGTTCAACGCCGATCTGCTGGCGTTCCTCGGTACCTGATTACGGACAGGAGGTGTCGCGATGAAGGGATTCGTGCAGAACATCGAGGATCTCGCCGTCGACAACGAGGATTTCCGCCAGGTGCTCTACACCGCCACCAACTGCCAGCTCGTCGTCATGGCGTTGAAGCCCGGGGAAGAGATCGGCATGGAGATGCACAAGCTCGATCAGTTCTTCCGGGTGGAGGAAAGGGCCGGCTATGCCGTCCTCAGCGGCGTCCACACGGAGATTCGCTCGGGCTTCGCCGTGCTCGTGCCCGCGGGGATGAACCACAACATCGTCAATTCCGGCACCATGCCGCTGAAGCTCACCACGCTTTACGCACCGCCGAATCACCGGGACGGCGTCGTCCACCACACCCGCGACGACGCGGAAGCCGACACCGAGCAATTCGACGGCAAGACGACGGAGTAGACAGCAGGTTGCGGTTCGGCGATCATGGACCGTTGCGGAACTCGCGACGCCGCATCATGGTCGGCGAGCGTACGATCAGGACACGCACCGGAGACCCCGTGAATTCATCCGCAGTGAAGCCGGCCGCCCGTGCAGCCTCAACGGCGGGTGCCGGCGCATCCTCCCCCGACATCGCCGGTCTCCAGGGCCTGGACGAGGACGACGCCCGGTCGAGGCTGCTTCAGGACGGGCCCAACGAACTGCCCGCCCAGAAGAACCGCGGCCTGTTCGCCGTCGGCGTCGAGGTCGCCCGGGAGCCGATGTTCCTCATGCTGGTCGCCGCCGGGGCCTTGTATCTCTTCATGGGCGAACGCGCCGACGCGCTGATGCTGCTCGGCTTCGTTTTCGTCGTCATGGCGATCACCATCATCCAGGAGCGCCGAACCGAGCAGGCCCTCGATTCGCTGCGCGACCTGTCGAGCCCCCGCGCGCTGGTGGTCCGTGGCGGCATCCACCGGCGCATCCCGGGCCGCAAGGTGGTCCGCGGCGACATCGTCGTTCTCGCCGAGGGCGATCGCGTCCCGGCCGACGCCCTGCTGCGCCGCGGGATCAACCTGACGGCGGACGAATCGCTGCTGACGGGAGAATCGGTACCGGTGCGGAAGACCCCGTCCGCCGCCGCGTCGGTCCTCGACGCTCCCGGGGGCGACGACCTGCCTTCGGTCTTCTCGGGCTCCCTCGTCACGGCCGGTCAGGGCATCGCCGAGGTTGTCGCCACGGGGCCGCGCTCGGAACTCGGCAAGATCGGCAAGGCGCTCCTGCAGATCGAACCCGAGCCGACGCCGCTGCAGAAGGAGACGGCGCGACTGGTCAAGGCGTTCGCCGTCGCGGGACTCGCGGCCTGCGTCGTCGTCGTGGTCGCCTACGCCTTCACCCGCGGCGGCGGCGGTCACGCGTGGAAGCAGGGGTTCCTCGCCGGCGTCGCGATGGCCATGGCCATCCTGCCGGAGGAGTTCCCGGTCGTGCTGACGATCTTCCTCGCGCTCGGCGCCTGGCGCATCTCCCGCAGCAACGTCCTCACGCGCCGCATGCCGGCCGTGGAAACGCTCGGGTCGGCCACCGTCCTGTGCGTCGACAAGACGGGGACTCTGACGCAGAATCGGATGACCCTGCGCCGATTGGCGACGCCCGCCGCATCCGTCGATCTTGCAACACCAGGATCCCCCCTTCCCGAGGAACTCCACGATCTGCTCGAATGCGCGGTCCTGGCCAGCAAGCCCGACCCGTTCGATCCCATGGAGCGCGCCCTCCACGCCGCCGCCGGCAGCCTGCTCGCAGGCAGCGAACACCTGCACCCCGACTGGTCGCTGGCCCGAGAGTACCCTCTCACTCCCGAGTTGCTCGCGGTGAGCCACGCCTGGGATACCGGCAAGAAGGACGAAGTCGTCATCGCCACCAAGGGCGCACCGGAAGCCATCGCCGACCTGTGCCACCTGACTCCCGCCGAACTCATGATCCTCTCCAGGCAAACCGGGGAACTGGCGTCCCAAGGGCTGAGGGTCCTGGGGGTCGCGTGTGGCACGGCGAGCCTCGCGAGCCTGCCCGAAGAGCACCACGAACTGGACTTCACTTTCATCGGCCTGCTCGGCTTCGAGGACCCGCTGCGGCCGACCGTGCCCGCCGCCGTCGCCGAGTGTCTGGCCGCCGGCATCCGCGTCGTGATGATCACCGGCGATTACCCGGCCACGGCGCAGAGCATCGCACGCCAGGCGGGCCTCGATCACTGCGATTCGGTGATCACCGGCCTGGAACTCAACGGGATGTCGGACGAGGAACTCACGCGGCGCATCCGGGACGTGCAGGTCTTCGCGCGCGTCGTTCCGGAGCAGAAGCTGCGCCTCGTCAACGCCCTGAAGGCCAACCAGGAGGTGGTCGCCATGACCGGCGACGGGGTCAACGACGCCCCCGCGCTCAAGGCGGCCCACATCGGCATCGCGATGGGAGGCCGCGGCACCGATGTCGCGCGCGAAGCGGCGGCGCTGGTGCTGCTCGACGACGACTTCTCTTCCATCGTCGCCGCGGTGCGTCTCGGTCGGCGGATCTTCGACAACATCAAGAAGGCCGTCGCCTTCATCTTCGCGGTGCACGTGCCGATCGCCGGGCTCTCGATGCTGCCGGTCTTCTTCGCCGACTGCCCGCTCCTGCTGTTGCCGATCCACATCGTCTTCCTCGAACTGATCATCGACCCGTCCTGCACGCTCATCTTCGAAGCCGAAGACGCCGAATCCGACGTGATGAGACGCCCGCCGCGGGACCCGGACACGCGTCTGTTTTCCCTGCGCACGATCGGTCTCTCGGTCCTGCAGGGGTTGAGCGTCCTGGCCGCCTGCGTGACGGTCTTCCTGATCGCGCGCACCGATCACTCGCCTGACGCGGCTCGCGCCCTCACCTTCGCGACACTCGTGACGGCCTTCCTCGTGATCATCCTCGTCAACCGCTCGTGGAACAGATCGCTCTTCGCCATGGTGCGCGTCCCCAACACCGCGTTCCGCTGGGTGGTCGGCGGCACCCTGGCCCTCCTCGCCGCGGTCCTGTATGTCCCGTTCGCACAGAGGATGTTCCATTTCGCACCGCTGCATCCGAAAGATGTGGCGCTGAGCGCCGGAGCCGGCCTGCTGTGCGTCCTGTGGTTCGAGGCGCTGAAGCTGTACAAGCGACGGGCGCCGGTGCGGGTGGCGCGGCCCTCGAATCCGCAGGGATGATCCACGACACCGTCGATCCTGGCCCGGCCACCGTCGCCGACTCCACACCCCTCACCACAATGATGAGCATTCCCTCATTCTGATGGGGCGCGCGCGGGTTCGCCGATGTCAACTTCCATCACGGCGGCTAATTACAGATACCGCACTGCGGCCCGTGAGTTGCATTGCCGAGCAGGGGTGCGGGGAGGAATGAGCAGGGTCATGCCTGCCCAGGAGAGGAGACAACGCGCAACAAGGCGCGTCAGACTTGTCGAGAGGCCTTTGGAAGGAGAATCCCATGCGACTGAATATTACAGCGAGCGGCAGGGACACGGCGGTGCGGGCGACGGGAGCACTGTTCCTGATGGTCGCGATCAGCGCCGTCTGCCTCGCGCCCCGGACAGCCGAAGCGGCCGGACCCGGCAGCTACCTGGTGCTCAAGGGCGGCATCTACTCGCCGAGCAAGACCTTCAATCTCGACAACGTCGACATCGAAACGACCTTCGACAGCAACACGGAGACGGGCGTCGCCGGCGAGATCGCGATCGGTCACTACTTCCTGCCCACGTTCGCCCTCGAGCTGGGTGCGGGGTACTTCAACGGCAAGGGCAACATCGTGCCGAGAACCGCGGCCGTCGCCCGTCAAGAGGCCGATTTCGACGTCATCCCGATCCTGCTGACCGCCAAGGCCCTCATCCCGGCCGGGTCGGTCGATCCGTTCGTCGAGCTGGGCATCGGCTCGTACTTCACCAAGTTCACGGTGAGCGACAACCTCAACACCTTCGACGGCGACATCACCTTCGGGATTCACGCCGGCGCCGGGATCAACATCAACGTCTCCGAGAAGGCGTTCGTGGGGCTGGAAGGGCGCTACGTCTGGGCCAACCCGTCGTTCGGCGATCAGCAGATCAGGCTGAACGACACCGAGTATGCCCTGAACGGCTTCGAGTTGAACGGATTCACCACGATGCTGGCCCTGGGCTTCAGTTTCTGAGACCCGCGCGCATGATGCGCTCGTCCCGGCCGACACGTGGATCGGAAACCCGACGGGAGGGGCCCTTCCCTCCCCGCCCGGGCGACCGCGGATCGATCAAGAAGGTGGAAGATGCTCAACCCGCACGCGGATCGACAGACCATCATCGCGTTCGACAACGACGCGTTGGCCTGGCACGGCATCAACGAGCCGGTCACGAGCCGCGTATCGCACAGCGTGCTGACGGCCATCAACGGCATCGGCGTATTCCGGGGAGTCTTGTCGCCCGGCCACCATGGCGGCTTCGCGTCGGTGCATTGCGGCCCGGGCCAATTCGACCTGTCCGGATACGCAGGGCTGGCGTTGCGCGTCCGCGGTGACGGCAAGCGCTATAGCCTGAGGCTGCGGACGGCCGCCACCTGCGACGACGCCAACTACGAAGCCGAGTTCGCCCCGGATTCCGGAGTCTGGTGCGACCTCCGGTTGCCCTTCACGAGTTTTCAACCCGCCTACCGCGGACGCACGGATACGGATCACCCCCCGCTCGACCTGGCGGCGATCAGGACCGTCGGTCTGATCATCGCCGGCCGGCAGGAAGGGCCGTTCAGCCTCGAACTCGAGTCGATCGAGGGCTACCGCATGTCCATGACCGCCAACCACGGCGGTCTGACCGTGGTGAGGAACACGGAGCGGGGGCGGACCGACTACCGGTCGGGCTCCACGATCGCGGCAGGGGACTTACGGGAGAACGACATGCCAGTGAGTCGTGTATCCCTGTTCAGCAACTGGATGATCAATGACTAGGTTGTGCCTCCCAAAATGTGTCCGTCCGCGTCTCGATCAAATGCGGCCGGCTCTCGTTTCATCCTCTCACATCGCGTAGCTCAGCTCATGCCGCCGCTGCCGCGGCAACACCCGCGTGCTGACCGTACGCCAGTAGTATTCGGCCCAACGCGCCGGTAACGTGCTTCGGCTCAAGAACAACCGCCGCTCCAGCA
>JANOEP010000038.1:0-7962 GCA_031441465.1 bacterium | reverse complement strand
TCTTGGTGCGGCCGGGGGCGCGCTCCGGGCACCTCCTGTGCCCGCAGCGCTTGACCTTCGGGCCCCTTCGCCATCCTGGCTCCGGGGCCCTGCGGACACCCCGGCCGCACCAAGATGAACATGTCCGGGTCAGCCTTCAGCTTGCCGTGAATGAGGGGATCATGATGAGGTTACGTCCGGGGTTGATGGCGCGATGGCTCGTGGTTTGCGGGCTTGTCGCGCTGGGAGGATGTCGCGGCGCCGGCGTGAACAGCGGCGTGCAGGAGTCGGGTGAGGCGCCGCTGGTGATCTCCGACGGGGCGGCGAAGGACTGGAGCGCGCAGCCGGCGGACGGCGTGACGATGGCGCTGGCCGACGACGGCGGGGCGCTGCGGCTGGATTTCGGGTTCACGGGTGGCGGGTACGCCATCGCGCGGCGTGAGGTCGACGTCGCGCTGCCCGAGAACTACGCCTTCTCGTTCCGGCTGCGCGGGGCGTGCCCGGTCAACACGCTGGAGTTCAAGCTGGTGGACGAGACCGGCGAGAACGTCTGGTGGCGCGTCGAGCGCGCGATCGAATTCCCGACGGAATGGCAGACCTTCACGATCAAGAAGCGTCAGTTCGCCTTCGCCTGGGGGCCGAGCGGCGGCGCACCGTTGCGTGGCATCTCGGCCGTCGAGATCGTCGTGACCGCGGCCGACGGCGGTTCCGGCAGCGTCTGGATCGACGACCTGCTGTTGCGGGAATTGCCGCCGCCCACCGCCGTGGACACGGCGCCCGTCGTGAGTGCGACCTCCGGCGACGCGGCCGCCGCCCTGGACGGCGACGCGGCGACGGCCTGGACCCCGGACCCGACAGACCGCAGCCCCGCCCTGGACCTGGACTTCGGCGGCTCGCGCGAGTTCGGCGGCCTGCAGCTGGAGTGGCAGGCCGACCGGCACGCCCTCGACTACGTCGTCGAAGCCTCTGACGACGGGGTGACGTGGCGACAGCTGACGATCGTCTCGGGCAGCGACGGCGGGCGCGACCACCTGTTCCTGCCCGAAGGCGAGGCCCGGCGCCTGCGTCTGCTGCTGCTGCGCTCGTCCACTAAATTTCCACCGGTGCTGTTCGGCCTCCAGGTGATGCCGCTGTCGTGGTCGCGCTCGCGCGAGGCCTTCTACGCCGCGGTCGCGGCCGAGTCGCCCCGAGGCTGCTACCCGCGCGGCATTTCCGGCGATCAGGTCTACTGGACCGTCGTCGGCCGCGACGCCGACCCGCGCGAGGTGCTGTTCGACGAGGACGGCGGGCTCGAGACGGGTCCCTACCGCGGCATGGTGGAGCCGTTCCTGCGCACGGACGGCCGTCTGTCGACCTGGGCCGACGCCGAGACCGACCACGAACTGGCCGACGGTTGCCTGCCGATGCCCGTGGTGCGCCGCCGCACCGGCGACCTGGACCTGACAGTCGCGGCCTACGTCTCGGAGACGCCCGGCCTGCGGGGCGTCGTCGCGCGCTACCGCGTGCTCAACCGCGGGACCCTGCCGCGCCGCGTCGATCTCGACCTGGCCATCCGCCCCTTCCAGGTCAACCCGCCCTCGCAGACGCTCAACCGGCCAGGCGGCACGGCGCCGATCCGCACCCTGGCGCAGTCCGGCGGCGTGGTGTTCCTCGACGGCACGCCCGCGTTGATCGCGCTGACTCCCGGCGGCCTCTTCGGCGCCGCCAACTTCCACGGCGGCGACGTCGTCGCCGACCACCTGCGCCACGGCCGGCTGCCGGCGGCGCGTTCGGCGACGTGCGACTTCGGCGGCGCCTCGGGCGTCCTGTCGTGGCCGTTCGACCTGGCTCCCGGCGACTCGGCCGAGGTCGTGATCCTCGTCGACCCCGATCCGACCGCGCCGCCGCCGCCGCCGCTGTCGGCCGCCGAGGCTGTGAGCTTCGCCGCCGCCGCCCAAGAGGCGTGCCGGCGCGATTGGCGGGCACGTCTCGACGGCGCCGTCATCACCGGCCCGCCCGCGGCGCGCGAAGTCCTCGAATCGATGCGCGCGCAGCTCGGCTACGTGCTGGTCAACCGCGCCGGCGCCGGCATCCAGCCCGGCACCCGCAGCTACAACCGCTCCTGGATCCGCGACGGCTCGCTGACGGGCTGGGCCCTGCTGCAATCGGGACTGACCGCTCCGGCCGTCGACTTCCTGGAGTGGTTCGCGCCGCACCAGTACGCCGACGGCAAGATCCCCTGCGTGGTGGACCGCCGCGGCGCTGATCCCGTGCCCGAGCACGACAGCAGCGGCGAGTTCATCTTCCTGGTCGCCGAGGTCTGGCGCCACACCGGCGACCGCGAACTGCTGCAGCGGATGTGGCCTCGCGTCGCCGCCGCGGCCGGCTACCTGGACGGTCTGCGCCGGCAGCGCCGCACCGACGCGTGGCGCGCGGCGGACAAGATCGAATTCTTCGGCCTGCTGCCGCCCTCGATCAGCCACGAGGGCTACTCCGCCAAGCCGATGCACTCCTACTGGGACGACTTCTTCGCCCTGCGCGGCTTCCGCGACGCGGCGATGCTGGCCGGCGAGCTGGGCCTCGACCAGGAACAGTCGCGGCTGGCCGCGATCCACGACGAGTTCGCCGCCGACCTGCGCGCGTCGATCGCCGCCGCCATGGCGCGCCACGGCATCGACTACGTGCCCGGCTGCGCCGACCTGGGCGACTTCGACGCCACCTCGACCACCATCGCCCTGACCCCGACCGGCGGCGCCGCGCTGGCTCCCCCCGGCGCGATCGAGCGCACCTTCGAGAAGTACTGGGAGTTCTTCGTCGACCGCCGCGACGGCGGGCAGTGGGACGCGATGACGCCCTACGAGATGCGCACCATCGGCGCCTTCGTGCGCCTCGGGTGGCGCGACCGCGCTCACGAGCTGGTCGACTACTTCCTGTCGCTGCGGCGGCCGGCCGGCTGGCGCGAGTGGGGCGAGGTCGTGGCGCGGGGAGAGCGCGTCCCTCGCTACCTCGGCGACATGCCGCACACCTGGGTGGGCACGGACTTCGTGAGGTCGGTGCTGGACATGTTCGCTTACACCGACGAGGAGCACGACGTGCTCGTGATCGGCGCGGGCTTGCCGTTGGCGTGGCTGGAGGATGGAGGTGTGAGCGTGAAGGGGCTGGCGACGGAGTACGGACTGCTCGACTTCACATTGCGTTACGACGGCGAAACGGTGACGGCGGAAGTGGGGGGAGATCTGCGAGTGCCGGAGGGGGGGATCTATTTAGTGCCGCCGCTGCCGGGTTGGCGGTTGATTAGCGACAGCTTGTCGGGTTCAGGTCACGGTACTGCGACCGTCAACGGGTTGACCGGTATCATCTTCACCACGCTGCCGTATGCCGCCGTCTGGCGGGGGATCTGGTGAACACGGCTCCGCGGCGGTGGCGGCATCGAGGTCTCGCGTCATCTGGCGGGAACGGCGACAGCTGCTGCCGGCAGGGCTGGGGTCAATTTTCAAACTCCATATGCCGCAACGCGATGCTCAAGTTGATCGATTATCCTAAATATTTGAAAGTTGATTTAATTAGATCAATCTTTTCTGTGATTTAGTATAAATAATTAACTCGACAATATTAATGTTTAAGGCTTAATAGTTGGTATCATGAGCAACCACATGAACATCGCCCTCATCGGGGATCTCGTCGCATCGCAAGCGATGCCCGAGAACGACCGCCATGAACTGCAGGGCAGACTGACGGCGTACCTGGACGGGGTCCACTCCGATGCATCGGCCGGCATTGCTGCCCGGCCGCTGGTCACGCTGGGCGACGAGTTCCAGGCCCTGTTCCCCGCCGACCCTGCCGGAGTCCGCCGCTTGCTGGGGCTGATCACGGACGTGCTGGATCTGGCGAGGCCGACCTCGGTCCGCTTCGGCATCGGCGTCGGCCGACTCACCACCGCGCTGCGGGAGCAGACGTTGGGCATGGACGGCCCCTGCTTCCATCGCGCACGCGAAGCCCTGCAGCGGACGCGCGCCAGCGACCTGCCTTGCCAGCTCGTGTTCGAAGGCTGCGACGTGGAGGTGCTCTGGAGCACGCTGGCGTCCTATGCCCTGCGCCAGCGCCATGGCTGGACCGAACCGCAACGGGAGGCCATCTCTCTGTTCCAGAGACTGGGAGCCTGGAACAAGGTGGCTGTAGCGCTCGGCGTCAGCCCGGGAGCCGTCAGCCTGCGTCAGCAGGCAGCTGGGTGGTCGATCTACCGGACGGCATGGTCGTCGCTGGAGCGCGGGCTGATCGGGATGATCGCTTCAACTTCCATGGACATCGATCGCGCGGTGACATCTTGATCCTGCGGCCGACTCTGGCAGCGACGTTGCTCGGCGTCAATCTCGTCTGACTTCAAGGTTGCTCCAGGCTGACGGCATCGGTGCCCGGATGGCGACCGGGGATCGATGCATCTATAATTTTATACTAAATTATCCATATGATGGTAGATTTCGTGAGTTCAGCGCCAATTTGCGTCCGACCTACGCAGAAAATCACATTGTAATTCCACAAATGTATGATTATCATACTTTCATGGAAATCGTCCAAAGTCCCGCCATCCTCCCGCGCGCCGCCGCGGCGGCCGTCCGACGAGCGCTCGATGTGTCTCCTGTCGTCGTGCTGCTCGGCGCGCGGCAGACAGGGAAGACCACCCTGGTGCGCTCGCTGCCTGAACTCCGCAACAGGCCTTACCTCACGTTGGACGAGTTCGATCTGCGCGCCCAGGCGAAGTCCGATCCGGAGAGCGTGGTCCGCCGCGCGCCGCGCCTGATCCTCGACGAGGTCCAGCGATCGCGTGATCTGCTGATCGCGGTCAAACGTGCCGTGGACGAGGAGCCGGTCCGAACTCCTGGGCGGTTCGTCCTGACGGGATCGGCCAACCTGCTCATGATGGAGAGCATCGGCGAGACGCTGGCCGGACGCGCGATCTACGTCACGCTCTGGCCGTTCACCCGCCGGGAGCGGCTGGGTCACGGCTGTGCCGGCCGCTGGTCCGAACTGATGGAGACGCCGTTCGAGAGCTGGCCGGAGGTCATGTCCACAGAACCGCCGCTTCCGGAAAATTGGCGCGAAACGGCGACCCGCGGAGGGCTGCCCGTGCCGTCGTTGGATCTCGCCGACGCCGAAGCACGGGCTCTCTGGTACTCAGGGTATGTTCAGACCTACCTGGAGCGCGATCTCCAGGCCCTGCGCGCGGTCGAGAACCTCGTGGATTTCCGCCGGCTCATGCGCGCCGCCAGCTTGCGAACGGGTGCATTGTTGAACCAGACGGAACTGGGGCGCGATGTCGGGATCTCCCAGGTGCAGGTCCACCGCTTCCTCAACCTGATGGAATCGAGTTATCAGATCGTCCGACTGCCGGCTTTTGCCGTCAACCGGACGAGCCGACTGATCAAGACCCCAAAACTCTATTGGTCGGATACGGCGCTGGGCATGTACCTCGGCGGCGAAACCGAGCCGCGTGGCGCCCATCTGGAGAATCTGGTCCTCAGCGATCTCTTGGCGTGGCGGGATCTCCAGGGCCTCAAGCCCGAGATTATGTACTGGCGCACGGCGACGGGACTCGAAGTCGACTTTGTCGTGGAATCCGGCGGCAGGGTCTTGCCTGTCGAGGTGAAGGCCGCCGGCAGGGTCCACCCTGCAGACGCCAAGGGTCTGGAGGCGTTCCTGGACGAGTACCCGGATCTGGCGAGCGGCGCCCTGCTCCTTCACGACGGAACGGAATCCTATCCTCTGACCCGTCGCGTGATTGCGGCGCCTTGGTGGCGGGTCTGCTGATTCGCCGAACGATCCGATCTCGGCTCAGTCTCCCCGCTGCTGCGCGAACATCCACGCCCAAAGCTCCGCGCTCCCATAAGCCTGATCCCACGCCCCATGCCCCACGCCCGGGAACTCGGTGAACCGCGCCTCGTTGCTCGCCGCCCGCAGCGCCGCGGCCATCTGCCGCGACTCCGACGGCGGGATCACCGTGTCGTCGGACCCGTGGAAGATCCAGGTCGGCGTTGCGCCGACCAGCGCAGCGATACGCGCGTAAGGATCGGTTGCACCCACGGTTGCCGGCAGCTGGGTGACCGAAGAAACACCGCCCGGCGGCGGCACGACGCCCCCGCACACCGGCGCGATCGCCGCGAACTTCCCGGGATGCTCGGCCGCCAGCAGCCACGTGCCGTACCCGCCGAGCGAGAGCCCGGTCAGGTAGAGCCGGTCCGCGTCGCCGTGGAATTCAACGATGGCCGCCTCCATTGACGCCATCGCCATTTCCGCCATGTCCCCGGTCCAGGTACATCCGGCCGGCAGCTGCGGCATCACGACGATCGCCTCGAAGCGCTCGCGGCTCCAGCGGATCGCCGACGGCAGGCCGACCTGCGTCTGCCGCATCCCGTCGTCGCCGCGTTCGCCGCTGCCGTGCAGGAACAGGATCACCGGCCAGGCGCGATCCGGCGTGAAGTCCGCCGGTACGAACACCTGGTAGCGGTGGACTTGTCCGTCCTGCGTCAGGGTGCGGTCGAGGAAGCCGGTGGCGTTGCCGCCGGCTGCCGTGACCTCGGCGTTGAACAGCGTCATGATCAAGCCCCCCGCCAGCAGCCATCGTTTCATCGCGGTTCCTCCGCAGCGTCGAGCGCCGCTCCGTTGGTGCGGACCACCTCGGCATAGTAGCGCGCGCTGGCCTTGGGCGTGCGCTGCTGCGTCGCGAAGTCCACGTGGACGATACCGAAGCGCTTGGCGTAGCCGCAGGCCCACTCGAAGTTGTCCAGCAGCGACCAGGCGAAGTAGCCCCGCACGTCGGCGCCGCGGGCGATCGCCTCGCGCACCGCGCGCAGGTGTTCGCGGAAGTAGGCGACCCGGCGCCGGTCGTCCAGCCCTTCGGGGGCCGACGTGTCCGGATCCGGGAAGGCCGCGCCGTTCTCGGTCACGTACAGCGGGATGCAGCCGTAGCGTTCGCGGATCCAGAGCAGCACGTGCGTCAGGCTCGCGGGGTGGACTTCCCACGCGAGGTCCGTGTGCTCGACGTCCGGCTGGGGCACCGACGCGGCGCGCAGCAACGGCACGTCGTCGTCGTGGCGCACCACCGCGCGCGTGTAGTAGTTGACGCCGAGGAAGTCGAGCGGTTCGCGGATCAACGCAAAATCGCCTGCCGGATGGTCGGGCCAGGCATCGCCGCAGATCGCCGGCATCTCCTCGGGGTAGCGCCCCAGCAGCAGCGGGTCGAGGTACAGGCGGTTCATCGCGGCGTCCGCGCGGGCGGTCGCGGCCACGTCGGCCGGATCGGAGCTGGCAGGGTACTTCGGTTCGAGGTTGACGACGATGCCCACCTTGGCGTGCGGCGACTCGCTGCGCAGCGCGCGCACCGCGGCGCCGTGGGCCAGCAGCAGGTGGTGCGCGGCGCGCATGGCCGCGACGGGGTCGCAGAGGCCGGGAGCGTGGACGCCGTGGAGGTAGCCGGCGTCGACCACGACCCAGGGCTCGTTCAGGGTCGCCCACAGGCCCACGCGGTCGCCGAGCGCGCGGGCGAGGAGGCGCGCGTAGTCGGCGAAGCGCTCCACGATCTCCGGGTTCGTCCAGCCGCCGACCTCCTCGAGCGCCGCCGGCAGGTCCCAGTGGTACAGCGTCAGGTTCGGCGTCAGGCCGCGCTCGAGCAGGGCGTCGACCAGCCGGTCGTAGAAGGCGAGGCCGGCGGGATTGACCGCGCCGCGGCCGGCGGGCTGCACGCGGCTCCAGGAAACGCTGAAGCGGTAGGCGTTCAGGCCCAGCCCGCCCATCAGATCCACGTCCTGCCGCCAGCGGCGGTAGTGGTCGCAGGCCACGTCGCCGGTCTCGCCGTCCTGCGTGCAGCCGGGCGTGTGCGAGAAGACGTGCCAGTTGCTGGGGCCCGCGCCGTCGGCCAGCGGCGAGCCCTCGATCTGGTAGGCCGAGGTGGCCGCGCCCCACAGGAAACCGGGAGGGAACTCCTTGCCTGACGTCATGGCGCGTTCCCGG
>JANOEP010000037.1:0-40619 GCA_031441465.1 bacterium | reverse complement strand
CTCCTTGGTCAGCAGCTCGTTGCGGATGCCCAGGACGCGGACGTTGTCCGGTGTCAGCACCGCGAGTTCGCCGTCGTCGAGGTAGATGACCTGGCGCGTCTCGCCCAGGATCGCCGCCACATCGCTGGCCAGGTAGTTGGTGCCCTGGCCCACGCCCACGACCAACGGCGAGCCCTTGCGCGCGCCGACGATCTTGCCCGGCTCGTCCGCGTGCATCACCGCGATGCCGTAGGTCCCTTCGGCCAGCGACAGGGCCTTCTGGACCGCCTCCTCGAGGTTGCCCTTGTAGTGGTGGGCGATGAGGTGGGCCAGGACCTCGGTGTCGGTCTCCGACTTGAAGGTGTGCCCCTGCTTGACCAGCTGAGTCTTGAGCACCGTGTAGTTCTCGATGATGCCGTTGTGCACCAGCGCCAGGCGACCGTCGTCGTCCTGGTGCGGGTGGGCGTTGATGCGGTTGGGCGCGCCGTGCGTCGCCCAGCGCGTGTGGGCGATCCCGCAGGTGCCGCTGAGGTCGTGGTGGGCCGCCTCGGCCTCGAGGGCCTTGATCTTGCCCTCCTGCTTCACGACTTTCAGACCTTCGTTGATCACCGCGATGCCCGCGCTGTCGTAGCCGCGGTACTCGAGCCGCTTGAGGCCCTCGATCAGGATGGGCGCGACCTGCTTGTCGCCTGTGATGCCGACGATCCCGCACATGGCTGCTCCTTCGCCGTCAGGCCCGCTCGCACAGGGCACGCGCGCGGGACACGAGGTCCCGCGCCAGCGCCTCGCTGGCGGCCTCCGCAATCACGCGGACGATGGGTTCGGTGTTCGACGGGCGCATGTGCACCCAGCCGGCGGGGCCGGACCAGCGTAGGCCGTCACGGTCGTCGACCACGCCCGCGCCCAACGCGACTCCCAGTCCCGCTTTGATGATATCGGTCGCGAACGGGCCTTCTTGATCGAACTTGTCCTTGATCATGGCCACCGGGGGGTACCCGTCGACGAGGTCGGCCAGGGAAAGCCCCGTGTCGGCCAGGTGCTGCAGGACCATGGCGATCCCGACCAGGGCGTCCCGCCCCGGGTGCAGCGCCGGGTAGATGACCCCGCCGTTGCCCTCCCCGCCGACGACCGCGCCTTCGCGCAACATGGCGTCGACGACGTTGGCCTCCCCGACGGGCGTGCGGGTCACCGCGACGCCGTGCCGGGCGGCCACGACCTCGACCAGCGAGGTGGTCGAGAGGTTGATCGCGACCGGGCCCTTCTCGCGGCCGAGCAGGAAATCGGCGGCGACGGCGAGCGTGAATTCCTCGTTCAGCACGCGGCCCGTCGCGTCGGCCAGGACCAGCCGGTCCACGTCCGGATCGACGGCGAAGCCGAGGTCGGCGCCCTCGCGGCGGACCGCCGCGCTCAGATCGGCCAGGTTCGCGGGCGTCGGTTCGGCCGGGTGCGGGAACAGACCCGTCAGGCCGCAGTGCAGGGGCACGCAGCGGACGCCCAGCGCGGCGAGCAGTTCCGGCACCAGATTGCCGCCGGCGCCTTCCACGGCGTCGACGACGGCCGTGAAGCCGCGGGCGGCGATCGCCCGCTGGTCCAGCCAGGGCAGGTCCAGCAGGGCGGTGATGTGCCGCGCATCGGCGCCGTCACGTCGCGTGAGCCCGCCGAGGCGGTCCCAGGCGACGTGGCCCCGGCCGGTGTCCAGCAACGACTGCAGGGCCGCGTTGGCCGCGGCGCCCAGGAACAGCCCCCGCCCGTCGAGCAGCTTGAGCGCGTTCCATGGCTGCGGGTTGTGGCTCGCGGTGATGATCACGCCGCCGACGGCCTCGCTCTCCTGGACTTCCATCTCGGTCGTGGGCGTCGAGGCGACGCCGATGTCGACGACGTCGTGGCCGGTCGAGCGCAGGGCCGACGTCACGGCGTCCAGCAGGACCGGACCGGAAGGGCGGGTGTCGCGGCCGACCACGACCGGTCCCGGCGGCAGCCAGGCGCCGAAGGCGGCGGCCCAGCGGGCGGCGACGACGGCGTCGAGCCCGTCGCCGATGATGCCCCGGATCCCCGAAACGCTGATGCGCAGGGCCAACGCGGTCTCCTTCGTCGGTCGTAGGCACAAAGCCGGCGGAGCCGGCCATGCAAGGCGGCGGGTCGGGCGGCGCAAGACGGTGGAGCCGATGTGGGGACTCGAACCCCAGACCTGCTCATTACGAGTGAGCTGCTCTACCAGCTGAGCTACATCGGCTCGAACGTCGGACGAGAAGTGGTGCCTGGGGGCGGAGTTGAACCACCGACACCATGATTTTCAGTCATGTGCTCTACCAACTGAGCTACCCAGGCACACAAAGCGCGGAACCGCCGCCCTGCGGCGACGGTCCGGGAAGTAAACACTCCCGCACGACCCCTGTCAAGCCGTCCACCGGCATTATTCCGATCGCCATGATACACCCGTCCCCGCCGCGGAGCCATCCCCCATTCGCCGGGATTCAGCCGCGGTAGCCTCGCGGATGGGCCCGGTGCCAGTTCCAGGCGTCGGCCAGGATCGCCGGCAGGTCGCTGGAGCGGGGGCGCCAGCCCAATTCGCGCCGAGCGCGCTCGTTGCCCGCCACCAGCCGCGCCGGGTCGCCGGGTCGCCGCGGCTCGATCAGGGGGTCGAGTACGTGCCCGGTCACCGCCGCGGCGGCGGTCAGGATCTCCCGCACCGAGGCGCCGGTCTCGCTGCCGAGGTTGTAGACGCTCAGTCCGGACCGCACGTCGGCTTCCAGGGCCAGGGCGTGGGCTTCGGCCAGGTCCGCGACGTGGACGTAGTCGCGGATGCAGGTGCCGTCGGGCGTCGGGTAGTCGTCGCCGAAGACGGCGAAACCGACTTCCGGGTCCAGCAGCGACCGCAGCAGGCGCGGGACCAGGTGGGTTTCGGGGTCGTGATCCTCCCCGAGTTCCGCCGTCGCGCCGCACGCGTTGAAGTACCGCAGCGCCACGGCCGGGAAACCGGCGGCCGCCGCCGTGTCGGCCAGCGCCCACTCGATCGCCAGCTTGGTGTGGCCGTACGGATTGACCGGCCGGGTCGGCGCCTGCTCGGTGATCGGCATCTCGTCCGGTTCGCCGTAGACGGCGGCCGTCGAGGAGAAGACGAAGCGATGGACGCCCGCGCGCGCGACGGCGTCGAGCAGGTTGACGCTGCCGCCCACGTTGTTGCGGTAATACTTCAACGGTTGCGCCGCGGACTCCCCGACCAGGCTGAAGGCCGCGAAATGCAGCACCGCGTCGTAGGGCGCGGCCAGCACGCGGTCCACGAATCCCTGGTCCAGGAGCGAGCCCTCGTGCAGGGGGATCCCCGGCGGCAGCGCCGCGCGGTGGCCCGTGCTGAAGTCGTCGAGGACCTCGACGTCGTGGCCCCGCGCGAGCAGGACCCGCGTCGTGACGCTGCCGATGAAGCCGGCGCCGCCGGTGACCAGCACCCTCATCGCTCCTCCTTCTTGGCCGTGACCGGGCGACGGCGGCCGCGGCCCGCGCCGCGGGCGGCCAGGTAGCGCCCCGTGACCGATTCCTTGCAGGCCGCGATCTCGGCCGGCGTGCCGGCGGCGACCACGGAACCGCCGGCGTCCCCGCCGCCCGGTCCCAGGTCGATGATCCAGTCCGCTTGTTCGATCAGGTCCAGGTTGTGCTCGACGACCACGACGGATTGGCCCTGGGCGACCAGATCGTGCAGGACGCGCAGCAGGTCCGCCACGTCGTGGATGTGCAGGCCCGTGGTCGGCTCGTCCAGCAGGTAGAGGTTGTGCTTGCCCGACGGCGCCGACAGCTCGCGCGCGATCTTCAGGCGCTGGCTCTCCCCCCCCGAGAGGGTCGTGGCGGACTGGCCGAGGGTCAGGTAGCCCAGGCCGACCTTCTTGAGAATCCAGAGTTTGTCGCGCAGGGCGTTCTCGCCGCGGAAGAAGGCCAGGGCCTCCTCGACGGTCATCGCCAGCACCTCGGCGATGGTCCGACCCTGGCAACGCACCTCGAGCGTGGCGGGGTTGAAGCGGCTGCCGCCGCACACCTCGCAGGGCACGCTGATGTCGGCCATGAAGTGCATCTCGACCCGGTGCTCGCCGAGTCCCTGGCATTCCGGACAGCGCCCGCCGGCGGTGTTGAAGCTGAAGCGCCCAGGCGGGAAACCGCGCACGCGCGCGTCGGGGGTCGCGGCGAACAGTTCGCGGATGGGCGACAGCACGCCCAGGAACGTGGCCGGGTTGGAGCGGCTGGACTTGCCGATCGGCGACTGGTCCACGAGCACGACCTGGTCGATCCAGTGCGCGCCCTGGAAGCCGGTGAAGGGCCGCGCGCGTTCCTTGCCGCCGGCCTCCTTGCCGGTCAGCCCGTCGTGGAGGCAGGCGCCCATCAGCGTGCTCTTGCCCGAACCCGAGACGCCGGTCAGGCAGACCAGTCGCTGCAGGGGGATCGTGACGTCGAGGTTGCGCAGGTTGTGCCGGCGGGCGCCGCGGACGGTCAGCTGGCGTCGCGTCTCCTCGCGCTTGGGTGCGAGCTTGGGCAACACCCGCTCGCCGCGCAGGTACTCGGCGGTCAGCGTCAGGCCCGAAGCCAGCAGCTCGGCGAGCGGCCCCTGGAAGACGACCTCGCCGCCGTGGCTGCCGGCGCCCGGTCCCAGTTCGATGAAGTGCTCCGCCGCGCGCAGCACCGCCAGGTCGTGTTCCACGACGACGACCGTGTTGCCGCCCTCGACCAGGTCGCGCAGCGTGCCGATCAGGCGCTCGACGTCGGCGGCGTGCAGGCCGGCGGTGGGCTCGTCCAGGACGTAGAGCGTGTCGGTCAGGCGCGAGCCGAGGGCGTTGGCCAGGTGGATGCGCTGGGCCTCGCCGCCGGACAGCGTGCGCGTGAGCCGGTCCAGCGTCAGGTAGTCGAGCCCGACCCGGTTCAGGAAGCGCAGCCGGTTGCGGACCTCGTCCAGGACGTCGCCCGCGGCGGCGAGGTCGGCGCGGGAGAGCCGCAGTCCTTCCATCCGCTGCAGGGCCTCCCCCAGCGACAACCGGCCCAGCATGCCGACATCCAGTTGCCCGACGCGCACGGCGAGCGCCTCGCTCCGCAACCGCGAGCCGCCGCAGGCGCGGCAGAGCGAATCGCCCATGAAGCGGCGGGTGAAGAAGCGGTGGTGGCCCTTCTTCATCTCGCGCCGCATCTCCTCCAGGAACGGCAGGATCCCCGTGTAGTTGGCCTCCTGCGTCTCGAGCACCTCGCGCTGGTGGGCGCGGGTCAGCTTGCGCCAGGGCAGGTCGGCCGGGATGCCGCGGCGGCGGGCGAAGCGGATGAGCCCGGCGTGCGCGCGGGCGAAGGCCGGCGTGCGCCAGGGCCGCACCGCCCCGTCGAGCAGCGACAGGGTGTCGTCGGGGACGATCTTCTCTTCGTCGAATTCGAGACGATTGCCGAAACCGTTGCAGGCGGCGCAAGCCCCCTGGGGCGAGTTGAAGGAGAACAGGTGCGGCGTGGGCGCGGGGAACTCGCGGCGGCAGCCGTTGCAGACCAGGCGCGACGAGAAGGCGCGGCGCTCCTCGCCGGAGCGCACCGCGACCCAGCCGCCGCCCTGGCGCAGCGCCAGTTCCACGGCCTCGGCGAAGCGCGACTTCTGACCCGCCGCCAGCGTGACGGCGTCCACGACCACGTCGACGACGTCGCCGGCCCGCGGTCGCGGCGCACCGGGCTCGCCGGCCTCGTCCAGCCTCACCAGGACCCCGCCCACCACGGCGCGACGGTAGCCCTGCGCCAGCAGCGGCTCGGCCCAGCCGCTGCGCGAACCGTCGCTGCTGATCTCCTGGGGGTAGGCCACGAGCACCGTCGCGTCGGCCGGCCATTGCTTGCACGTCTCGCGCCAGACCGAAGCCGGCGTCTCCGGCACCACCGCTTCACGGCAGTCCGGGCAGACGATCCGCCCGATGCGCGCGAAGAGCACGCGCAGGTAGTCGTTGATCTCGGTGACCGTGCCGACGGTGCTGCGGCCGCTGCGCGCCGCGTTGCGCTGCTCGATGGCGATCGCGGGGCTGATGCCGTCGATCCAGTCGACGTCGGGCTTGGGCATGCGCTCCAGGAACTGGCGCGCGTAGGTCGACAGGGATTCCACGTAGGTGCGCTGGCCCTCGGCGTAGAGCGTGTCGAAGACGAGCGAGGACTTCCCCGACCCCGACACGCCCGAGACGGCCGTCAGGCGGCCGCGCGGGATGTCGACGTCGCAACCCTTGAGGTTGTGCTGGCGGGCGCCGCGGATGCGGATGGTCTCGATCAACGTTCCTCCTGGACCCCGTCGCGGGCGCCGACGACGCGCCAACGTGACCTTTCATGGTATCCGTTCTTTCGCATTCCGCACAAGGGATTTACACTGGGCGGCGTCCCGGAGCCGCCGCGCGCTCCGGCCTCCCACCCACGACGAGGAAGCGCCATGCCCCTGCCGAACACCGAGCGACTGCTGTCCACGATCCACGTCCTGCGCGCCCCGGACGGCTGCCCTTGGGACCGCAAGCAGACCCTGGCCACCGCCGCGCACCACCTGCACGACGAATCGGCCGAATTGCTCGAGGCCGCCCTCGAAGGGGATCTCGACCACATCCGGGAAGAACTCGGCGACCTGCTGTTCATGGTCTGCTTCGTCGCGGAGATCCTCGGCGAGACGACCCGCACCGGGTTCGACGACGTCGCCGCCCTGGCCGACGCGAAGCTCGTGCGTCGGCACCCCCACGTCTTCGGCGGCGCTGCGGCCGGCGACGCCGGCGAGAGCCAGCAGCGCTGGAACGAGGTCAAGGCCCAGGAAAAGCGGGCCAAGGGTCTGGACCCGGACCGCGAGTCGCTCCTGAAGGATCTGCCGGCCTCGGCCGCGCCGCTGCACCAGGCCCACCGCTACCAGAAGGACGCGGCCCAGGTCGGTTTCGACTGGCCGGATCTCGCCGGCGTGTGGGAGAAGATCCGCGAGGAGATGACCGAACTCGACGACGCCGTCGCCGTCGGCGACGCGGCGGCCGTGGAGCACGAAGTCGGCGACCTGCTGTTTTCCGTGGCCAACCTCGCCCGCAAGCTTGACGTCGCCCCGGACGTCGCACTGCGCAAGGCCAACACCCGCTTCCGCTCCCGCTTCCACGCCGTCGAGGCCGCGTTCGACGGCGACCGCGACCGCCTGACCGCCGCCTCCCTCGACGAGCTCGAGGCCGCCTGGCGGGCCGCGAAGGCCGCGGAGCGGGGCGAGACCTAGCCGGCGGGCTCGTCGGGACAGCCGTCGTCGTCGCGGTCGCCGTCGTAGTCCTCGGCCCCGTCGGGACAGGCGTCGCGCAGGTCGGGAATCCCGTCGAGGTCGTTGTCCGCGTCGGGGCAGCCGTCCTGGTCCTCGAAGCCGTCCCGATCCTCCGCGACGTCCGCGCAGCGGTCTTCCTGATCCACGATCCCGTCCCCGTCGCGATCCTGCATTTCTTCGGGACAACCGTCGTCGTCCTGGTAGCCGTTGAAGTTCTCGGTCTCGTTGGGACAGCTGTCCTCACGGTCGAGGATCCCGTCACCGTCGTTGTCCAGGTCGGGCGCTCCGTCCCCGTCACGCCAGCCGTCCTGGTCTTCGGCGATCTCGGGAGCCTCGTCCGCCACATCCGGCACGCCGTCCTCGTCGTTGTCGGGATCCGGGCAGCCGTCCGCATCCTGGAAGCCGTCGCGGTCCTCGGGAGCGGCCGGGCAGAGGTCCAAGCGGTCCGCGACCCCGTCGCGGTCGCGGTCCGATCCGCCGAGGGCGAACCCGCGGCTGACCCCCACCTGCAGCGTCCAGTCGGGAATCGCGACCACGAACGGCGTGGCGGGGTCCTCGCGGGACAGGGGCACTTCGTAGGCGACGTCCAGCGCCCAGCCCGCCTCCGCGCCCCAGCGCAAGCCGGCGGTCAGGGAACGGAAGGCCTCGCGCGGCGAGATCGCCGCGGAGGCGGCGTACGACTCCGCGGCGTAGGTGACCTGCAGCACGGCGAGCGACTTGCGCACGTCGACGCCCGCGCTCCACAGCCAGGCGTCGTTGCAGGTGCCGCCGGTGGACGCGGGGTAGGTGAACGGCCAGGGTTCGTAGCGACCGCCGCCCGCGGCGCCGCGCCCCTCGTCGCGGGGGGTCCAGCGCCGGCCCGCGCCGGCGTGCAGGCGCAGTTCGGGAACCTGGCGGTCTTTCCAGAAGCGTTGCGTCCAGGCCAGGCCGGCGTAGGGTGCGGCCGCGCCGTCGCCCAGGCCGCTCGCGCGGGAACCCAGCGGCAGGGTGGAGCGCAGGTCGAGCGCCAGGCCGCCGTTGCGCCAGAGCTGCGGCAACCCGAGGACCAGACCGGCCTGCCCATCGGCGAGACCGGAGCCGGCGGCGGGCAACTCGCCCCCGCCGCCCGACCAGGAGCGCCAGGGCGCCGACGCCCACGCCCGCAGCCAAGGCCGCCAGCCGTACTCGACGTCGGCGCGCCAGCTGACGTGGTCGACGTAGTAGCGCGCATCGGCCGGCCCGGCCTGGACCGCCCAGCGCTCGTGGCCCACGCCGATCAGCAGCAGGCCGTCGGGGGGCAGGATCCCCTCGACCAGCCATCCGCATCTCACGGACCGTTCCTGGTTGCGGCGCGACTGCTCGGCGGCGCCGACGTCCGGCCCGAGCAGCACGGCCGCGGCCAGGCCGACCGCGATCAGGCGGGCGATCGTCGCGATCCTCACGCCGGAGCCCCGTCGTCGGCGGGTGACGAACCCTCCGGCTTGCCGTCTCCCGGCGCGTCGCCGTCCGGAGCGGTCTCGACCGGCGCCGGTTCCGGCGGCTCCGTGGGCGCGGTCTCCTGGCGATCCTTCTTCAGCTCGTCCATGTAGTCGAGCTTCAAGTCGAGCGTGGCGCGCGACAGCAGGCCGGCCACCTCGGGGTGCGCGTTGCCCTTCGTCTTGACCTTCAACATGTCCAGCAGGTCGATCGACAGGCGCGCCCCTTCGAGATCGCGCCGCGTCTGCCCGGACTGGGGATCGACGATCTTGCCGAGCTGCACCAGGGTACCGGTCTGCAGGTTGAGCCCCAGCATCATCAGCGCCTGGTCGTGCTTGTCGAACTCCGGGGCCGTTGTCTCGCTCATGTCCACCCTCCCTTGTACGGGCACCGGCCGTCAGACGGCGACCGGAGCCGCCTCGCCGTCGAATTCGTCCTCGATGCTGCCCACCAGGACTTCCAGCAGATCCTCCAACGTGACGAGGCCCAGCGGGTTCCCCTCGGCGTCCACCACCACGGCCATCTGCTGTCGCTGCCAGCGCATCTCCTCGAACAGTCCCCAGGGCGACATGCCGCGGTCCACGCGGGGACAGGTGCGCAGCAGCGCATCCGGGATCCGCCGCCAGTCCTGCTTCACCGTCTCGGACAGCAACAGATCGCGCACCAGGATCCAGCCTTGCACTTCGTGCGGGGCGTCGCCCAGCACCGGCAGCCGGCTGTAGCCCGAGGCCGCCGCCAGGCGGCGGCAAGTCGCGGGATCCACCGCGCGGGGCAGGCTGTCGACCTGGTCCCACGGCGTCATCACCGCTTCGAGGTTCAGGTCCGACAGGGCGAGGCAACGCGCCAACAACTCGGTGAAGCGTTCGTCCTGCGCGGCCGCCGGATGGGCGGCGATCAGGTTGTGCATCGCCTCGCGCCCGATGACCGCGCCCTCGCCGTGCCGGCCGCCGCCCGGCAAGAGCCGGTCGATCAACGAGGAATAGGCCAGCAGCACCCAGCGCACGGGCGCGAGCAGCAGCATGGCCGCCCGCAGGGGCCGGACCGAGGCGAGGCTGAGCCGCTCGGGGTATTCCCGGTAGACCACCTTCGGGACGATTTCGCCGAAGACGATCACCACCACCGCCGCGATCGCCGCCGCCGCGAGTTCGCTGTGGTCGCCGTAGCGGGCCGTCAGCGCGGCGGTCAGCACGGCGCTGAAGGCGACCGTCGCGAGGTTCGAGCCGATGAGGCAGGACAGGACCGGATCCTCGACCCGCGCCAGCAGGCGTCGCAACGCGGCCGCGCCCGCGTGCGGTTCGCGGCGCAGCAGGGTGCGCAGCCGGATGCGGCTGATGCTCATGAGTCCCGTCTCGGCGCCCGCGAAGAAGGCCGCCGACACCAGGCAGATCATCAACAGGATGGCGGTGCCCGCCGGGGAAAGCCCTCCGCTCACGGCGTCACCTCCGGCGTCGGGCGCGGCAGCCGTTGCAGCCGCAGCTTCGTGACGCGCAGGCCGTCCATCTCCAGGACCGTGCATCGGTAGCGGTCCCAGACGACGCGGTCGCCGCGGGCGGGGATGCGTCCCAGCCGCGACATGACGAAACCGGCCAGGGTGACGTAGTCGCGCGAAGAATCGAGCGGAGCGCCGCACACTTCACGGACCTGACGCAGGTCCGTGCCGCCGGCGACGATCCAGTTGCGGTCGCCCACGGCCAGGATCTCGGGATCTTCGGCGTCGGACTCGTCGAGCCAGGGGCCGGTCAGGACCTCGAGGCAATCCTCCAGGGTGACCAGGCCCGCGAAGTCGCCGTGCTCGTCGAGCACGAACGCCATGTGGCCGCCGTCCACCCGCAGTTCGTGCATCAGCACGGACACGGACTTCGACTCGGGGACGAAGACGGGTTCGTGGAGCAGGGCGGCGCTCAGGAGCGCGTCGTCGGGCTGATCGAGCAGGTCCTTCAGGTGCAGCACGCCCACCGGCAGGTTGCGGCCGGGTTCGCCGACTGGGTAGCGGTTCACCCCCGCGGCGCGGGCCGTCTCCAGGATCGCGGCGCGGGTCTGGCCGATCTCCAGCGACACCACGTCCGGGCGAGGCCGCATGATCTCGCGCACTTCCCGGCCGTCGAGCGTCAGCAGTCGGGCGACGAAGCGCCCCTCGGTCTCGGTGAGCGACGCGTCGTGCGCGGCCATGTCCACGGCGGTGATCAATTCCGGCACGGTCAGCGGCCGGCTCCCGGTGCGCTCGTACGGCAGGCGCGCCAGCGCGCGCCGCGTGATCAGGCCGTTGAGGTCGAGCACGGGCCGGATCACGGCCAGCCAGACGCGCACCGGCGTCTGCAACAGGCGCGCCAGGGGCGGGCCCAGGCGCAAGGCGATCAGCTTGGGGGTGATCTCGCCGAACAGCAGCACGACCACCGTCAGCGTCGGCACGGCCAGCGCCAGCCCACGCCGGCCGAACCGTTCCAGGAGCAGCGACGTCCCCAGGACGCTCACGCCGATGTTGACCAGCAGGTTCCCGATCAGCAGCGCCGCGAGCAGGCGCGGCGGGTCGGCCAGCAGGTGCAGGAGGTGCCGATCCGCGGACGACGCGCTGCGCCGCATCCGCGCCAGATCCCCGTCCTGCAGCGAAAACAGGGCGGTCTCGGTGCCCGAGAACAGGGCCGAGAGCAGCAGGAGCAAGGCCAGTTCGGCGAAATCGAGCAAGGAACCCTCCCGGCGGTCGGCGATCGCGGGAGCATAGCCGCTCGCTTGACACCCTGCAAGCGCGTCACTAGGCTCTGCGTTCCCGGCTCCGTCCCGCCCGCCCGGGGTCCCCGGGCCGATCCGCCGCGAAAGGAACACGTGCCGCGCACCATCGTCATCCGCTTCGGCGCCCTGGGCGACCTCTGCCTGTGCGGTTGGTTCCTCTCCGGGCTCGCCGCTGTCGGCGGCCCGCGGGCGACGCTGGTCACCAAAGCGCGGTTCGCACCCCTCGCGGCGCGCTTCGCCGGCGTCGACGAGGTGGTCGCGCTCGAGGGCGGCGGCTGGAGCGATCTGATCGGACTCGCGCGCCGGTTGCGCGGTCGGCGCACCGAGGTGTGGCTGGACGCCCACGCCGTGCTGCGCAGCCGCGCGCTGCCGCTGCTGCTGGGACGCGGCGTCGATGCCCGCCTGCACAAGGACACCTTGCAGCGGCTGGCGCTGGTCGGGTCGCGCCGCCGGCCGCGGCGACCGCTCTCTGCAGCCGAACCCCGGTCGCTGCTGGACCGGTTCTGCGCGCTGGCCCCGACCGTCGGCTGCGAAGCGGCCGCCGTGCGCGCCGCCGCGCGCCCCCCGCTGCAGGGCGTGTTCGCGCCCGTCCCGGGATCGCGCCTGGTCCTGGCTCCCGGCGCGAGGTGGACCACGAAGCGCTGGCCCGAGACTCACGCCGCCGAACTGGTGGACCTGCTGGCGGGCGCATTGCCGCATTCCTTGTCGGTCCTGCTGGGCCCCGACGAGGCGGCCTGGTTCGACGGCGGGCCGCTGGCGGCGGCGGTCGCACGGCACCCCGACGCCCGCGTGCTGAGGGACCGTCCGCTGACCGAGATCGCCGCGGAACTGGCCGGCTGCCGCGCCGCCATCGTGAACGACAGCGGCCTGCTGCACCTGTCCGAAGCCGTCGGCACGCCCGTGGTCGCCCTGTTCGGTCCGACCGTGCGCGACTTCGGCTACGCGCCGCT
Organism: bacterium; assembly: GCA_031441465.1. Lineage (GTDB taxonomy): Bacteria > Krumholzibacteriota > Krumholzibacteriia > LZORAL124-64-63 > LZORAL124-64-63 > PNOJ01. The sequence goes on along the minus strand of JANOEP010000037.1, from coordinate 28,250 downwards.
GCTGCCCGCGAGCGTGATGCTGGAGCGCGACCTCGACTGCCGACCCTGCTCGCGCACCGGGTCGCGCCCCTGCCATCGCGGGGATCTGGCCTGCCTCGCCGGCATCTCCGCGACGACGGTCCTCACCGCGTTGCGGGGCCTGCTCGACCGCGAGGTCGCCTCGTGAGCCGCGCGGCGGCGGCCTGGTTCGCGTACCGGGCGGCGGTGCGCCTCGCGCTGCCGCTGCTGCCGGCAGCCGCGGCGTTCGCGCCGAAGCTGGGCCGGGGGCTGGCCGGGCGCCGGGAGTTGATGTCCCGCCTGCGGAACGCGGCACCCCTGGTCCGTGGCGGCGTCTGGCTGCACGCCACCTCGGTGGGAGAATACGAGCAGGCCCGGCCCATCCTGCGCCGATTGCGGGAACTGGGCGTGGGCCCGCTGGCCGTGACCCACTTCTCGCCGTCGGGACGCGAGTACGCCCTGTCGCACCCCGCAGCCGACTTCCACGACTACCTGCCCCTGGATCGGCCGGCGGACCTGCGGGAACTGCTGGCCGCCTGGCGGCCGCGGGCGCTGGTCTTCGTCAAGTACGACTGCTGGCCGAACCTCGTCGCCGCGGCCGACGCCGCCGGCGTGCCGATCCTGCTGCTGTCGGGCGCGCTGCCGCCCGGCTCGCTGCGGCGCCACCCGCTGCTGCGGGCGTTCTACCGCGACCTGTTCGACCGCTTCGCCCGCCTGGGCGTCGGTTCGGCGGCGGACCGGGACCGCTTCGTCGCGGACCTGGGCGTGAAGGCGCCGGTCGTCGTCAGCGGCGACACCCGCGCCGAGCAGGTCCTGCTGCGCTTCGAGGCGGCGGCGACCGACCCACTGCCGAACAGGCTGGCGGCCTGGGGGGAGCAACGGCTGGTGCTGGGCAGCACCTGGCCGCCGGACGAGGCGCTGTGGTGGCCCGTGCTGCCGGAGCTGCTGCGCGAGCGGCCAGGCCTGCGCGTCGTGCTGGTCCCCCACGAGCCCACGCCCGCGCGCGTCGCGGGCCTGCTGGCCGACGCGGCGCGGCGCGGCGTGGCGGCGGCTACGTTGTCCGGCTGGGAACACGGCACGGGCGCGCCGGCCGACGTCCGCCTGCTGGTGGTCGATCGCGTGGGGGTGTTGGCGGGGATCTACCGGGCCGCCACGGCGGCCTACGTCGGGGGCAGCTTCACGACCGGCGTGCACAGCACGCTCGAACCGGCCGCCGCAGCCGTGCCGGTGGGCTTCGGGCCGCGGATCACCAATGCGGAAGAGGCCGTCGCCATGGCGGCCCTCGGCGCCGGCACGGTCCTGCGCGACTCCCGCGGCGCCGCGGCTTGGCTGCGTCGGCAGCTCGACGACCCCGGCGAGCGCCGGCGCACCGGCGAGGCGGCCCGCGGCGTGGTCGAAGCGCAACGCGGTGCCGCGGCGCGCAGCGTCGAGTTGCTGCTCGCGGCGATGGCCGAACGTCAGGCGTAGGGGATCGGATCGGTCGCGCCCGCGAGGGCGAACCCCCGCAGCCGCAGCTGGCAGCTCTCGCAGCGCCCGCAAGCACGCTCCTGGGACACGTAGCACGACCAGGTCAGGTGCAGCGGCGCGCCGAGTTCCAGGCCGCGCCGCACGATCGCCGCCTTGTCCAGGTGGATCAGCGGCGTGAGGATCTCCAGGTGGGTCTGCGGGCGCGTCCCGGCCTCGATGGCCGCCGCGAAGGCCCGGTAAAAGGCCTCGGTGCAGTCGGGGTAGCCGCTGCCGTCCTCCTGCACGGCGCCGATGACCAGCGCCCGCGCCCCGATCACCTCCGCCCAGGAAGCCGCGATGGCCAGCAGGTTGCCGTTGCGGAACGGCACGTAGGTCGAAGGCACGCCGCCGCCGGCGACGGGCAACCCCGACTCGACGGGCAGCGCGTCGTCGATCAGGCTCGTCCCCCCGATCGCCCGCAGATGCGAGACGTCGACCACCAGGCGGCGCGCGAGCCCGTAATGGTCAGCGATCGCGTCGAAGGCGGCCCGCTCCCGGGCCTGCGTGCGCTGACCGTAATCGAGATGCAGCACGGCCGCGTCGTCGTGCTGCAGGACGCCGGCGAGGCAGACGCAGCTGTCGAGACCGCCGCTGAGCAGGACCACCGCCGTGCCCCGCCGCCCCGTGGCGGCCGCATCCGCTGGCGTAGGCGTCATGTGCCACGCTCCCGTTCCGGCCACAGGGTTTTATGCAGTTGCAACTGGAAGCGGACGTCGAGCCCGTCCTCGATCAGCCAGCCGGCGAGCGTCGCCGGCGCGAGTCGGCCCTCGGCGGCGGAGAAGACGACCGGCGTCGCCGCCGGCAGGCGGCCGCCGTCGCGGACGAGGTCGCGCGACCACTCGTAGTCCGCGCGATCGCAGCAGACGAACTTCAGTTCGTCGCCGGGTCCGAGCTGGCCGAGTTGATCCCAGGCCACATCCTGCTCGCGCAGGCCGCTGCCCGGGGTCTTGACGTCCACGACGCGGCGCACGCCGTCGGGCACCGCCGTCAGGGGCAGGGCGCCGTGCGTGCCGCTGGTTTCCAGGACCGTGCGGCGGCCGTCCGCGACCAGGGCGGACAGCAGCGCCGGGCATCCGGCCTGGAGCAGGGGCTCGCCGCCCGTCACCAGCACGGTGCGGCAACCCAGCGCCCCGACCTCCGCCAGGATCTCCGGCACGGTCAGCCCCGCGCCGCCCGTGAACGCGTGGGCGCTGTCGCAGTACGTGCAGCGGCGGTGGCACCCGGTCAACCGCACGATCGCGCAGGGGCGGCCGGTCTCGGCCGACTCGCCCAGGATGGTGCGGTAGATCTCGCGGACGATCAGGACGTCCGGGGCTCTAGTGCTCATGGCCGCGCTCGTTCATGTTCATCACCATTCGTGTTCGCCCCGTTCATGGCCTGCTTGGCAACGTCGGGATTCATGCTACAATACTGCCTTGTCTTCGCACCCTGAGGAGCCAGCATGCGGAACATAACCCCGGCGGGACGCGGCCACAACCGCCTCGGCCTCCCCCTCGCCTGCCTGTTGATCCTGGCCTCGCTCGCCCCCGCCACCGGCTGCGGCGGCGACCGGCGCCGGGCGGCGCCGCCGCCGTCCACGGTCACCCAGGTCAAGCTCGACGTCGCGGCCCTGGACGCCTGGCTGGCGATCGTCGGCAGGATGGTGAGCGGCAAAACCGTCACCGTGGAATCGTACGAGCAGCTGTTCGAGCTGCCAGCCTATTCCCTGACGGGCAAGGACCCGCGGGTCTTCTCGCCCCTCATCCTCCAGAGATGCACGGAGTACACCTACCGGCTCGCCGTCGGCGACACCGCCGACATCACCGTCCCGCGACGGACCGACGTCGTCGCCAACTGCGACTATCTCCGCCTGCGCGCCGACGAGGCGAAGGATTTCGCCACCGTCCTGGCCGACGACCAGTACCGCGCCCAGGTCTGGGAACTCGCCCGACGCTGGATCGGCGAAGCGCGCCTGCCGGGATCGCTCACGATCCACGCCATGGTCGGCCCGACCAGCATCGGTTTCCAGGCTCCCGACCACGTGATCCTCGACGCCGGGCTGGCCCTCGCCGCCGGCCGGGAGCAGGCGGCCCGCATGACGGCCTCGCGCCTGTACGCGGAACTGGCGGCACCGTCCGGACCGCAGCCCCCCGCCGCGGCCTCGGGGCGCGAGGCCCTACGGCAGACCATGCGATTCATCCACCACGCCGCGGTGATCGCCTGGATCGCCGGTGGCGCCGAACTGGAATTCGACGGCCGCCACACACACCTCGGCGCCCCGCGCCAGGAGACCCGCACCACGCAGGAGCGGGCCGCCGGACTGCTGAACTACACGTTCCGCATGCTCGAAGGGATGCTGGACCCCGGCCACGAAGATCTGCTGCAGGCCAACGGCAAGGCCGTCGATGATCTGCTGCGCCCGCGTTGGGGCTACGAGACCCTGGGCTACGCCATGGCCGAGTTGATCGTCTCCCAGGGCGGCGAGGAGGCGCTCCTGGCGATGACGGGCGACACCGCCGCCTTCTTGACCGCCTACCAGTCCGCGTGCAACACGGGCACGGTGATGCCCCCGTTCCCCACCCACCAGATGGACCAGCTGATCGACCTGGTCCGCGAACCCTGAGGGGAGCGCCGACGACGGCGCGCCCCGTCCCGGAGGTCGACATGAGCCGCTGCGATCCGCATTCCTGGTGCGACGACGAACAAGCCGTCACCCGCCACCTGGACCTGATCTGGAGGGTGGATTTCGCGGCCCGCGTCCTGGAGGGCGAGGCTCGCCTGACCTTCACGGCTCCCGCGGCCGGACCGCTGGATCTGGACGCCCGCGGCCTGGTCGTCGCCGAGGTCCGCACCGGCCGCGGCGAACCCGTCGCCTGGTCCATCGCCGAGAGCGACCCCGTGCTCGGCGATCGTCTGCGGCTGGAACTGCCGGCCGGCACGGCATCGGTGACGCTCCGCTACCGTACCGGCCCCGGCGCCCCGGCCCTGGGCTGGCTCGATCCCGTCCAGACCACCGGCGGGCGGCATCCCTTCCTGTTCACCCAGTGCCAGCCCATCCACGCCCGCTCGCTCGTGCCCTGCCAGGACACGCCGCGCCACCGGGTCACCTACACGGCGGACGTGGACGTCCCCGCGCCGCTGCGCGCGGTGATGTCCGCGGCGCCGGGCGGCGACGAGCCGTCGGGCCCGGGCCGCACCCGCTGGCGCTTCGCGATGCCCCAGGCCATCCCCACCTACCTGCTGGCCCTGGCCGTCGGCGATCTCGACCGCCGCGAACTCGGCCCGCGCTCGCGCATCTACGCCGAGCCGGACATGATCGGGGTGGCGGCCTGGGAGTTCGCCGAAGTCGAGGCGATGATCCTGGCCGCCGAGCGTCTGTTCGGCCCCTACGAGTGGGACCGCTTCGACCTGCTGCTGATGCCGCCCGCCTTCCCCTACGGCGGCATGGAGAACCCGCGCCTGACCTTCCTGACCCCGACGCTGCTGGCCGGCGACCGCAGCCTGGTCAACGTCGTGGTCCACGAGCTGGCCCACAGCTGGACGGGCAACCTGGTCACCAACGCGACCATGAACGACTTCTGGCTGAACGAGGGCTTCACCGTCTACGCCGAGCGGCGCATCCTCGAAGAGCTGCACGGCCGGGAGTTCGCCGACCTGCAGGCGGTCCTGCGCCGCAACGCGCTGCAGGTCCACCTCGACCAGTTCGGCCCCGACTCCCCGCTCACGAAGCTGCGCACCGACCTCGCGGGCATCGACCCGGACTCGGTCTACTCGCTGGTGCCCTACGAGAAGGGCGCCCAGTTCGTCATCCTGCTGGAACGGGCCGTCGGGCGTCCCCGCTTCGACGTCTTCCTGCGCGAGTACATCGACCGCTTCCACTTCCGCAGCATCACCACCGACGAGTTCATCGCCTTCCTCGAGGAACGGCTGCCGGGCGTGCTGGACGCCGTGGGCGGCCGCCGCTGGATCGACGGGACCGGCATGCCCGCCAACGAGCACCGCACCGCCGCGCCCGCCCTGGATCGGCTGCGCGCCCTGGCCGCCGGCTGGAGCGCGGGTGCCCGGCCCGGCTTGGACGCCGCGGCCTGGTCCCCGACCGAGTTGCAGCTCTTCCTGCAGGACCTGCCGCGTCCCCTGCCGCACGACGAGTGCCGCTGGCTGGACGACACCTTCGCCCTGACCGGCCGCGGCAACCACGAGGTGCTGGTGGAATGGCTGACGATCGCCGCGCGCAGCGGGTACGCGCCGGTGCGGCCGCGCCTGCGCGAGGTGCTGACCCACGTGGGACGCATGAAGTACCTCAAGCCGCTGTACGGCGCGCTCATGGCGTCCGGCGACGACGGCGCCGACTTCGCGCGGGAGGTCTTCGTCGCGGCGGCGCCCGGCTACCACCCGCTGAGCCGCGGGTCGCTCAAGAACATCGTCGGCGCCTGAGTCGGAAACACCGGACCCGGGAAACAAGCGGCCGGCCCCGATGGGCCGGCCGCCTGCTTGCGACTCGAAGGGCAGGGACTACTGGGTGATGTGGGACTGGTAGTAGGCGATGGCGTTGTCCAGCAGGTCCGTGGCGTAGTCGGGGTTGTGCACGCCGTGGCTGCCGTCGTTGCTGACGAAGACGCCGGCGTACAAGGCCTCGCGCTGCCAGGACGCCATCGCCGCGTTGTCGGCGCCGATGGTCACCTGCAGGGTGGCCCAGTCGGCGTAGCCGGCCAGGACCGCGAGCTGATCCAGCTTGCCATGGATCGCCGTCTGCAGACCCTCGACATCGAAATCCTCGATCTCGGTGTGGCAGGGCGCGCAGTTGCCCACGTCGGGCGTGAAGGTGTGGAAGGAGTGGTCCTGCAGCTCGCCGTACAGGAGCACCTCGCGGACCATGTGGCACTTCACGCAGGCGTCGTCGATGCCCTGGTGGGAGTGCTCACGATCGTAGTCGTAGCCTTCGATCTCGTAGCAGCCGGCGCCGATGAACAGGTCCATCTGCGGGCTCCCGTGCGGCCCGAAACGGGAAGTGCCGTTGTTGATCTGGCCGGACACGTTGGTCGCGTCGCGGCGGGCGTGGTGGCACTGGGCGCAGGTCTGGGCCGCGCCGTAGCCGTCCATCACGGGGATCTCGGGATCACCCGGGGTCAGACCCGGCGCGTAGACGACTGCGACCGCGCCGACGGCGCGCAGCTGGGCCGCGTTGCCGCCGCCCGCCTCGCCCACGTGCGGGTCGTGGCAGGTGACACAACCGATAAAGCTGTAGTCGCCGCCGAAGTCGTACGACGTGTAGACGGGATCGTGCGCGGCGATGAAGCCCTCGCTCGTGTGGCAACCCCGGCAGTTCGCGCCGCCGAACTCGTCGATGAACTCCTCGCTGCTCAGGCCGCTCACGGTGCCGTGGCCGGAGGTCTGCCACTCCTCGAGCTGCCCCTCGTGGCAGGGCACGCAGGAGGCCGTGACCTCGCCGTCGACGATGGTCGAGAAGACCACGTTCGGGGTGTGGGCGTTGAAGTCCGGGCCCATCGGGCCGTGGCAGGACTCGCACTGCACGTTCTCGAGCGCGTCGCGGCGCGAGGCGGCCTCGGTCGTGTCGACGCCGTAGTAGTCGTCGTAGCCGTGGACGTCGTCACCCGTGGGCTCGAACTCGGTGACCCCGAAGGCGATCGGCGTGTCCCAGCCGGTGGTGTGGCACTGCAGGCAGTAGGGCAGGTCCTGGGACGCGGCGTCCAGGCCCGCGTAGGCGACGTTGTGGCCGGTCGTGCGCACGTCGGCGACGGTGCGGCCGTGGCAGTGCAGGCAGGCCTCGCCCTGGTAGCCCGCGTAAGTGAACTCGCTGGTGCCGCCCGGAGGGCCGGGAGGGCCGGCGGGGCCTTCGGGGCCCTGGGCGCCCACGGGACCCTGGTCGCCCTCGCAGCCGACGAGGATCAGCACACCACACAGCAATAGGGCCGGCAGGAGCCCTTGCTTCACGATCCTGGACATGTTCAACCTCCTGTTGGGTAGTCCCCCCCGATCTCCTAGTACTGCACAGGACCATAGCGAGTGTTCGCTATCGCGGCAAGGGAAATGTCACAGAATCATCATAGGCAATGAATCTCATTGTCACATAAGCAGATGCCCCCGTCCGCGTATGGCGGACGGGGGCGTGCGGAACCCAAGACGTCAGCGGGATCCGACGTCGTACAGCGGCAGGATGTCGACCGGCACGTCGTCGAGCCGGGCCAGCGCCGCGGCCAGCACCGGCGGCATGACGCCGTAACGGTCCAGCAGGGCCTTGGCGCCGGCGTAGTCGCCCGCCGCCTGGACGACCAGCAGTTCCTCCACGAGCTGCGCGATCGCGCTGGGGAAACCCTCGTAGGAGATCCGGAATTTGTCGCCGTCGGGCGTGATCACGCCCTTCTCCAGCAGGTAGTTGAACTGCAGGGCGTTGGCCACGCCATGGGCCTCCCCGATCCCGAAGCGAACCGAACGGAACAGGCCGGCCAGGTAGGTCGCCGCCTGCTCGCGATAGATGGAGGCGGAGAACTCGCCGCGCTCCTGCAGGCGGAAGATGCACCACGGCCCCATCGCGTCGGCCTTGGCCTCCTCGATGGCGGAGTAGAGGTCCTTCAACTCGAGACGGACCTCGGTCTGCCGCCCGTCCTTGACGATGCGGCCGGGCCCGAGCCCGTGGCTCATCTCGTGCCAGAGCGTGTGCAGGAAGAAGGACTCGGCCGCGAGGTCGCCCAGCTGGTCGGCGACGACCAGGCGCTCGGCGATGGGCGTCAGGATGGTCGTGAACTTGGCGTTCATGATGTTGCGCAGCAGGACCTTCTTGCTGCCCTTGGCCTCGCGCACGCGCTCGTCGTTCGGCAGGTTGAAGGCGATGGTCTGCACGCCCGTGCGCGTGTCGCCGGCGGTGTAGACCTCGTCGACGACGCGGATGGGCGAGTCGCTGCCGCGATGCGGGTTCTTGTCGGCTGCGGGCAGGGGCAGGCTCGCTTCGAGCCAGGGCAGCACGTCCTTGAACCGCGCCAGACGCTCCGATTCGGCGGGATCGGTGACCGTCACGAAGGCTTCGAACGCCGCCTTGTAGCCGAACAGCCCGTCCTCGTAGGTCTCGTACGGGCCGATGGTGATCTCGACCCGGCTGTCGACGTCCATCCACAGCATGTCCGACGCGTAGTAGTCGTCGGACAGGAAGGCGTCGGCCCGGGCGCGCAGGAACGCGGCCAGCGAAACGTCGTCGGTCAGCCCGGCCGCCTCGCGCAGCAGCTCCGCGGCGCGGGTCAGCTCCTGGTGGAAGTACTCCGAGTAGGGCACGGCGACCAACTGGCCCGCCGCGCCGCGGCGCACCATGGTCGTCAGGCCGGCGAGCGCGGGGTCGGCGCCGATCGCCGCCCGCTCCGCCGCAGTCAGGTCCGTCGGGTAGAAGTTCGCACCCTCGGGATGCGGCCGGTCGCCGATGAAGGGTTCGTAGTGGAACCGGCGGTCCCAGGGCCCGGAATTGATCTCGAAGTAGGAGCGCGCATCGTCGGCACCGGGGCCGCGCGCCGCCGCCAGCGCCGCCTCGAAGCCGGCGCGGTCGGGCAGGGCCTGCTCCACGTACAACTCGTGCATGATCGCAGCAGCGGCGACCAGCCGCTCCAGCACGGCCCGCTCGGAGGCCGACAGCTTGGTCAGGTCCGTACCGATCCTGGTCGGCGCGTAGGCGGCCAACCGCTGCGAGATGTCGGCGACGATCGGCGTGTCCATCCTGGCGACCTCCAGGCCACCACGGCCCGCGGGTTGATCGTGAGTGCGCGCGCAGCCGGCCGGCCACGACAGGGCCTGGACCGCCAGGACCGCGGCCGCGATTCGGAACACACCTCGCATCGGATTCTCCTCGTCGTTCGGGATGCGGCCGCCGGGCGGCCCGCTTGCGCCGGAGCCGTCAGCGTAACACCGGCCGCGGCCGCGCTCAAGGTTCCGGACAGCGCGTCCGGGGCGGACACGCGGAGGCCGGTCGTCGCCGACCGGCCTCCATCCGCGGCGCCGTCGCGCCGCCATTCAAGCGGGAACTAGTACAGGGCCTTGACCTGACCCCAGCTCATCTCCTCGGTGGCGACGGGGATGGTCAGGAAGGAGGTCAGGCCGTCGGCGCTCCACTGCACGGCGTTGTTGTCCGCGACCTTGGGCGTGTCGTAGCTCGGGTGGTTGGTGATCGACAGCGTCGCGTCGATCATCTGGTTGTTGAAGGTCGTGAAGAGCAGCGAGTAGAGGATGCCGGGTGTCGAGCCGAACACCGGCAGGTTCGTGTACAGGCCCATCTCGACGCCGGTGGTCAGGGTGCCGAAGATCAGACCGTTGGCCGGCACGGCGTTGAGCAGCGTGATGCGCGGGTCCATGTTCATCTTGAAGGCGGCGCCGCTGACCATCATCTCGGCGTTGCGCACGCAGACCCAGGCCTGGTAAAGCTCGCCGACGCCGCCGTTGAAGATCGCGGACTGCTGGGTGGCGGCCGTGTCGAAGAAGACGCCGATCTCCGGCGTGTTGCGCAGCGTCACGCTGGCGACCTGGCCCGTGGCCGGGAACAGGATGGCGTTGTTGTTGGCGACCACCGGCGTGGCGTAGTCCGGGTCGTTGACGATCGTCAGGTGGGAGTTGATCACCATGTCCGTGCCGAACACCTGGAACGAGCAGATCGAGACGGGATCGGTGCCGAACTGCGGCAGCGCGGTGTAGAGGCCGATCTCGGCGCCAGTCAGCAGGCTGCCGAACAGGATGCCGCTGGCCCAGGTCTCACCGACGACCATGAAGCCGCCCTCGGTGTCCAACTTGAAAGCCGCGCCGCCGACCATCATGTCGGCATTGTTGATCAGGACGTAGGCGGTGTGCACGGTGCCGGGCTCGGCTACCAACTGGGCCTGCTGGCCGTCGGTGTCGAAGAAGACGCCGATGGTCGGTTCTGCGTTCACGACGACGGCCGCACTGAGCACGGCCAGGGCGAGCAGGAAAGTATGGCGACGATTCATTCCGAGTCCCTTTCGTTGGCCTCAAAGCTGAGGCGACCGGTCCTCACGGAGAGGCAGGAGTCCTGAACATCGGCTCCTGGCAAAGACCTTGATGCCGGTGAATCTTAACGCAAATATCCGCAGAACTACAAGATAGATTTGACAAGTTCTTCACTCGCACCCAGAGAGTGTTGCCTGTTCGTAATGTAGTTTGATGTTATGTGATTATGTCGACAATCGAGGGTAAACGTCCTGGCGGAAATCAAAGAAAAGACCCGCGCCGGGCGCGGGTCGGAGATGCGGTGGCGGGAGCGACGAGATTCGAACTCGCGACCTCCGGCTTGACAGGCCGGCGTTCTAACCAGCTGAACTACGCCCCCACTCACGGTCGCCGAATATAAGTCGGCCCCTCTGGGCTGTCAACCCCATCCGGGCCGCCAACCTGATCAGGACGAACAATCCGGGAAATCCCGAAGAAACGCCGACCGAACCACGATCAGCGGCGCAAGGTCGGCGGGCGTCATTCCCGCACCGGTGCAGACGGTCCAGCCCCCCGGCAACAGGGGCCCCAGCTGGGACGCCAGGTCCGGATGGCCCAGCACGACGCAACGCCCCCAGTCCGCCAGCGCGCCGTGGAACCAGCGCCGGACCGTCGCCAGCCTGTCGGCCGCGGCCGGGGCGTGCCCCGCGACCAGGAGTTGGCCCAGCGGCGGTTCGTCGCCCGTGTCCTGCGGCACCAGGAGGCATCGCCCGCGCCAGCCGGCCGAGCGCAGGGTTTGCATGTCCGGCGAACCCCAGCGGTGTTCGGGAGCCGTGAGCCACAGCGCCAGCGGGCCCGACCGTGGATCCAGGCAAGGGACCGCGGCGCGACGGCGCGCCTCGCGCCAGCAGGACTCCGCAGGAGCCTCGCCGCGTCGGGGCGCCGGCGCCGTGATCGCGGCCGGCGGCGCCTGTCCTGCGACCGGCAACGCCCGCCAGGGGATCCCGCGGCACAGCAGCAGATCGCAGGCGCCGACGTCGACGGCGTCGAGCCACGCGGTTGTCAGGTCGCCGGGCTCCGCCAAGCCGTCGCCGGGCGCGGTGACGCCGCCCGCGGCCAACGGGGCGCGCAACGCGCCCATGGTGATGTCGTCGCTCATCAGGAGCCGGGCGCCGAGGCGGCGCGCGCGCGCGGCGGCCTGCCGGCTCAGCGATGCAGGACGGTCCTCCCCCGGCGCGATCAGGTGTCCCAGCATGATCGCCTCGGCGCCGGCCGCCAGACCCGCGGCGTACGGCCGCTCGTCGCAGAAGGGCACGGGCGCGGCCGCGCCGAGGTGGGTGTCCCGCACGACGGCGCCGTGCCCGGGCCAGTGCTTCAGGCAGCAGCGCACGCCGCCCTCGCGCAGGCCGCGGACCGCGGCCGCGACGTGGCGGGCGACCAGTTCCGGCGCCGCGCCGAACGCGCGGCTGCCGATCACCGTATTGCCGGGGGCGAGCAGGACGTCGGCGCACGGGGCCAGCAGGCGATCGATGCCGCAGGCGCGGGCTCGTTGCGCCGTCGCCCGGTGGACGCGGCGGGTCAGTTCGGGATCGTCGATCAAGCCGAGCGCCCAGGCGGCCGGTGGGCGCCCCGCGGCGTCGGCGAGGACCGACACGGCCCCGCCCTCCTGGTCGGCCATGATCTCGGCGCCCGCCGGCAACGCCGCTCTCAGGTCGTCGCAGAGCCGGCGCAGCTGCCCCGCGTTGCGCACGTTGCGGCCGAAGAGGATCACGCCCGCCGGCCGGTACCGTCGCAGCCAGGCCGCTTCCGACGAGAGCAGCGCGGGACCGACCAGGCCGACGACGAGTCGACCGGCGACCGGGAGGCCGACGAACGGGGCCGCGTCGTTCACGGCGCGCCGACCGCTTCGAGCCGCGCGCCCGGATAGTAATGCTCGAGGATCTCCCGGTAGCCGTGACCGGCGCGCGCCATGGCCAGCGCGCCGTGCTGGCAGAGCCCGACTCCGTGCCCGAAGCCGCGGCCGGCGACCGCGACGCGGTTCAAGGCGCCGTCGCGGCCCGCCTCGACGGACAGATCGAAACACGCGCTCTCGAGGATCGAGAAGCGCCCCTCGACCGGCACGAGAACCCAGCGCACGCGGTCGCCCCGGATGTGGTAGACCCCGGCGTCGGTGCGGATGTCCAGCCGGGCGATGCGACCGCAACCCGTCTTCTCGGCGATCTCCAGACCGCGCAACCGGCCGGGGCGGCGCGCGTCGACACCGGCCCGCGCCGGTGTGAACCCCTCGCCCGCCCAGTCCCGTCGAGCCGGCGAGGCGGACAACCACTGCAGGTACTCGGGCAGGGTGCGCTGCAGGACGCGCTGGAGGTCGGCGGCGGACCAGGACTTCTCCCAGCGGAACAGGGGCGAACCCCGGCACCAGCTTTCGCCTGGCGGACCGTCCTGCACGCTCACGAGGTAGGACCGCGCCTCCCTTGGCCAGACTTCCCGCACGTCGCTCGTGCGCCCGCCGCAGGTCGAGCAGTAGTAGGCCTCGATCTCGCGGCCCCCGTGGCGCAGCACCAGGCCGTGCGTGTTCGCGACAGCCAGATCGCACCAGCGGTCGTTGCCGCGACGACCGTGGTAGACCTGGTCCTGCACGTCGGCCCAAAGATCGAAGCCCAGGCTGTTGCGGTCGCCGCGGTGCGCCAGGCTGTAGGTGCGGGCGGCGACCGCCTGCGCCTCGAGCGCGGCGAGCCCCGGCTCTCCCGGCCGGCCGATCTCCCACGGCACGACCCCGCGCAGGTACTCCTCCAACGCGATCACGTTGATCAGGGTGAGACCGGACTGGGGACGCAGGATCCGCATTTCGCCGCCGTAAGGCGTGTCCCCCCAGACCAGCCCGTGCCGGGGATCGACGGGGCGCAGCAGCAGAGGCGCGGCGGCGACGCCGTTGCGCCCGCCGCCGCGCCAGGACACGCCGCCGCGACCGGCTTCCAGCACACAGGCGGCGCCGGCAGGCAAGCGCGCCAGGACACGCGCGCCTTCGCCGCCGATCAGTTCGGTCTCGCCTTCGGCCGTGAGTTCGAGGCGGGGTTTGCCGGTGCCCAGGCCGATGGCGAGGAACACGGGCTCAGTAATACGCAGGACAGGCGCAGGATCGGGTGTGAGCGTGTCCGCCGGAGTCGGCGATGGCAGCAGTGGTGCGTCCGGCAGCGCGACAACGGTGGCGGTCGGCACGGCGACGGGCCCGCGCCGACGGCCGGCGCAGCCGCCGCCCAGAACGGTCGCGACGGTCAGGGCGCCCAGCCACAGGGCGGCCCGGACCCGGCCGGGCGTGCGCATGACCAGACCTGCGCTCACCGCATCAGGACCAGTCGCTGCATGTCGCTGGCCACGACGCCCGCGCCCGTGGACAGCTCGACCCGGTAGAGGTAGACGCCGTTGGCGAGCTGGTCGCCCCGCCCGTCGCGCGCGTCCCAGGGCACGATCACGCGCCCGCCGCCCACGAAGTCGGCCGCGCCCACCGGCAGTCGCGCCGCGAGACGGCCCCCGACGGTGTAGACCAGAATGCTGCCCGGACCGGGGGCGGCGTCGGTGGCGAACACGAAGCGGGTCTGGGCGCCCGCCGGGTTCGGGAAGGCCATCAGGTCGGCGATGCCGGCGGCGTCGCCGCCCTCGCTCTGCTCCAGGGGGATCTCGGTGCCGCGGCCGTCGACCAGCAGCACGACCGCGGCCGGACCCGCCCCGTTCTTGGTCGCGGTGAAGGCCAGGTCGATCGTGTGCTCGTCGATCCGGGTGAGCGTGACGCCCGAAAGCGCGAGGTTGCGGCCCAGCAGTTCCAGCACGGCGGCCTCGGGCAGGAACGCGGCGGTGACGGCGCGGCCGGTGAACACGCCCGGTCCCGGCGAGGGGAAGGGCGTCTCGCCGGTCAGGTAGAGTTCGTCCTCGAGGTAGAGCACGACCGACACCGGCATCCGCACGGTGAACATGGCGTGAGGATCGTCGTCGCCCGCGGCGGCGGTGTCGTAGACGTGCAGGACCGCCGTCGCGTCCTGGGAGGGCACCGGCAGGCGCACCTCGAAGGCCGTGCGCTGGTCGCTGGTCGCGCCGTCGGGTCGCGTCGCGGTCACCGTCGCGCCTTCGACGCCCGTCACCACGAGGCGGTCGATCCCGGCCTCGTCGAACGCCTTGACGGCGAGCACGACGGTGTTGGCCGCGTCCTGGGCCTTGACCGCGGCGCCGTCTTCCAGGACGTCCCAGTCCAGCCGCACGTCGAGCCGCGGCGGGCCCGCGTCCAGCACCATCAGGGCGTCGCCGAGCAGCGAGAACTGCGCGACGGCCAACCGGTACTGCCAGTTGTTGGGCGAAGCGGCCAGGAACGAAGCTTCGGCCGCGGCCAGCAGCTCGCCCAGAACCCAGCGCGAGCGGCCCGACGGTCCCAGGGGCGGTGTCTGCAGCATCACCCGGGCCTGCAGGCGCGCCAGAGCCGCGTTGGGATCACGGTACTCGTAGCCCGGGCTGGCGTAGACGCCCACGGCCCCGGCGTTGGCGCGCCGCAACAGCTTTTCGCCGAGCGAGGGCACCGAGGTGGGATTCGACTCCGGAGAGATGTCGCGGGCCCAGCGCGAGACGTGGCAGCCCAGTCCGATGAAGACGAACGGCATGCCAGCGTTCGCCAGGCTCGCCACGTCCTGACGGTACTGGAACACCGCCACGTCCTCGAAGATCTGCTCATGGGACAGCAGGTGGTCGTTGGCGTGCCCCTGGTAGGTGGCCAGCAGGACGCCGGCGCCGAGCCGCGCCAGCAGGATGGGCGTGATCTCGGTCTCGGCGATGCCCCGGAACGCCAGGCGCGATCGCGTCCCGCCCGGGAAGGGCTCGTGCAGGTCGAGCCAGTCGCCGGAGTAGACACGCGACGCCTCGAAGGCGGGATCGCCGGGATAACCGTCGCGAGCGTCGGCGAAGGACTCCCAGAGCACGGCACCCTCTTCCAGGCTGGCCTCGAAGACCGCTTCCCCGCTCTGGTAGATGAGGTCGTCGAGCCCCACGTCGTAGCCGTCCGACCAGGCGTCGTCCGCCACGACGACCGTGCGCTTCTTCCAGGCCGCGTCGGAAACTTCGAAGCCGACCACCTTGTCGACCATGACCGCGGCCTCGGTCGCCGCGTTGCACGGGAACCGGCCGACGAGCATCTCCGGCAGGGTGCCGGTGTCGTAGGGATAGTTGGGTCCGGCCCCCGGCGTGGCGTACCACTCGTCGGCCGGATTCATCTCGTTCTCGTAATTGGTCGTGGTCCAGCGGAACATCGGCGCCGGCACGAAGTCGCGGGCCGCGTCTTCCGCGCTCAGCCCGCGCACGTTCTCGTTGCCGTCGCCGAAGATCTGCAGGGCCCAGGGGCCGCCGGCGGCGAGGGCGCGCGCGACGAGGCGCTTGATCGCCCGGGGATTCTTCAGGCCGCCGCCGTACCAGTCGTAGACCGTGTGGACGTCGATCACGGCGACCGACAAGGGTTCGGGGGAGCGGGCGACGCGGTGGGCGACCCAGCGCTCGGCCTCGGCTCGGAAGTCGGGGTGCGTGACGACGAGCACGTCGGCCGCGGCCGCGGCCGTCAGGGGATCGTCGGCCGCGGTCACGCGGCTGATCTTGAAGGTCGGCACCGCGGGCAGCGCCGCGGCGAGCGCGCCGGCGCGGGCCGCGAACCGGCGGGCGCCGGGCGCGTCCTGCGCGACTTCGAGCGAGAGGGTCCAGGTGCCGTCCCCGGCGTCGACGAGGTTGTCGGTGTCCAGCGCCACCCGCTGCGGCGCGCGCGGGTCCGAGATGTCGTAGACCCAGAGCTGCGCGTCGGCGAACCCGGCGACCGTCAACGAGCGCTGGCCGGCGGCGTCGCCGGCGTGGAAGTCGAGGGCGTCGTCCTGGGCGCGGTAGAGGGCGTCGTAGGCGATCTCGAACCAGTCGAGATAACCGGTGAGGTAGCTCGACGGCCCGCTCACGCGCAGCGCCGCCCCCGCGAGGTCGGCGCCGGTCAGCCCGGCCGGCGCGGTGAACACGGCGCCCGCGTGGTTCGACTGGAGCGTGCCGAGAGCGGACGGCGTCTCGTCGCGCACCAACGCGAAGTTGAACGTGCGCAGGGTGGCGCCGTAACCGAGCACGCCGGCCCGCAGCGTCGCGCTGCCGGCGGGTGCGGGGCTGATCGCGCCGAGGTCGCGGTCGACAGCGCGGTCCTCTTTGCTGTTCCAGACGTAACGGTCCACGTTGGAATCGAAGGGCCGCACGACGTAGTGCGAGTCCTCCTCCCGCAGGTCGACGCGGCGGTAGGTCGCCGCGGGAACGCCCTGGGCGGCCGGCAGCTCGAGTTGCGGCATGCGGGCCCAGGTCTCCCCCACCTCGGGGTCGGCTGCGGCCAGGTAGTAGATGTTGCCGTTGTTGACCGGGTCGAGCGCGCCGGGATTCCAGGTTTCGAGCGAGTCGCCGCAGCTCGCGTAGCTGCGCGCGTCGCGGCTGAACGGGCCGTCGTCGCGCGGACGCAAGCCGTAGAACACCAGCGCGTCGTCGCCGGCGAAGGCGCCGCCGTCGCCGATCAGGTCGACCGGCACCTCGATCTCGTCGTAGGGCGGCGACTGACCGGGCACGTAACGACGCTGGTAGAGCCGGAGCCGGTCCACCGTCACCCCGGCCGGCAGCAGGCCGGCGTTGAGCAGGTCGGCGGCGCGCAGGCGGAACAGCCCGCTGCGCGTCACCGGCACGCGGATCTCCGGAGCGAGCAGGGACGCCGCACGGCGCACGGCCGTCTGCTCCGCCGCGGGCGCCGCGAGGGCCTCGCGGGGCTGGGAGGACAAGGCATCGCCGTTGAGGAACAGATGACCGAAGCGGGAGTCGTCGGGTTCGCTGCGCCCGCCGGACTTGTCCGCGGCCCCGACCTCGGGTTCGAAAACGACCGTCCAGACGGCGCGGCGCAGCAGGCGACGCGCCCGCATGTCTTCGCCGACGTCCAGCGGCCGGACCGTCACCGGCGCGATGCGGTGCCCGCGCCAGAGCCGGGGCGCGCCCAGCTCCAGGCCCGGCGGCGCGTCGGCGCCGCCTACCGGCCCATCCACCGGCACGGAGTCGAAGCCGCTTGGCGCCGCCTCACCCGGCAGCAGGTAGGCCTCTTCCAGCACGGGATCGCCGCCGCCGGAAAGTTGCCGACGGACCGGCGTGGGCGCGGGCGCCACCAGGCGGCCGTCGAGGGGCTCCCAGACGGCCTCGTCCAGGCGAACGACTGCCCGCATGCCCGCAGGCAGGACGAGCCAGGTTCCCAGCGCCGGCACCGAGGGCTGGCGCGGTTCCCCCGTGCCGACGAAGTCCGGCAGTTCGAGCCGATGGTACGGTTGGCCGTCCCTCTCGAACACCGTCCGCCAGGCGGGGTCGCCCGTCGTCAGACGGAGCGTCGCGGACAGCGGGTCCGACTGCGAGATCAGCAACGGGCCGGCGCCCGCAGCGCCGCAGGTCAGCAGCAGGGGCGCGAGGCACCACAGAACGCGCCGCGCGCGCTCACGGTCGACGGGGATCCGGCTCATGCCGCGGTCTCCTTGCCCAGGGGGGAGGGCTTGGCGTCCAGGGGATGGAACGTGGCGTCAGTATAAGAGCGGCCGCCGCCGCGGTCAACGCACGGTGCGGGCTCGCCTTCCCGGGCGGGCGCGCCACGCCAAACAGAAGGGGCGGGTCGCCCCGCCCCTCCGTGAACTCGGGAACCCGCAGGGTTACCGGTACAGCGTCTTGATCTCGCTCCAGGACGCATCTTCGTTGGCCACGATGCACTGGCCGGCATTGGGGCCGTTGACCCGGAACACCGGATTGTAGACGAATGGGCTGCCCGCCGTGCCGCCCGTCGCGGTCATGCAGGGAGTGTTGAAGCCCAGGGTGTGGACGTAGCCGGGCGTGCCGCCGGGGAAGCTGACGGAACCGGGGATGTGCGAGACGGTGAATTCGATCACCGCGGCGGGGTTCAGGATGATCAGCTGCATCGAACCCAAAACCACGACGTTCTGCGCGTTCGGCTGCAGCGGCGAAGCGCCGTTGCCGACCACGAAGTCCTCGGGATCACCATCGACGTCCAGCCCGAACATCGACCAGGTGCCGATCATGCTGGCGGCGTTGGTGTTGGTGATGTGGGCTTCCCAGGCCTTGACCTCGGCGCCGCTCGGGTTGGTGATGCACATGTAGATGTTCGTCGGCACGAAGGCGGCAACGGTCACGCAGTTCTCGATCGGCCCGGTGTCGGCCGTGTCCACGTAGATGCCCATGCTGTCGGGGCCGGGATAGGCCCAGGACATGGACGTGGTCAGCACCAGCAGGCTCAGGACAAGTAGCATCTTCTTCATCGGACTGTCCCCTTTCACTCGGATTTTCCCGTTCACTCAGTGCCCCAGTCGATCAGAGTATCCCCGTCAAAGTTGTTGCATGCGAGTCCATCCGCCACCAGGTTGCGCGCATCAGCGGAACATCGCACCCGCGACGGACAACCCGTACCGGTCGCCGTCGATGATCCTCACCGGCCACGGAGGAAACACCCCGCTCCCGTTGGCCTGGACACCGGGATTCCTACGTCGGTAGCGTATCAATATCCGGGCAACCGACGACCCTGTCAAGAGTCTTTCCCCCGAACCCCGCCGACGGACCGTCGCATCAGGACGGAGCCGCGCCGGAGGGTGGCCCGCTGTCATAAGGACGGGGCCACCCCGAAGGGCGGCCCCTAGCTGACAGTCACACGTGTCGATAACTGAGAACTAGTACAGAGCCTTGACGTTGCTCCAGGACATGTCCTCGTTCGCGACGACCATGCAGTTGCTGTTCACGCAGGCCTGGGGCGCCAGCATGTTGCCAGTCAGGACCTGGCAAGGGGTGTTGATGCCCAGGGTGTGAACGTAGCCGGGCTGGCCACCGGGGAAGCTGACGGAGCCAGCGACACCCTTGACCGTGAAGGTCGCGGCCGAGCCGGCACCGGGAGCGGCGCCGTACATCGTCTTGCTCGCGAGCACGATCGCGCCGGCCTGCGGATGCGGCGTGGTGCCCATGCCGACGACGAAGTCCATGGCGTCGCCGTCGACGTCCAGACCGCCGTTGAGCGCCCAGGTGCCCTGGACCGTGAAGTTATTGGTCTCCACGATCGTGCACTCCCAGGCCCGGATGAAGGCGCCCGACGGGCGGGTGATCATCAGGTACACGTTCAGCGGTGCGAAGCCGCCGCCGTAGACGACGTTGAACGAGGTGGCGCCGGTGTCGAAGTACACGCCGAAGCCATCCGGATCGGGATCGACCTGAGCCGAGGCGCTGACGCTGAAAGCCAGCAGCGCGATGGCGGTCAGTGCTAACAACTTCTTCATGTTGCGTCTCCTTTGGGTTGTCTGCCTCGGTCAACTGGTTGCCGAGGAGTGGCGCCCCGCGGCCCGAGGCCGCGGGGCTGAGAATTTCCTTACGGACACACCACGTTGATCGAGCTCGAGAAGAGCACCAGGTCCGACAGGTTCACGATGCCGTCATAGAAAAAGTCGGCAGCGTAGCCGGTCCCGCCGTAGAGACCCGAGAACACCGACACGTCGCTCAGATCGACCGCGCCGCTCGGGAAGATGTCGGCGCTGTTGAACAGGACGTTCAGGTCCTCGTTGACCAGCGGGGAACCGTTGATGATGACCTGGGCCAGCTCACCAGCCAACTTGTTCGAGTAGCCACCGGCATAGAACGGACCCACGAAGGTCGTGACGCCGTTGATGTCGGTGTTGAAGTTGGCCAGGGTGCCGTTGGTGCAAGCAGCCAAACCGCCGAGCGACGTCTCCAGCCAGATGTCCTCGAAAGGATAGGCGAAGACGGGGTTCATCCCGGCGTCGAGCAGCGTCACCGTGATGGTGGCGTCCCGGACGTCCAGGGGCGGCGTGTTGATGGCCCGGGCCTCGGTCATCAGGTTGCCGGTGCCGTCGGGGGTCAGAAACACACTGACCTGGGGCAGACCCGCGGGCAGATCGGCGTTCGAGTTGACCAGGTCAGGGACACCCGCCACGCCCAGAGTGCTGACACCCAGGGCAGCGACGCAGATCACAAGACCCACAATGTTCCTACGAAGCATTAGGACACCTCCTAAAAGGCATTTTCATGCGAGGGCGGCAAACCCAAGCGAGAACGAGTGCAATTACGTTGACCCTCCCTTCCACTCTTCATAAGTCCTTAACTTGACTTCATGAGTTTACCACCGGGGAGGACGGCGTGCAACACTATTTTTTGGGTTACCGACCCCCTTATTCACAGATTATCATAAGTCAGGACAACGATAGTCCTGTATCAAATTCCCCGAAATGGCCCAGCGTGGCATATGAGGGCGGATGGTGGGCGAAACAGGGTTCGAACCTGTGACCCCCTGCGTGTAAAGCAGGTGCTCTGACCAGCTGAGCTATTCGCCCTTGCCCCGCAGGAAGGACCGCAGCAGGAACAGCGGCACGAGGATGCAGTACCCCAGGACCAGCAACAGGGGCGCGACGGTGATATCGCCCCCGGCCAGCAGCGCGTAGCCGGCGACGATGGTCGCGAAGCCCAGAATCAGACCCAGGTACTTGCGGATCATCGCGCTCCCTTCCTCACCGGACTTCGTGGCCTGGTACCGCCCGCCTCGCGCCAGGGTAGTCCCGCCGCCGTTGCGCGTCAAGGCGACTGCGGCTCAGGGTGACTGTGGTGCGATCTGCGGCGGCGGCGCGGCGGTCGAATCGGCGGTGGCGGGCGTCGCCGCGGTCGGCAGGCGCGCCGCGGCCCGGCGCTGACGATAAACCTGCACCGCCGCCTCGTGCTGGGCGTGGGTGCGCGTGAAGACGTGGCCGCCGTAGCCGTCGGCGACGAAGAAGAAATCCTCGCATCCGGGCAGCGGTTTCAGCACCGCCGCGATCGCCGCGAGTCCCGGGTTGCCGATGGGGCCGGGCGGCAAACCGCCGTGGAGGTAGGTGTTGTAGACCGAGGGGACACGCAGGTCCGAGTACAGGATCCGCCGCCCCTTCTTGCCCAGGGCGTAGGCGATGGTGGGATCGGCCTGCAGCGGGCGGCCGGCGCGCAGCCGGTTCAGGTAGACCGCGGCCACCCGCGGCATCTCCGAGACGCGCGGCGTCTCCGCCTCGACGATGGAGGCGAGGGTCAGCACCTCATGCGGCGTCCGCAGGGGCAGGTCCCCCAGCGCGAGGCGCGCCCGGGCGTCGGGGACCCAGCGGTCCCACCCCGCGCGCATGATCGCGCGGGCGACCTCGCGGACCGAGGCGCCCTCGGGGAAGTGGTAGGTCTCCGGGAAGAGGTAGCCCTCGCAGAGCGGGAACTCCCGGCCGCGGTCGAGACTCTCCTGCAGCAGGGCCGCGGCGTAGGCGGCGGGATCGCCCGCCGTCTCGAGCAGCAACGCGCGCACCTCGGCGTCGCAGGCGGCGCGGAACGTGGCGGGGGCCCAACCGAAGGCCTCGGCGACGTCGACCACCGCGTCGCGCGTCGGCAACCCCTCGGGCACCATGACCACCACCGGCAGCGTGCGCCCGTCGACCAGCAGGATCAGCAGTTCGCGCGGCGACAGCCCGCGCGGCACGGCGTAGCGGCCGGCCCGGATCGAGCGGTCCGAACCGGTCAGCCGCGCCCCCAGCACGAACGCGCGCCGGTGGTCGAGCAGGCCGCGCGCCTGCAGCGTGTCGGCGACCGTCGCGAGGCTGGAGCCCGGCGGCACGCGGATCTCGACCGTGCCCTCCGCACCGGGTTCGGCGCGGTTCCACTGGGTCCAGGCCCAGAACACGACACCGGCCGCGAGGACCAGGATCGCCGCCGCCGCGACCGTCAGCCGGTGCAGGGCCTTCACGAGACGCTTCGTGAGTTCCCGGCTCGGCGCCGTCACGGGGCGCCGTCCCGGCCGGTGCCCGCGGCGTCCAGGTACTGCTGCAGGATCAGTTCCGCCGCAACCGCGTCGGGCGCTTCCCGACTGCGCTTGCGGCCCGGCCCGCGCAGCAGGCGTTCGGCCTCCTGTGTCGAATAGCGTTCGTCGACCAGGGCGACCGGCAAACCCAGCTCCTCCCCCAGCCTTGCGGCGAACCGTCTGGCCTTCACGGCGATCGCCCCCTCCCGGCCGTCGGCGGTCAACGGCAGACCGACCACCAGCTGATCGACCCCGCGCTCGCGGACCAGGGGCGCCAGGAAAGCGGCGACACCGCCGTCGCGGCCGGCGCGGTGGACCGCGACCGCCGTGGCGAGCGTGCGGGTGGGGTCGCTGACCGCGACGCCGATGCGGCTGGTGCCGTAGTCCAGGGCGAGCACGGCGCCCACGTCAATCCTGCCGGGGGCGGCGCTTCACCAGTTGGACGCGGAACCGGCCGTCGGGCGCATGGTCGTAGGTCAGCTCGTCGGTGAACTCGCGCATGATGGTGATGCCGCGGCCGCGTTCGCGCATGAGGCCGTCGGGCGGCTGCCAGTTGTTGAAGTCGAAGCCGGGTCCCTGGTCCAGGACCGTGACGCGGATCTCGTCGGGAGAAAAGAGGAAGTGCAGTTCGACGCGGCGCCCCTGCTCCATGCCGTTGCCGTGCTCCATGGCGTTGGTGCAGGCTTCGATGACGGCGGTGCTCAGCTCGTCGATGTCCTTCTGCTCGTACGGGAGGTCGCCGGCCAGCTCCATCAGGATCGCGTCGGGCACGCCGAGGAACAGCAGCCGGCTGGGCAGCATCACTTCCACGAGTTGGGAGGGTTCGTTCACGTGGGACATGGCGCCTCCCTAGGCGAAGCTCCGGACGGCTTCGTCCTCGTTCGAGTACGAGACGAACACGGTGTGGAGCTTCGAGACCATGAAGATGCTCTCCACGCGATCCGACACGTTGAGCAGCCGCAGGTCGCCGCCGCTGCGGCGCACC
The DNA here is from genome assembly GCA_031441465.1 of bacterium. GTDB lineage: Bacteria > Krumholzibacteriota > Krumholzibacteriia > LZORAL124-64-63 > LZORAL124-64-63 > PNOJ01. The sequence continues at coordinate 4,968 of JANOEP010000037.1, read as the reverse complement.
GTCGAGTAGCCGGAGATCAGGATGCCGAGGCCCGTGCTGTTGACCCAGTCGACCTTGGCCAGGTCGACCAGCACGTTGCGGTGGCCCTCGTGGATCAGGGTCTTGAGCGTATCGTTGAACGTGGCGGCGTCGGGGCCGCCCATCAGCTTGCCGTTGAGTTCGAGGATCACCACACCGTCGCGACTGCGTTCTTTGATCTTCACCTGGCCTCCTTCCCGCGCCCCGACCGGCGCGAACCGTCTGCGAGGATACGGACCGGCGACGGCCCTGTCCAGCCCGAAGCGGTCGAGGTGCGCGCCGGGCTAATCGGCGCTGGGCGCCGCCCGACGCAGGATTTCCAGCACCGCGGCGAAATCGTCCGGCAATGCCGACTTGAACACGAGCAGCTCGCCCGTGGCCGGGTGGCGCAGGCGCAGCTCGCGCGCGTGCAGCATCTGGCGGCCGGCCCGCGCGACCATGGCCCGGGCCGCGTGGCGGTCCAGGGGGTGGACCAGCCGCTCGCGGGCGTCGTCGCCGTACAGCGGATCCCCCACCACGGGATGATGGCCGTGCGCGAAGTGGACGCGGATCTGGTGGGTGCGACCGGTCTGCAGCTCCGCGTCGCAGTGCTGCACGAACCCGAAGTCCTCCACCACGCGGTAGCGCGTCCCGGCGGGACGCCCGCCCGGGACCACTCCCATCATGCGGCGCCGGTGGGGATGGCGCCCGATCGGCTCGGAGAGGAGACCCTCGTCGGCGTCCCACTGCCCCCAGCTCACCACGGCGTAGGTGCGGCCCAGCGTGCGCTCGCGCAGCTGGGAGGACAGGCCGCGGTGGGCGAGTTCGGTGCGGGCCACGGCCAGCAGGCCGGAGGTGTCCTTGTCCAGGCGGTGCACGAGGCCGGCGCGCGCGCTGTCCCCGGGCAGGTCGCCGAACAGGTGCAACAGGGCGTTGACCAGCGTCCCTGAACGGTGGCCGGGCGCGGGATGGACGACCATCCCGGCGGGCTTGTCGATCACGACCAGGTGGTCGTCGCAGTGGATCATGTTCAGGGGGATGTCCTGGGCGCCCAGGTACGGCGCCGGCGGCTCCGGCGGCGTGAACTCGATCAGGCTGCCCTCGTGAACCCGGTAGTTGCTGGGACGCCGACGACCGTCGACCATGGCGGCGCCCGAGGCGAGCGCGCGCTGGATCCGGCTGCGGGACGTCTCGGGCATCCGCTCGACCAGCAGGAGGTCGAGGCGGCTGTCCGCCTCCTGCGGCGTGACGGTGAACGAGACGCGGGGCTGTCCATCGTCAGTCATCGCGGTATCCCGGGTCGGAGGAGCCGGACGCGGGGTCCGCGTCGGCGACGATCACGGCGGGGTCGGCGGAGAGTGCGGGCGCACCGGGCGCGGCACGTTCGGCGCTCGCCGACCGGTCGTCGCGCCACAGCGAGATGAACAGGGCCGCGCCGCCGAGCGTCACGCCCATGTCCGCCACGTTGAACGTGTAGAAGCGGTGGGCCCCGAGACCCAGATCGATGAAGTCGACGACCAGCCCGCCGTAGAAGATCCGGTCGACCAGGTTGCCCAGGGCGCCGCCCAGGATGGCGGCCAGGGCGCCGCGGCGCAGGCGTTGCCGCGGGTCGGTGCGGCGGTAGAGCGCCGCCAGGACCGCCGACGCGAGCAGGCTGACGCCGATCAGGAAGCCGCGGCCGCCGAGCGGCAGGCCCATCGCGGCGCCGGGGTTGCGCACGTAGGCGAAACGGGCGACGTCGCCCAGGATCTCCACGGGACGCGCGAGGCGGTCGCTGTTCGCCAGCACGAGGCGCTTCGCGGCGAAGTCCACCACGAGCACGAGGGGCGCCAGCAGCCAGGGTGCGCCGAAGGAGGGGCGTCTCAATGCCGCTCCTTCTCCTCGCGCTCCTTGCATTCGATGCAGAGCCTGGCGTCGAGCTTGGCCTTGAGGCGCTCCAGTCCGATCTGCGCGTTGCAGCCGTTGCAGACGCCGTAGCTGCGGTCCTCGATGCGCAGCAGGGCCTGCTCCAACTGGTAGAGGTAGCGTCCCTCGCTGCTGGCGAACTGGATCGTGGTCTCGTACTGGAACTCGTCGCTGCCCTGGTCGGCCATGTGGTTCGAGTGGGCCTTGGCCAGGTCGCCGCCGAAGTCCTCCCCCTCGTGATGGATGATCTTCGTGTGCTTGGCGAGCGACTTCTCGACGCGCTCCTTCTCCTCGAGGATGAGCTTCTGGAAGCGGTCGAGTTCGGTTGTGCGCATGGTCCCTCCTCAGATGTTGGCCAGCCGGGCGATGGCCACCTCGATGGCGATGCCGTCGACCTCGAAACCGTCGGTGTGGGTCAGGTCCGGCGAGGCTGCGACCAGCTGCGCCAGCGTCTCGCCCGCGATCCGTTCCCCGAAGCGATCCAGAGCGCGCCGCGCCTCGCCGCCGCCGACGACCGACAGGCGGATGCGGTCGGCGACCGCGAACCCGCTCTTCTTGCGCAGGTTCTGCACCCGGTTGATGACCTCGCGGGCCAGGCCCTCGTCGCGGAGCGCTTCGTCCAGGGTCGTGTCCAGCGCGACGGTCATCCCGTCGACGGAACCGGCCGCGTACGGGGCGATCCCCGCCTCGACGACGCGCGCCTCCTCGAAGGTGATGCGCTCGATCACGCCCTCGACGTCCAGCTCGACGGCGCCCGCACGGCGCAGGGCGAGGGCCTGCGGCGGGGCCATCGCCGCGATGGCGCGGCCGGCGGCCGGCGCGCGCTTGCCGAAGCGCGGGCCCATGGCGCGGAAGTCGGCCTTGGCCGTCAGGCGGGCGACGCGCAGGGGATCGTCCAGGGCGGCGATCTCCTTGATGTTCAGTTCCTCGGCCAGGATGCCGCGCAGTTCCTGGTCGCCGAGCAGCGCCGCGGCGCGGTCGTCGTCGGTGTGCAGCAGCAGGCGTCCCAGCGGCTGGCGGGTGCGGATCTGGGCGTCCTGGCGCAGGCTCCGGCCCACGCCCACGACGGCCTGCGCCGCGGCCATGACCGCCTCGAGCCGCCCGTCGACGCGGTCCGCGTCGCAGGTCGGGTAGGGCGCGAGGTGGACCGAGCGCTCTCCCCCGCCGTGCAGCGCCCGGTAGATCTCCTCGGCGGTGAAGGGGATCATCGGCGCGAGCAGCCGCGCGGCGCCGTCGAGGACCGTGAACAGGGTCGCGAACGCGGCCCGCTTGTCGGGCGTCGTCTCCCCCTGCCAGAACCGCCGGCGCGACAGGCGCACGTACCAGTTGCTGACGTCGTCGATCACGAAGGCGCCGACCGCCTTGGCGGCGCGCGTGAAGTTCATCTCCTCGAGGGCCGCGCGGGCCTCGGTGGTCGTGCTGTGCAGCCGGCTCAGCACCCAGCGGTCGAGCATCGACGGGGCGGCGGGCCCGTCGTCGAGCGGGTCCCAGACGTCGAGGTTCGCATAGAGCGAGAAGAAGGAATAGACGTTCTCGAGCGTCGCCAGCAGCTTGCGCCGCGCCTCGGCCACGCCCTCGGCGTCGAAGCGGGTCGGGGTCCACAGCGGCGAGACGGTCAGCAGGTACCAGCGCAGGGCGTCGGCCCCGTGCTCGCGCATCAGCGCCATCGGCTCGACGGTGTTGCCCAGGCTCTTGGACATCTTCTTGCCGTGCTTGTCCAGCACCAGCTCGATGGTCAGGCAGCTCTTGTAGCTGCTGCGCCCCGTCAGGAAGGTGCCGATCACCAGCATCGTGTAGAACCAGCCGCGGGTCTGGTCGATGCCCTCGCTGATGAAGTCCGCGGGGTACTGGCTCTCGAACAGCTCGCGGTTCTCGAACGGGTAGTGGTACTGGGCGAAGGGCATGGCCCCGCTGTCGAACCAGCAGTCGATGACCTCGGGCGTGCGCCGCATGACGCCGCCGCATCCCGCCTGCGCGCAGGGGAAGACCAGGTCGTCGACGAAGGGCCGGTGCAGGTCCAGCTGCGACTGGTCGGCGCCCGTCAGCTGCGTGAGGTCGGCGCGGCAGGTCGGCAGGTGGTGCCGCCCGCACTCGTCGCAGATCCAGACGTTCAGCGGCGTGCCCCAGAACCGGTTGCGGCTGAGCGACCAGTCGATGTTGCCGGCCAGCCAGTTGCCGAAGCGGCCGCTGCCGACCTCCGGCGGGGCCCAGCGGATGTCGGCGTTCGCGGCCAGCAGCTTCTCGCGCAGCTCGCTGGTGCGGATGAACCAGCTGGGCGTCGCGTAGTAGATCAGCGGGTTGCCGCAGCGGTCGTGGAAGGGGTACTCGTGGGTGTAGCTCACCTCGCGCAGCAGTTTGCCCTGCGCGCGCAGGTCGCGGATGATCTGCCGGTCGGATTCCTTGACGGGGCGTCCGGCGTAGGGCGGCACCTCGTCGGTGAAGCGCCCGGCCGCGTCGACCGGGCTGAAGAAGGCCAGGTTCTCGCGCAGGCCGGCCTGGTAGTCGTCCTCGCCGAAGGCCGGCGCCAGGTGGACGATGCCCGAGCCGCTGTCGAGCGTAACGAAGTCGGCGGCTCCGTGGACCACTGGGACCCGACCCCACGTCCCGGGAAGAGCCCGCGCGTGATGCGCTCGGCGATCGGGGAGAGCGACGGGCGCGTGCTCTTCGACTCGACCAATGCGGCCTTTGTTACCGCGATCACCAAGCGAACCGGGCAGGCCACATCGCCGACACAGTTCTCCTACACGGCGACTGCGGATCGGATGTGGGTGGCTGATCCGTGGGAATATCGGATCAGTACCTTCAACAGTGACGGCACGCCGATCACCAGCTTCGTTCACGCGATTGAACCGAATCGATTCGGTCCGCGTGCCATGGCGGAGACCCGGGCGCGGATTGCGAAGGCCCCTCGATTCATGCGTGGACCGAATGGAGAGCGGATCGCGCTCCCCGACGACCGCGGTCGTCTCGACACGCTGGAGCGCGAATCGATCCGTCACTTCACTCGCAACGCCCTGCACGTGCTTAATTAAAATACCAGGCGGCTTACTCCCTTCAGCTACTTCA
>JANOEP010000036.1:0-60403 GCA_031441465.1 bacterium | reverse complement strand
TGCGACTGCTGCGGCCCATCTACTACGACACGGCGGCCTACGGGCACTTCGGGCGCGAGGAGCCGGACTTCCTGTGGGAACACGTCGCCACGTGACGACGAAGGAGTGAAGGATGTCGGCGACCGCCGCAACGCGGCGGCGCCGACCGAGGGCTGGCCCACCTGACGGGCCGGGGGATTTGAATCCAGCTTGCGGCCCCGCCATACCGGCAAACCCGCTAAAAGGAGGACGACGTGCCTACCCGTGCGCATTCCCACCTGTGCGATCTCGGCGTCTACGGATTCGACCGGCTCGAGCCAGTGATCCTGGCCGCGCTGGTCACCGAGGACCCGTTGCTGCTGATCGGGGCCTCGGGCACCGGCAAGACCTTCCTGCTCAATTCCCTCTCCGAAGCCCTGGGCCTCGAACACCGCCACTACAACGCCAGCCTGATCTCGTTCGACGACCTGGTCGGGTTCCCGTATCCGGACCAGGAGCGCGGCGCCGTGAAATTTCTCGAAACACCGGCCACGGTCTGGGGCGCCGAGTCGGTGCTGATCGACGAGATCAGCCGCTGCAAGCCCGAGCACCAGAACCGCCTGTTCGCGCTCGTGCACGAGCGCCGGATCCAGGGGATCGCGCTGCCCAGGCTGCGTTACCGGTGGGCGGCGATGAACCCGTGCTCGGCCGACCGGGGGGGGGCCGAGGACTACGCGGGGTCGGAGCCGCTGGATCAGGCACTGGCCGATCGGTTTGCGCTGTTCGTGGAAGCGTCGGACTGGAGAGGTCTGGACGATGAGGCGCGGCGGCTCATCGCCGACCCGAGCGGAGAAGGGAGGATCGCGGACGACGCGGGGCGGCTCAAGGGGCTGGTCGAAACGTGGCGACAGACCTTCCGCGAGCAGGTCGAGGATTGCCCCGAACGCATCCTGGTCTACATGGTCCACGCGGTCTCGGCGCTCAACAGCGCGGGCATCCGCGTGTCGCCGCGCCGCGTGCGGTTGATGGTGCGCAGCCTGCTGGCAGCAACGATCGTCGCGGGTGAGACGACCGACCAGATGTGCCTGTGCGTGCTCCAGGCCAGCCTGCCGCAGCGGACCTGGGGGGTGAAAGTCAGGGAGGAAGCCGTCGCGGCGGCTCACCGCTACGCGCTGGATTGCATCTCGCCGTTCGAGGACGGCTGGATCCACCGATTCCTGGTCGAGAATCCCCTGGTGCGGAAGGTGAAGATCCTGGGCGAGCACGGCCGGACTCCGGACCTGTGCTCCCAGGCCGTGGCCCAGCTGCTGGCTTCGGAATCCAAGGAACGGGCCGCGGCCTTCGCCTTCGCCACGTACGCGGCCGCGGCGAAGGGCTTTCTCTTCATCGGGGCGGAGGGGGTCAACGACCTCGCCAAGGCGGCCGCTCCCATCTTGTCGGTGGCGGGCGAGATCTCCTGGCAGGAACGCATCGCCGAGCAGGGCACGGTCCATCCCGACTGCGACCGTTTCGCGCGTGTGCTCGCCGATTTGGAGGCCGACAGCGGGCGCTACGAGCGGGCGCGCCAGTACTTCAACTGGTGCCTGGTCGAGCGGGTCAGTCCCGAGGACCCGGCCGCGCTGGAGCAGGAGATCGAGGACTGCGCCAGGTACCTCGCGGAATGGTGGCAACGATGATCGCCTCGGGATGGTGTGCGCAGACGGAGCGGCGGCCCGTCCTGCGCGCCAACATGGGCGGCCCCATGAGCCGCACCCGCACCGAGACGGTCGCTTCCTCGCTGCTCGGCAAGGACGACGGCGAGATCCGCTGCCCGTGCGTGATCCGCTTGGGCCTCCATTTCGCCGCACCGACGCGTGTCGAGGCGCTGGAGAACCTGCTGGCCGAAGCCGGCTACGCCGATCCCGAAGACCTGCGGGGCGTGTTCCAGTTGCCGGAGAGGCGACTGGTCTGCCGGTCGCTGCCTCCCGATGCCCCGCGGCTGTCCGCGGCAAGCGGCCAACGCACTGCGGTGCTGCGCCAGGCGCTGATGCTGGGCCTCTGCACGGCGCAGATCTACGACCCGGCGCGGCCGGTGCTCTGGACCGAGGCCAGCCTCGGACGCGGTCTCGAACTCTTCGACCTGGATGGATTCTACTCATGAACGAACGACGCTTCCGCTCGATCCTGCTGGAGCTGATCGACGAGAACCCCTTCGCCATCCGAGCCGCGCTGCAGATCCTGGAGATCGAATTCACCACGGCGGTGCTGACCTTGGCCGTGACCTGCACGGACCGTCCGCGGCTGCTGGTCAACCTCGACTTCATCGGCGGGCATTGCGCGAACGACGACGAGGTGAAGGCGGTCGTCTGTCACGAGTTCCTGCACGTGATCCTGCGCCACACCGAGCAGAGGCGGCCGGTGACGCCGGCCCGTCATCTGGCCGTCGACGCCGTGATCAACGCCATCATCCACCGTCAGCACGGGCCGGGGTACTCCTCGATCTTCGCGCGCTACTACGCGAAGGCGGCCGGCCGCCGCAAGCTGCTGCGACCGATGGGCGCGCAGGAGTCCGACTGTTTGAAGACCGTCCGCAGTTGCGAGGAGCGGAGCCGGTTGCCGTCCTGGGTTCTGGCCTGGGAGTCGCTGTACCGGGGCGGACTGATCGCCGACGACATCGAAGCCCTGGCGGAGCAGCTCGAGAATCCGTCGACGGAGGTGCAGGGCCCGGGGCCCTTCACGTTCGGGGACGACGGGTCCGACGAGCCCGGCGACCTGCTGGGCAACCACGACGAGTTCGACCAAGAACTGGTGGGTCCCCTGCGCGACGCCCTGGAGCGGGCGATGAAGGAGATGAACGGCCACGGCATCTGGCGTTCACCCGGCAGCCGCGGCGTCGGCGCCAACCCCTACGAGGCGCTCATCAGGGCGGACGACGCGCCGTTGCGGCGCTGGCGGGCGACGACGCTCGCGATCCTCCGCCGCCATCTCTCGCCCGATCGCCGCTCACGGCGCCGCGTCGACTCCCCGTGCGACTACCGGCTGCCGGTGCTGTCGTCGGGAGACCGCCGCGCCTTCCTGCGCGCGCAGTGGACGCCCTTCCTGCCGGAAGCGGCCTGGGAGGGGTCCGCGCCGCGCCGCGCCGGCACGGCCCAGGTCTACCTGGACGTGTCGGGATCCATGCACGCCGAGATGCCGCAGATCGTGAACCTGCTCGGCCAGCTCTCCGGCCTGATCCGCCGGCCGTTCTGGGCCTTCAGCGACGTCGTCGCGCCCGCCGTCATCGAGCGCGGCGTCCTGAAGGCTCAGACCACGGGCGGCACCAGCCTGTCCTGCGTGCTGGAACACGTGATCAGGACGCGCCCGGCCTCCGCCGTGGTGGTCACCGACGGCTACATCGAGGCCCTGGACCCGCAGCTCGTGGCGAGGGCGTCCGGCACGAAGCTGCACGTGCTGGTCAGCCGCGACGGCAATCCCGCCGCGCTGGAGCGCGCCGGCCTCGCCTACACCCAGCTCCCGGAACTGAAAGGAAACCGCACATGATCCGCATCAGCGAAATCGTCCTGTCCGGCCACCCCGACAAGTTCTGCGACCAGGTCGCCGACGCCATCGTCGCCGAATGCGTCGGCGTCGATGCGGACGCCTACGCGCAGATCGAGGCCGCCGTCTGGTCCTGCCAACTCTGGCTGACGGGCGGCGTCTGCACCCGCCGGCCCCTGGCGCGCACGCTGCGGGACATCGTGGTTCAAACGGGGCTGGACATCGGCTACGTCCCCGGCAACCACGTCGACGCCAACCGCTACACGGTGCACAGCGCCGTGTGCGAAGTGCTGGACGATCCCGCGCGGTTCACGGGGAAGGTCAACGACCAGAGCGTGGTGCTGGGCTGGGCAGGTTACGACGCGAACACGCGCTACCTGCCGCCGGAACACTACCTTTGCCACGTGTTCCGCGAGGCGCTGGCCTCTGCCTGCGCTGAAGGACCGCTGGCCGGGCAGGGGCCGGACGGCAAGTTGCTGCTGCGTATGCGCGAGGAGGGCGGGCGCTGGATCGTGGAACATTTACTGGTCACGCTCCAGCAGCATGCCGACGCCGCGTTCATGGATGTTTGCGAGGCGGTCGTGCTGGTGCTCGCGCGCGCTTACTCCGAAGCGAGGGAGCGCGACCCGCGCTGGCGCGCCCGCTGGGACGAGATCGGGCTGATGATCAACCCGAACGGCCCGCTGGTGCAGGCCGGCAGCAACGGCGACAACGGCCAGACCGGCCGCAAGCTCGTCATGGACTTCTACGGCCCGCGCATCCCGATCGGCGGCGGGGCGCTGTCGGGCAAGCACCTCTCGCACATCGACCGGATCGGGTCGTACGGGGCGCGCGAGGCGGCGGTCAGGGCTGTGCAGACGGGCGCTTCGGAGTGCTTGGTGCGGGTGGCTTATGCCCCCAACATCGAGCGACCGCTGGATGTCAGCTTTGAGATGGTCGGGCGGGGGGAAAGGCAGGCGGCCGGGTTTTTCGCGCATCCGGAGCTGGTGGCGCGCTACCCGGCAGCGGTGATCGGGGTGAAGCTGGGACAGGGGCTGCACTTCTTCGATCCCGGACTGCCGTGGAACGGGGGCGGGTCCTGAACGGCCGCGAAGCGGATCTTCAGGCGCCTTCCCGCTGCGCCCTGCGGATCCCGTCCGCCAGGAACTCCAGATATCCTCGCGCATGGTCCAGGTGGGCGAGCGTCCCCTCGCACAGCCACTCCCTGCCCGCGGCTTCGCGCGGATCGCGCCTGGCAGGGCAGCCGCCGCGGCAGATGTCGAAGTGCCGGCACGCCGGACAGGAGGTCGACGCAGGCGCCTTGCCTGCACCGAATTCGACCATGCCCGTCGCGGCCATCGCGGCGGCGGGCGTCATGTCCATGACGTTGCCCAGGCGACGGTCCGGCGAGACGTTGAAATCGCAGGGATAGTACCCCCCGTCGTGCTCGACGACCAAGTACTGCCGGCAACTGTCATCCATCGTGCAGTCCCCTGGCCGATCGTCGACCAATCGCTGCAGGACGGCGTCGAGGTTCCGCACCGAGACCGTCATCCCCGTGTCCCGCCACGCCTCGAAGATCCCGATCAGGAACTCTCCCCACCCCCGCCCGTCGATCGTCCAGGGCCGCGGCGCGCCATCGGGCCCGAACTCGACGCAGGGCAGGAACTGCAGGTGGTCGAAGCCCAGTCCGGCGAGATGGCCGAACACCTCGCGTGCGTGGCCGACGTTGACGTCGTGGACCACGCAGAGGGCGTTGACCGCCACGTCCCGCGCTTGCAGCCGGCGCAACCCGGTCACGGTGTGTTCGTGGGTTGCGCCTCCCTGCGCGCCGCGCCGCCGCCGGTCGTGCAGGCGCGGCGGCCCGTCGAGGCTGCACCCCACCAGGAAGCGGTACTCGGCCAGGTGATCGGCGAACGCGTCGTCGATCAGCGCGGCGTTGGTCTGCAGGCTGTTGGCGATGACCGTGCCGGGCCGGCCGTGCCGCTCCTGCAGTTCCGTCACCCTGCGGTAAAAGTCGAGACCCATCAGCGTCGGTTCGCCACCCTGCCAGCAGAAGGCGTGGACCGGCAGGTCGAGCGCGAGGTAGGAGGCGATCATCCGTTCGAGGACCTCGTCGCTCATGCGGCGGCGGGACGCGCCGCGGCGGGCGTCGGCGTCGAGGTAGAAACAGTAGTCGCAGCGGAAGTTGCAGTCGGCGCCGGCAGGCTTGACCAGCAGCAGGGACGGCCCGCGCGGGGCGGCCGTCATCGCGACCCGCAGAAGACGTAGCCCGTCTCGTCCATCAGCCGCACGAGGGTTCTTTCCAGTTCTTCCCGTTCGGCCGCGAATGCCGGGTCGCCCGCGAGGTTGCGCAGCTCGCCGGGATCGGCGGCGAGGTCGTACATCTCCACCGGCTGTCGCGCGTTGCGGCCGCCGTGGTGGTCCAGGGGCGCCACGTACTTCCAGCGGCGCGTGCGCACGGCGACCAGCGAGCCGACCGGGCCCTCGTCCTGGAAATACTCGTAGAGGAACTCGTCGCGACCGGTCCCGCCGCGGGCGAGCGGCAGCCAGGAGCGGCCCTGGACGCCAGGCGGGACCTTCACGCCCGCGGCCTCGAGCAGCGACGGCAGCAGGTCGAGGTTCAGGGCCAGTTCCCCGCTGACGGCGCCGCCGGGCAGGGTGCGCGGCCAGCGCACGAGCAGCGGCACCCGGATGGCCGGCTCGTAGGCGCAGCGCTTGTCCCACAGCCCGCCGTGCTCGCCGAGCAGGAAACCGTTGTCGCTGGTGTAGACCAGAAGCGTGTCGTCGCGCCGGCCCGTCTTCTCCAGCTCGGCGTCCAGGGCGGCCATGCTCTCGTCGACGGCGGCCAGGCAGCGGTAATAATCCAGGACCGAACCGCGCTGGGACTCGTAGGTCGTGCGATCCGGCCGGGACGGCTTGCGGGAGACGTCTTCGTCCGGGGCCCAGTAAAGATCCGGATCCTCGTCGGCGTAGAGCCGGGCATGGCGTTCCGCCGGTACGAAGGGGCCGTGCGCCGCCTTGTGGCTCAGCACCAGCAGCAACGGCTTGTCGCGGGGCCGCGTCATGATCTCCACGGCGCGCTCGGTGAGCGCGTCGGTGATGTAGCGTTCCTCGCGGACGGGTTGGTCGTCGACCACGAGGTCGTTGGGCGCGTAGGCGCCCTGGCCGCGCAGCACGGCCCAGTGGTCGAAGCCGGGCTGGCGGGCGGTCTGTTCGCCGAGGTGCCACTTGCCCAGGAAGGCCGTCTCGTAGCCGGCCGCCTGCAACAGCGCCGGGTAGGTGGGCAGGTCCGACCTCAGGGAGCGGTTGGCGTTGGTGCAGAGGCCGTGCCGGTGCGGGTAGCAGCCCGTCAGGTAGCTGGCGCGCGACGGGCTGCAAAGCGAGGTCGTCACGCAGGCGTTCGTGAAGCGGACGCCTCCGGCCGCGACGCGGTCCAGGGCGGGCGTCTGCACGTAGGGGTGGCCGGCGCAGCCGAGGGCGTCGTGGCGGTGGTCGTCGGCCAGCACGACCAGAATGTCGGGACGGCGCGGGAGCGCGGTCGCGGGCCTGGGCTCGGGAGCGGGCGCCGGCGAACCGGACCACGCCGGCAGGGCGGAGGCGGCCGTGGCAGCGACGATCAGCTTGAGGAAGTCGCGTCGGTCGGTTCCCATGCGCATCCTCCCGGAGGCCGCGGGTGTCAGACGCCGAGCAGCAGCAGCCAGAGGATGCTCGTCGGCAGCGAGAGCAGCGTGGTGCCGATGACCATGGCGCCGGCGAGCTGCTCGTCGCCCTGCATCTCCTGCGCCATGACGTAGCTGACCACGGCGGTGGGCGTGGCGGCCAGCAGCACCGGCGCCTGCAGGGCGACACCGTCGAGGCCGAGCGCGCGCAGCCCGACGTAGACGAGTGCGGGGTAGAGGCCGAGTTTCAGGACGCAGGTCGTCGCGGCGCCCCTCAGTTCGCGGCGAAGGCGAGCCAGGTCCAGGCCCGCGCCGACCGACACCAGGGCCAAGGGCAGGGCGGTGCCGCCCACGAGGTCCATGGCGCTGCCGAGGGTCGCCGGGATGGCGATGCCGGTCGCCGACAGGACGATGCCGCCCGCGCTGCCGAGCGCCAGCGGGTTGACCGCGATGCGCTTCAGCATGCCCGCCAGATCCACCCGCCGCCCCGGCCCCCCGCCGTGGTGGGGGAGGGTCAGCACCACGATCGACAGCACGTTGTAGACCACGACCATCGCGCCCACCAGCACCGAGATCTGCCCGACGGCCTCCTCGCCGAAGGCGTTCATGACCAGCGGCAGGCCCACGAAGACCATGTTGCTGCGGTGCGATCCCTGCGCGAAGACGCCGCGCCGCGCTGCGGGGGACCGGAACGCCAGCGCGTACGTCACGGCCGCGACCAGCACGCTCACGACGATGAAGACGCCCAGGACGCGCGGGTCGAGGCTGCTGCGCAGCGACGTGCCGGCGGCGCCGCGCACCAGCAGCACCGGCGCCGCCACGTAGAAGACCAGCCGCGTCAGGACGGCGTTGCCCTCGGTCGTGACGAAGCGCAGGCGGCGCAGGGCGTAGCCCAGGCCGATGACCAGGAAGATGGGCAGGACGATGTTCAGGACGGTCATGGTTTCATCGCCTACGGCTGCAGGTCGAAGGATCCCGGCCAAGATGCGGCGACGGTAGCCTCTGCATCGCCCGCGAGCAAGACGACCGCTCCCGCGCCGGACAGCGCCGGCCACGTCCCCTCGAGCGAGCGGCACGACAGGTCGACGTGAGGGCCGCGCACGACCGCCGTGATGCGGGAGAGCCCGTACTGGCCGTCCCGGTAGGCGAAGCCCTCACCCTCGTCGCGGTACACGACGCAGGAGGCCCGGCCCTGCCGGTCGGGGTTGACCAGCAGCGTGACGGGGCCCGTCGCGGCGCCCGTGTGCGGCGCCGGCGCGGAGAGCGCCAGGACGGCGCCGTCGCGCAGGTAAAGGCGGGGCAGGTCGTGGTCGCCGGCTTCGCCGAAGACGTGCCGGGTCACCTCGCGCCAGTCGCCCGCCGGCAGCGCCGGCGCGGGTTCGCCCGCTCCGGGGGACGTGTTCACGACGATCATCAGGTCGTCGCCGATCAGGGCCGCGTCGTCGACGTCGCGCAGGCGCGGGTCGGCGGGGTCGGCGAAGAAGAGCGGCCGCCACGCCGGCAGGCCCGTCGTCGCCGCCTCGCGCATGAGGGTGTAGAGGTGGGGCAGCAGTCGCATCCGGCCCTGCAGGGCGCGGCGGCAGGTGGCCTCGACCTCCGGCCCGAAGGCCCAGGGCTCCTTGTCGATGTTCCCCTTGCCGGTGTGGCCGCGGGCGAAGGGCAGCAGCGCGCCGAAGCCCATCCAGCGCGCGTACAGCGCGCCGTTCCCCTGGCCTTCGAAGCCGCCGATGTCGGGACCGGCGAAGGGCTGCCCCGACAGGCCGAGGTTCAGGACCATGGCGAGCGAAGCGTCGAGGTGCCGCCACGACGCCACGTTGTCGCCGGTCCAGGTGGCGGCGTAGCGGTGCCCGCCCAGGAAGTTGGCGCGCGTCAGCACGAAGGGCCGCCGCTGCGGGCGCGCGGCCAGCATCCCCTCGCGCGTGGCGCGGGCCATGAGCATGCCGTAGACGTTGTGGTAGCGGGCGTGCGGGCCGGTCCCGCCGAGGTCCGCGTCGGCGCGGTGGAGGTTGTCCTCGGGCATGGTCTTGCTGTCGACGTTGAAGACCGCGGGCTCGTTCATGTCGTTCCAGACGCCGTCGATCCCCGTCGCGAGGAAGTCCGCGTACAGGCCGCCCCACCACGCGCGCACGCGGCGGTTGGTGAAGTCCGGCCAGACGCAGTCGCCGGGCCACACGCGGCCGACGTACGGCGCGCCGTCGTAGGTGCGGACCCAGGCGTCCACCGACTCGCCGCTGTCGTAGACGGCGTACCCGTCCTCCCGCTTGATGCCCGGGTCGATGATCGCGATGGTGTGGAAGCCCTGCGCGGCGAGGTCGGCGTCGAGCCGGGCGGGGTCGGGGAACGCGACGGGATCGAAGGTGAAGGACCGGTTGCCGTCCAGGTAGTCGATGTCCAGCCAGACGACGTCGCAGGGGAGGTCGCGCGCGCGGAACTCGCGGGCGATCTCGCGCACGCGGTCGTCCGGCGTGTACGAGTAGCGGCACTGGTGGTAGCCCAGGGACCACAGGGGCGGCAGGTCCATGGTCCCGCACAGTTCGGCCAGGCCGCGCAGCACCGCCTGCGGCGACTCGCGGTCCACGACCACCACGGGGAAGCGCGGGCCGTTGGCCACGAACAGGATGCCGGACGTCAGGTCGATGAGCGTGCGCCAGCTCGTGTCGGCCAGCACGCCGAAGGCGGTGCCGTCCGGCCGCACCGCCAGCACCCAGGGGTGCGACTGGTAGAGGTGCGGCGTGTCGCCGTCGTAGGCGTAGGCGTCGTGGTTCCAGCAGACCGTGCGGGTGCCGTTGCGGCGCAGGGGGCCGAAGACCTCGCCGGTGCCGTAGAGGTCGGTGCCCTCGGGGATCGCGATGCGCGCGGCGGCGCGGCCCTCGACCCGGTAGAACTCGGGACGCACCGTCGGCGCCGCCGGCGCGGGGACCGGGGCCGGCAAGGTCGTGAGCATGGCCAACGAAGGGGCGGCTGCGGCGCGCGCCTCCGCATCGGCGTGGAAACGGACGATGCCCGTTCCGAGCGCTTCCGCGAGGGGGCCGGCGGCCGGTTGGGCGACGAGCGGGGCCGCCCACAGGATCGCCAGCAGGCAGCAGGCGGGGCGCAGGAGCCACAGTCGGGGGCGCAGCGGGTGTCGGCAAGCGGGCACGGGGTTCCTCCCGGGGAAGTAGTGGTTGTCATTATAGGCCATGGTCGGTCGCACCCCCAACCGTCACCTGGCCGCCAAATCGGCAAATTATCGCACCAAACGCTTGTTTCTTGACTGTTTCATGAAAATATGTTGTAATTGATGCCAGAGGTTGGACTTCAAGTCTAGAGACGAGCCTGGGACACTCGCGACACAACCCGTTCCGATAGGGGGACACGATGTTCAAAAAGTTAATGTTGAGCTTGATGGTGCTGGCGCTCGTCGCGGCGGCCGGCGGCGCTGCCGCCACGTCGATCGGTTGGGGCAATCTGCAGTGGCCGTTCACGGCGACCGACCCGGCCTGCACCGGCACCGGGTTCTTCGGCCAGGTCTGGAAGTCCGGCGTGACCGATTCCCCGGGCCAGGGCGCGGGCATCACCGCCGAGCTGGGCTTCGGTCCCGTCGGTTCGACCCCGGACGCCAGCTGGCTGTGGCTGCCCGCCGCCTTCAACGTGGATGTGGGCAACAACGACGAGTACGTGGTGTGGATGACCACCTACCTGCCCGCCGGCACCTACCACTACACCTACCGCTACCAGTTCGCCGGCGACGGCGACTGGTACGTCGCGTCCGAACGCGGCACCGCGACGATCATTCAGAACTGCGGCGCCGTGCCCACGACGAGCGCGGCCTGGGGCAGCGTCAAGGCGATGTACTAGCCGCGACCGGCCGCGGGTTTCCAGGACGGGGGCGGCCGCTCGGCCGCCCCCGCTCTTATTCACGGCGGCGCGCTGTTGCCAGCGGCCGCCGTTGCGGCGATGATGGCGCGGGGAAGGAGCGGGACCATGCGCTGGCAGCCGGTCGATGATGGAGTGCGCGACGTCGTGCTGGACGTCTGCCGCGCCGTGCGCGACGAAGGCGGTCGCGCCCTGCTGGTCGGCGGCTGCGTCCGCGACGCGCTGCTGGGCCGCGCGCCCGTGGATCACGACCTCGAAGTGTACGGCGTCGAGCCGGAGCGCCTCGAAGCGCTGCTGTCGGCGCGCCACGCCCTGGACCGGACGGGCCGGGCCTTCGGCGTGCTGAAGCTGCGCGGCGCGCCGGTCGACGTCTCGCTGCCGCGGCGCGAATCGAAGGCCGGCCTGGGCCACCGCGGTTTCCTTGTGCAATCCGACCCTGCGTTGTCGCAGCGGGAGGCCGCGCTGCGGCGCGACTTCACGCTCAACGCCATCGCCTACGACCCGCTCGCCGACGAGGTCGTCGATCCCGTGGGCGGCCGCGAGGATCTGGAGCGGCGCGTCCTGCGCCGGGTCTCGGAGCACTTCGCGGAGGATCCGCTGCGCGTCCTGCGCGGCATGCAGCTGGTCGCGCGCTTCGAACTCGCCGCCGACCCGCCGACCGTGGCGGCTTGCCGCGGCCTGGATCTCGAAGGGCTGGCGCGCGAGCGGATCTTCGAGGAGTGGCGCAAGCTCTTGTTGTTGGGGGTCCGGCCTTCCCTGGGCCTCGCGTTCCTGCAGGAGACCGGCTGGCTGCGCTTCTTCCCGGAACTCGCGGCCCTCGCCGGGTGCGGGCAGGATCCTGCGTGGCACCCCGAGGGGGACGTCTGGACCCACACCGGCCTCTGCCTGGACGTGTTCGCCGCCGAACGCGTCGGCGACGAGCGCGAGGACCTGATCGTCGGGCTGGCCGTGCTCTGCCACGACCTGGGCAAGCCGGCCACGACCAGGCTGGAGGACGGGCGGCTGCGTTCGCCGGGCCACCTCGAAGCCGGCGAGGCGCCGGCCCGCGAGCTGCTGGCGCGGCTGACACCGCAGCGCGACCTCGTCGAACAGGTCATCCCGTTGGTGCGCGAACATTCCCGGCCCTACGAGCTGCACCGCGCCGCCGCGGGCGACGCCGCGATCCGCCGCCTCGCACACCGAGTGGGCCGGATCGACCGTCTGGTGCGCGTTGCCCGGGCCGACCGCCTCGGGCGCGGCGATGGCGCCGGTCCCGGGTTTCCCGCCGGGGACTGGCTGCTGGAACGCGCCGCGGCGCTGGACGTCCGCACCGCGCCGCCGCGGCCGCTGGTCCAGGGCCGCCACCTGATCGACATCGGGCTGACGCCCGGCCCCGGTTTCAAGGCGATCCTCGACGACTGCTACGAGGCCCAGCTCGAGGGCAAGATCTCGACGGTGCAGGAAGGATTGGCCCGGGCGGAACGAACGGCGCGCTAGCCGCTCGTGCCCGCTCCCCCGCAGGCAGCGCTTGCGGGCGCGCATCCGGCCTCACTATGATACCGCCGGCGGCGGCCACGAACGGTGGCGGCCGCCTTCGCCTCCTCCGGAACGGGACGTGACATGAACGGAAGATCATCGCAGATCCGCTGCATCGGCATCCTCACCGCCGGCGGGGACTGCCCCGGACTCAACGCCGCCATCCGCGGCATCGCCAAGGCCGCCATCCAGCGCCACGGCATGGAGGTGATCGGGATCCGGGACGGCTTCCGGGGTCTCGTCGAAAACCGGGTGCTGCGCCTGGACACCCAGATCCTGAGCAACGTCCTGACCCTCGGCGGCACGATCCTCGGCACCAGCCGCGACAAGCCCAACAAGATGCTGATGGGCGACCAGGTCCTGGACATGACCGCCGTCGCGGTGGCCAATGCCCGCAGCCACGGCATCGAGTGCCTGGTCTGCCTGGGAGGCAACGGCACCCAGAAGAACGCCCATCAGTTGCAGCGCGCGGGCGGCCTGGACGTGTTGACGCTGCCCAAGACCATCGACAACGACGTGGCCGGCACCGACGTCAGCTTCGGCTTCGACACGGCCATGAGCATCGCCGCCGAGGCCATCGACCGCCTGCACACCACGGCGACCAGCCACGATCGCATCATCGTGGTGGAAGTCATGGGCAACAGCGCCGGCTGGCTGGCGCTCGGCGCGGGGCTGGCCGCCGGCGCCGACGTCATCCTGATCCCGGAGATCCCCTACGACCTGCACGTGGTGAAGGACTACCTGCTGGAGCGGCAGCGCCGCTTCGGCAAACGGTTCTCGATCATCGTCGTGGCCGAAGGGGCGCTCACGCGCGAGCAGGCCGCCGCGGTCCGGCCGGGCCGCAAAAACGCGGCGCCGAAGGTCGAAGCCTCGCCCGGGAAGGGCGAGGACCTGCACAGCCGGCGGCTGGTGCACGAGTCCCTCGCCTCCAGCCTCGCCCGCAAGCTCCAGATGCTGACCGGGACCGACGCGCGCGTCACCGCCCTGGGCCACGTCCAGCGCGGCGGAGGGCCGACCCCGACCGACCGCCTGCTGTGCACGCGCCTGGGCGTGAAGGCGGCGGACCTGCTGGCCGAGGGGGTCGTCAACGTGATGACGGCGGTGCGGGGGAGCGAGATCGTGCCGGTGCCCCTGGACCAGGTCGCCGGCCGCAAGCAGACCGTGCCGATCGACCACCCCTGGCTCCACGCGGCGCGATCGTTGGGAACCTGCCTGGGCGTACCGGACCGGGACCTGCTGCCCTGAGCGGCCTCAGCGGCGCCAGACGCCGCCGCGGCTCTCCAGCAGGCGGCGCTGGACCTGCACGGGGTCCTCGCCTTCCGCGGGCCGTTTGCGCACGTAGCCGCCGCCGGGCTGCATGGCGCGCCCCGAGGTGTTGTCCGCGAGGTAGGAGCCGAGCACGTCGTCCCGCAGGTAGCGCCGCAGGGACGGGTTGGTCACCGGGAACAGCACCTCCACGCGCCGGTCGATGTTGCGGGTCATGAGGTCGGCGCTGCCCGCGTAGATTTCCTCGTCGCCGCCGTTGCGGAAGTAGTAGATGCGGCTGTGCTCAAGGAAACGCCCGACGACGCTCGTGACGCGGATGTTCTCGCTCAATCCGGCGACGCCCGGCCGCAGGCTGCAGACGCCGCGCACGATCAAGTCGACCTGCACGCCCTGCTGTGAAGCCTCGTACAGCAGATGGATGATCCGGCGGTCCACCAGCGCGTTCATCTTCAGCACCAGCCGGGCTTTCGTCCCGGCGCGGGCGTGGGCGATCTCGCGCCGCAGCAGGCCGTCGAGGCGCTCGCGCATGTTGACCGGCGCCACGATCAGCCGGCGGTATTCCTTCTGGGCCGAATAGCCGGTGAGGTAGTTGAAGAGGTCGGTGGCGTCGGCGCCGATGTCGGGATCGCAGGTGAACATCCCGAGGTCCTCGTAGGCGCGGGCCGTCCCGTGGTTGTAGTTGCCGGTGCCGAGGTGGACGTAGCGCCGGATCTCTTCGCCCTCCTGCCGCACGACCAGCAGCACCTTGCAGTGCGTCTTGAGCCCCAGCAGGCCGTAGGTCACGTGGACGCCCTCGTTTTCGAGCATGCGCGCCCAGCCGATGTTGCTGTCCTCGTCGAAGCGGGCCTTCAGTTCCACCAGCACCGCCACCTGCTTGTGGTAGTCGCGCCTGGCCCGCAGCAGGGCCCGGACCACCGGCGAGTCGCGCCCCACGCGGTAGAGCGTCTGCTTGATGGCCAGGACCTGGGGATCGCGGGCGGCCGCCTGCAGGAACTCCACCACCGGATCGAACGAGTCGTAGGGGTGGTGGACCATCAGGTCGCCCTGCCGGATCGCGGCGAAGATGTCGCCCTCGCGCGTCTCGGCGCGCAGCGGCGCCGGCACGTTGGGCGTGAAGGGGGGGAACTTGAGGTCGTAGCGGTCCACCTCGTAGACCTGCGCCAGCCCGGCCAGGCCGAGGGGCCGCGGCAGGACGTAGACGTCGCGTTCGACCAGACCGAGGTTGCGCGTCAGGATGTCGCGGATCGCGGCCGGCATCTCCGGCGAGACGCCCAGGTGCACCGTGTCGCCGAACTGCCGTTCCTTGACGCTCGCGGCCATCGTCTCCAGCAGGTCGCTGGCCTCCAGTTCCTGGATCTCGAAGTCCGCGTTGCGGATCACCCGGAAAGGGTGGGCTTCCAGCAGTTCCATGCCGTGGAAGAGTTCGCCCAGGTGGGCGGCGATGACCTGCTCGAGCCAGACGAAGTAATGGTTGCGCGGCACCGTCCCGTCCCGCTTCACGCTCCCCGACGACCGCTTGATGGGCACCAGCCGCGGCAGGGTGGCCGGCACCTTCACCCGGGCGAAGCGGGTTTCGCCCTCGGTGTTGCGCACCAGGACGGCCATGTTCAGGCTGAGGTTGGAGATGTGGGGGAAGGGGTGGCCGGGATCGTGGGCCAGGGGCGTGAGCACCGGGAAGACGACCTGCTGGAAGTAGCTCTCGACCTGGCCGCGCTGCTTCTCGTTGAGATCGGCGTGATCGAGGATGTGGACGCCGGCCTGCTTCAGTTCGGGGAGCAATTCCTCGTGGAGGCAGCGGGAGGCTTCGGACATCAGCTGGAAGGCCCGCTTGCGGATGGCCGCCAGCTGGGCGGCGGGGGTCAGCCCGTCGAGCGACAACTCCACGACCCCGGACTGCTGCTGCATGCTCAGCCCGCCCGCTCGGACCATGAAGAACTCGTCGAGATTCGATCCCAGGATGGCCAGGAACTTGACACGCTCCAGCAGGGGGTTGGACGGGTCGCGGGCCTCCTCGAGCACCCGCTGCTGGAACTCCAGCAGGCTCAACTCGCGGTTCAGGTACAGATCCCTGGCGGTCGTGAACTCGCCGGTCTCCTGCGTCATTTCCGGTCGCTCCGGGCTAGGGGAGGGGTGCCTTGGCGGTTTTGCAAGGGGCGGGCCAGTCGCGGATCCACCACTCCCGTGATTATCTTGTCCGTCACCCTCGCCTCCGGGAGAAGACATGCTAACTCGATCCACCGTCGCCGTCGCCCTCGCGTCCGCGCTGATCCTCGTCCCTGCAAGGAGCCCCGCCGTGAACGACGCCGCACCCCCGCCGCGAACCGAAACCGCCACCCTCGCCGGCGGCTGCTTCTGGTGCCTCGAGGCCGTGTTCCAGGAACTGGAGGGCGTGAGCCGTGTCGTGTCCGGCTATGCCGGCGGCGGCCCGGGTCGCGTCACCTACGAGGAAGTCTGTACCGGGACCACCGGGCACGCCGAGGTCGTCCAGGTGACCTTCGATCCGGCGGTCATCTCCTACGCCGAACTGCTGGCCGTCTTCTTCACCATCCACGACCCCACGACACGCGACCGCCAGGGCGCCGACGCGGGCCCGCAGTACCGCTCGGCGATCTTCGCCCACGACGAGGCGCAGCTCCGCTCGGCGCAGCGGGTCATGGCCGATGTCGCGGCGGCGGGCCTCTACCCGAACCCGCCCGTGACGCGCATCGGGATGCTGGACGCCTTCATCGCCGCCGAGACGGGGCACCAGGACTATTACGCCAACAACAAGGCGCAGCCCTACTGCCGCGCCGTCATCGACCCCAAGCTCAAGAAATTCCGTGAGCAGTACCGCGACCGGCTCCGACGCTGATGCCCCGGAGACGGGGTTGAGGCAGCGGCGTCAGCCGAGCCGTCGGGCGAGCGATTCGGGCAGGCCCGCATCGATGATCTTGGCCTGCGCGGCGGCCACGTCGTAGGCGACGCGCCGCAATTGCACCTTGCCGGCCGCGATGTCGTAGAGGGCGTACGAGGCGCGCGGGTCGTGGTCGCGCGGCTGGCCGACGCTGCCGACGTTCACCAGCCAGCGCTCGTCCGCGGCGAGTTCGAACAACTCCCCCTGACTCTTCCTCACGCTGTGGCCGTCGTCGCGCCAACCGCCGGGCTGGTGGGAGTGGCCGATGAAGCAGACGCGCTGCGACTGGCGGACGAAGCTCGCCGCGGCTTCCCGGGCGTCGTGCACGTAATGCCAGTCGCCCGGTTCGTCGAGGGAAGCGTGGACGTAGACGGCGTCGGGCTCCTCGTGGAGCAGCGGCAGGCCGCCGAGCCAGGCGCGGCGCTCCTCGTCGAGCTGGAGGCGGGTCCAGGTCATCGCGGCGAAGGCCATGGTGTTGATGCCCAGCAGGGTCCGGTCGCCGGCGGCCATCTCGTCGTGGTTGCCGCGGATGCAGGGCAGGCAGGGCAACCCGCGCACGAGATCGACGCAGGCGACAGGGTCGGCGTTGTAACCGACGACGTCGCCGAGGCAGGCGAAGCGGCCGGCGCCCTCGCGGCACGCGTCGTCCACGACGGCCTGGAGCGCCTCCAGATTGGCGTGGATGTCGCTGAGGATGGCGATGATCATGCATGTTCCGTTCGCTGCACGGGGCGTCGCGCCGGCCGTCGCGGATGTCGTGGCCTCATTGCAAGATAAAGCCGGGAGTTCAGCGCGCAACCGGGCTACGGCGGCCGGTTCAGTGGCGCCCCCAGGTCCTCTCGCCGGCGCGCACGGCCACCGGCAGCACGTTGCCCGGCGGGGGCAGGGGGCAGGTGGCGTACGGCGTGAAGGCGCAGGGCGGGTTGGTCGCCAGGTTGAAGTCCAGCACGACGGCCCCGTCGGGCCGCGGCGGGTCGGCCGACAGGAAGCGGCCGCCGCCGTAGGTCTCCCCGCCGCTGGTCGCGTCGGCGAAGACGATGAACAACTCTTCGCCCGGCCCGCCGATCGGCGTGAGCCGGCACTCGCGGCCCGCCAGCTGGAACACCAGCGTGCCCGGGCTCGGCGATTCCTCGAGGTTGCCCAGCACGTCCGGCACCATCACCCCGTGCGGCGGTTCGTGGGGTTCGAGCCGGGCCGTCACGCGCCAGCGACCGTCGACCGGGTAGCGGTCGATCCCCGTGAACCCGCGCCGGACGTCGCTCTCGCGGTCCTTCACCCGCAGGAAGCCGCGGCCGCCGCGCACGATGACGTGCAGGAGCAGCGCACCCGAGCGCAGCACGGTCGGCGGGCCCGGGACGTCCGGGGCCATCTCCGCGCGCGTCACCGCGGCGGTATCACCCTCGACGATCTGGAATACGTGAGCGCCGGCGTCGGCTTCGAAGATGAACCCCGCCGTGTCCGCGGTGATGACTCCCAGGCGCGCCGGGGCCGCCGCGGGCAACCGCGCGCCGGCTTCCTCGGCCGAGCCCACCGCGGTCGTGCCGACGCGCAGGGGGTGCAGGCCGACCAGGGTCAGCCAGCCCGTCTCGTCGCGCAGACGCTCGATGCGCTCGGCGTGCCGGGCCTCGACCTCGGCGAGGTAGGTGGGATCGACCGCCGCTTCCCGCCGGCCGCAGCCTCCCGCCGTCAGCGCCAGCGCCAGCGCCAGCGTCAGGGCCAGCGCTGCCGTCACCGTGATGGACCTGATCGTCATCGGTTACTCGGTTCCGTTCAGAAGCGCACGTTCACGCCGACCTCGACGTGAAGCAGGTCGGTCTCCGACTCCGAGGGACGGAAGACGGGCCGGTCGTCGTTGTCGAGTTCGATCCCGCCTTGGGTCAGGTAGCGGGCCTCGCCGCCGGACAGCCACATCGCTTTGAAGTCCAGGTCGAGCCCCCAGGGTTTCTTGTCGGCGGGTCTCGGCGACCGCACGCAGATCAGCAGGCCGCCGCCGCCGCCGTAGACCAGGGCGAAGTCGTCGTAGTTCACTTCCTTGCCGACCTCGTCGTCGTCCCAGAAATCCTGGTCCTCGAGCTTCGACTCCGTCCAGAGGTACTGGCCGCCGAAGCGTCCCTCGAGGTAGGGGCGGACGGGCCCGCGCGGCGCCCGTAACTGCATCAGCAGGTGGAAGGCCGCCAGGTTGTTGGTCGTGGTCAGGTCCACGTCCTCGACCAGCGGCAGTTCGATGACGCGCGTCTCGCTGCCGTAGATCATGTAGCCCAGGCCGGCGCCCACGGCGAACGCGGGCGCGGGGCTCCAGGCGTAGTGGCCCACCAGGCCGAAGCCGGGGTCCTCCAGGTTGTCGGCAAAGTCGCCTTTGGGGATGCCCACGTCGAAGCGGATTCCCGCTTCCTGGCCGGCGAAGGCGGTGTAGGGAACGGTGATCAGCGTTAAAAACAGCAACAGGCGTCGCATCGTGTGTTCTCCCGAGAAAGGGTGGTCCGGGTTTGCGGACGGGGTCGTTCGGCGCCTACAACGCAGGCGGCGACGCGAGGTTGCCTCTCGTCGCGCATCACAGCCACCGGCGCCGCCGGAAGAAGGCGAGCATGACGCCGCCGACGGCCAAGGAGACCGCCCAGAAGGCGGCGTAGCCCCACTTCCAGGCCAGCTCCGGGAAATGCGTGAAGTTCATGCCGTAGACGCCCGCCAGGAAGGTGATCGGGATGAAGATCGTGCCGATGATCGTCAGCACCTTCATGATCTCGTTCATCTTGTTGCTGATGCTCGACAGGTAGAGGTCCTGCAGGCCCGACAGCATGTCGCGGAACGACTCGACCACGTCGATGACCTGGACCGCGTGGTCGTAGACGTCGCGGACGAAGACGCGGGTCTCGGTCTGCAACAGTTCCGATTCCGTGCGCTCCATCCCCGAGAGGACCTCGCGCAGCGGCCACACGCTCTTGCGCAGCAGGATCATCTCGCGCTTCAGCTGGTGGACGGCCTGCCGCTGTTCCGGTTGCGGGTCCTCGATGAGGCGGACCTCGAGTTCCTCGATCTCCTCGCCCAGCTGCTCGAGGATCACGAAGTAGTTGTCGACCACCGCGTCCAGCAGGGCGTAGGCCAGGTAGTCCGGCCCGTGGCTGCGGATGCGGCCCTTGCCGTCGCGGATCCGCACGCGCACGGGATCGAAGACGTCGCCCCAGCCCTCCTGCAGCGAGAACACGTAGTTGGGACCGAGCAGCAGGCTGACCTGGTCGCTGCTCAGCTGGCGCTGTTCGGCGTCGTAGCTCAGCATCCGCACCACGATGTACAGGTAGCCGCCGTAGTCCTCCAGCTTGGGTCGTTGGTGGGTGTTGACCACATCCTCGAGAACCAGCGGGTGGAAGCCGAAGTGCGCGCCCAGACCCTGCAGCAGCTCGATGTCGTGCAGCCCGTCGATGTCGATCCAGGTGACGGTGGGACTGTCGCGGTGGGCCAGGAGTTCCGCGAGTTGGGCGGGGTGGTGTTCCTGGCAGCTCTCGGGGCCGTAGTCGAGGACCGTGATGCCGATCTTCTCGCCCTTGCGATCTCCGGCGTACTCGACCGTGCCGGGGGATCGGGCGGCCTTCGTCGGGCGGCGCTGGGTGAGGCGGGACATGGCAGGCCTTTCTTCGGCGTCACCGTGGACGCGCTCGTGGTGCGGTTCGGGAGCGAAGGGAGCTTATCACGGCGGCGATTTCCGGCAAGTGCGCATGGCGGGAGGCAGGGGCTCCAGGGGAGACGGCAGGGGCCGGACCCATGAGGATCCGGCCCCCTGATCACGGATTCGCAGTGCTACGGGTTGGGCAGCACCTCGACGACCTGCCACGGATAGGTCGAGGCCACCACCAGCATCAGGCGGAACGGTTCGCCCGACCCGGCGAGCGACCCGCCGGCCACGGCGAAGGCCCGCAGGCCGGCCGTCGGAGCCAGGTCGAAGGTGGCCGCGGGCATGACGGTGCCCGTCGCGGCGATGCCGACGGTGAAGGCCGCGGCCGGCAGGGCCGTGCCCGCCGCCAACGAAGCCTCACCGAACTCCAGGTTGGTGAAGGCGCCGACGGGAGTCAGGGTCGTGCCGTCCCAGACACCCACATCGACGGCCGGCGCGTCGGGCGAGGCGTGGACCACGCGCACCAGCGGATCGTCCGCGCCGCCGAAAGCCGCGGCGTAGGGCAGCAGGGTGAACTCGATGCCCGACGAGGCCACGAAGCCCGAGGCGATCGCCAGGTAACGTCCGCCGGCCGCGAGGACGGGCGTCGCGACGGTGGCCGCCACGGCGCCGCCGGCGACGACCCTGACATCGAGGGAATACGACGCCGGGGGCACCTGGACCGGGGGAGAGAGCTCGCCGAAGGACAGGTCGTCCACCAGCTCGGTTTCGGTGCCCCCGACGAAGACGTCGACCGCCGGGGCGTCAGGCGAGGCGTGCAGCACGAACACGACCGGGTTCTGACGGATCAGGCCGACGGTGCCCGCCGGGCCGACGGCCAGCAGGCCGAACCCGTCTTGTGCGGCTGGATCGGAGCCCAGCAGGCCGGTGGCGATCAGGAAGATCTCGGCCTCGGGCAGGGACGGGGTCGCGAACGCGGTCACCCGGGCCAGGGGGGAGCCGGCCCAGATGCCCACCGCGAGCGGTGCGCCCGCGGGCAACGCGACACCCGCCGGACCAGTCTCGGCGAAACGCGCGAAACCGGTGATCTCGGGGGTGCCGTCGTTGCCGACGTCGATCGCCACGGCAGGAGCGTCGGCCGAACCGTGCACGATGCGCACGGCCGCCTGCCCCGCGCCGGGCGTCGCGAAGTCCTCCACGAGCGCCAGCACGCGGAAGGCATCGGCTCCGGCCGAGCTGCCCAGCAGTCCCACGGCCACGGCCGTGATGACCGCATCCGCGGGAACCGTCAGCGAGCCGGTTTCGTAGGCGGGCGCGGAAATGGGCGAAGCGCCCGCGGCCCGCAGCTGGATGTTGTAGGTGCCCGGATCCAGGTCCAGGTACGCGCTGGTCTCGGTGTACTCCAGGTCGGTGATCAGCGGCGACGCCACGCCTTCGGCGTAGACGTCCACCGCCGGGGCGTCGGGCGAGGCGTGCACGACGCGCAGCTTGGCACCGTCGCCCAGGCCGGGATCCATCGGGCTGTCGTCGTCGCTGCAGCCGATCAGGCTCAGGCCCATCGCCAGGATCGCTGTCACCGCCAACAGGTTCTTGATGTTCTTCGTCTTCTTCATGTCTCTCTCCCTCGTATAAAACGCCGCGTGGGCGTCGGTGGAATGAACTACTTCGACTTGGGCAGCAGCACGGTGTCGATCACGTGGATGACGCCGTTGCTGGCCCTGATGTCCGCCTTGACGACGTTGGCGCCGTTGACCCGGACGCCCTTGGTCGCATCGATGGCGACCTTCTGGCCGTTGACCGTCGCGGCCTCGCTCAGCTTCACCACGTCGGCGGCCATGACCTCGCCGGACACGACGTGGTACAGCAGGATGCTCTTGAGGGTCGCGGGATCGGCCAGAAGCGACTCGACCGTGCCGGCGGGCAGCTTGGCGAAGGCCTCGTCCGTCGGCGCGAAGACCGTGAACGGGCCCTTACCGTTCAGGACGCCTTCAAGACCGGCGGCCTTCACGGCCGCGACGAGCGTGGTGAAGCCGGCCTGCTCGGCCGTCTTGAAGATCGTCGTGGTCGCCGTGGCGGACGCATGGGTCGCCTTGGCTTCGCCGTTGCAGGAATCGGCAAGAGCCGGAGCGGCCGAGGCGGCCAGGATCACGCCCAGGGCGCAGGTCAGCAGGTGGTTGTGGTGCTTCATGTCTATTTCTCCCTTGAATTGATCGTGTTGATGGTCCTGCGGGCGGTTGCTTCCCACCCGCAAAGACATGATCGGCTACTGTATTGATTTTGTCAAGCATTAATCTACACAAAATATATACATAACGACTTGTCGGCAGAACATCCGCAGCCGCGCGCGCCAACCGCGAACAGTTAGATCATTATAACTGTATTTATTGTATTGAGTTAAGTGCGAGATCGAAGGAATCCGGGTCCCGGATCATCCTCGCTCCCAGTTCGGCGAGCAGAGGTCCGTGGCTGGTCGCGGCCTGCCCGCTCACCAGCAGGAGCGTGTCGGGGTCGAGCAGCCGCCGCAGCTGGCGCAGTTCGGAATCCACGGCCGGGTCGGCGGCGGGGTAGACGAGGTTCAACAGGACGGCGCGAGCCCGACGGCTGGCGGCGGCGCCGGCGATTTCCTCAGCCGGCAGGTTGGGTCCCAGATAGAGCACGTCCCACCCGGCTTCCAGCGCGTGCGAAACGGCCATCAGGGCACCCAGCTCGTGCCACTGCCCGACGGGCGTGGCGACGATCAGGGTGGGTGCGCCCTCCGGGATCAGGTGACGGGAATTCAGCGTGGTCAGGAAGCTGCGCACGATGGCGGAGGCCATGTGTTCCTGGGCCACGCGCAGCTCGCCGCAACGCCAGAGTTCGCCGATGCGCACCATGAGCGGCACGATCAGGTCGCGCCGCAGCAGCGGCCGGCTCAGAGCCACGGAAGCGCGGTCGAACAGCTGTTCGAGGGCGAGGTGGTCCAGGGAGCGGACGGCTTCGATCGCCTGGTCGAGCAGCCGGCCGACGTCGACCGCGTCGGCGGCGCCCGGCGGCGCCGTTGCCGGCGTGCCCGCATTCTCGGCGGCCAGTGTCCTCAAATCGGCGACGGGCAGGTGCGCCACATCCCCGATGCGGTGGCCGACATCGGTCAGCTGACGCAGCAGCAGCAGCTTCTCGATGTCCGCGTCGGAGTACAGCCGGCGACCGGTCGCGGTCCGGCCCGGGGCGGTCACCTCGTATCGGCGCTCCCAGGCGCGCAGCAGCAGCTGGTTGATGCCGGTGCGGCGCGACACCAAGGCGATGGCGTGGCGCGGGATGTCCGGTCCGTGTTGGCCGTTCGGGCTGGTCATGAGTGCTCCCCGTTCTGGATTGCTGGCGCGGACCCGACCAGGATGGGATCAAATGGTGGATTTGTCCAGAGTTTGTCTAGACGATGTCGCGAATTGACCGGCAGACGGATGAAACCGGAGGATCGATACTCCGTAGGGACCTGCCCGCCTTCACCCGAGATGCGAGGAGTGGTCGCGATGCGCCGACTGTTGTTCCTGCTGACGAGCCTGGCGGCGGCCGCGGCCGCCGTGGCCGCGGACCTGCCCGAGATCCCTTTCGAAAAATACGTCCTGGAGAACGGGCTCGAAGTGATCCTGCACGAGGATCACACGATCCCCTCCGTGGCGGTCAACGTCTGGTACCACGTGGGCTCGAAGAACGAGAAGCCCGGCCGCACCGGCTTCGCGCACCTCTTCGAACACATGATGTTCCAGGGTTCGCAGCACCACGACGACGACTACTTCGCGCCGCTGCAGCGCGTCGGCGGCCAGGTGAACGGCTCGACCAACGTGGACCGCACCAACTACTGGGAGAACGTGCCGAGCGAGCAGCTGGAACTGGCCCTGTGGCTCGAGTCCGACCGCATGGGCTTCCTGGTGCCGGCCATGACCGAGGAGCGCCTCGCCAACCAGAAGGGCGTCGTCCAGAACGAGAAGCGCGAGGGCGAGAACGAGCCCTACGCCGTGGCCGACGAGTTGATGACGAAGCTGCTCTTCCCCTCCGACCATCCCTACAGCCACACCGTCATCGGCAGCATGGACGACCTGTCCGCGGCCACGAAGCAGGACATCGCGGACTTCTTCGCGCTGTATTACACGCCGAACAACGCCAGCCTGTGCGTGGCCGGCGATTTCGATCCTGCCGAAGCGAAGGCGCTCATCGCGAAGTATTTCGGCACGATCCCCCCCGGCCGGCCCGTGCAGCGGATTCAGCAGTGGCTGCCCGTGATGGAGGGTGAGCGGCGGGCGACGGCAGAAGACGATGTCGAGCTGCCCCGGCTCCTTATGGCGTGGCACACGCCGGCGCTGTACGCGCCGGGCGACGCCGAGCTGGGCCTGCTGGCGTCGGTCCTGACCGGCGGCAAGACGTCGCGCCTGTACCAGGCGCTGGTCTACGAGCAGCAGATCGCCCAGGACGTCTCGGCGTGGCAGGGCTCCCGCGAGATCGGCAGCGTCTTCCAGGTGGAAGCCACGGCCAAGCCGGGCGTCGACCTCGCGCGGCTGGAGCAAGCGGTCGACGCGGAGCTGCGGCGCCTGTTCGACAAGGGCGTGGCGCAGGACGAACTCGCCCGCGCCCAGACCGGCTTCGAGGTCCGCTTCCTCCGCCGTCTGGAGAGCGTGGGCGGCTTCGGCGGCCGCGCCGACCTGCTCAACGGCTACAACGTGCGCACCGGCGATCCCGGGTTCCTCGCGCGGGACCTCGGCCGCTACCGCGACGCCTCGCCCGCGGACGTGACGTCCGCCGCCCGCCGGCACCTGGACCTCGGGCGGCGCGCCGTGCTGCACGTCGTGCCGCACGGCAAGCCCGCGGCGTCTGACCTCGCGGTCGACCGCGAGACGATGCCCGCGGCGGGGCGCGAGCGCGCCTTCGCGCCGCCGCCGATCCTCACGGCGGAGCTG
Source organism: bacterium (assembly GCA_031441465.1). Taxonomy (GTDB): domain Bacteria; phylum Krumholzibacteriota; class Krumholzibacteriia; order LZORAL124-64-63; family LZORAL124-64-63; genus PNOJ01. The sequence goes on along the minus strand of JANOEP010000036.1, from coordinate 35,224 downwards.
CCCGGCGGCCTGCAGCTCTACCTGGTCGAGAAGCACGAACTGCCGCTGGTGCAGGTCAACCTCGTGGTGCGCTGCGGCTGGGCCGCGGACCCGCCCGATCGGCCGGGCGCGGCGGCGATGACCGCCGACATGCTGGACGAGGGCACCCGCGGTCGCGACGCGCTGGCGATCTCGGACCTCGCCCGCGACCTCGGCGCCCAACTGGGTTCCAGCAGCAATTTCGACGGCTCCTACGTCAGCCTCGGCGTCCTGAAGCGGAACCTCGACGCGGGGCTGGCGCTGATGGGCGACGTCGCGATGCACCCCTCGTTCCCGGCGGCAGAACTGGAGCGCATCCGCAGCCAGTACCTCGGCCGCATCCGCCAGGAGTCGGTCGAGCCGGAGCAGACCGCCGCCACGGTCTTCCAGAAGCTGATGTTCGGCGAGGGCCACCCCTACGCCCAGCCGCTCAGCGGCACGGGCACGCGCGCGTCGGTGACGGCGATCACGCGCGAGGACCTCGTGCGGCTTCACGAGACGTACTACCGCCCGAACAACGCCTCCGTCGTCGTCGTGGGCGACATCACGCTGGACGAGGCGGTCGCCGCCGTTTCCCGCGCGATGCGCGGCTGGGAGCCGAAATCGGCGCCCGCCGTGGTCGTGCCGCCGGCCCGGCCGCGGGCCGGCGCGCGCATCTGCCTCGTCGACCGTCCCGGCGCCCAGCAGAGCGTGATCCTGCTCGGCCAGCCCGGCCTGGATCGCCGCGACCCCGACGTGCTCTCCCTGAATGTGTTCAACATGCCGCTGGGCGGCCAGTTCATGTCGCGCATCAACATGAACCTGCGTGAGGACAAGGGCTACACCTACGGCGCGCGCACCACGAGCCTCACCATGGCCGGCGGGGGACTGTTCCTGGCCAACGCCCCGGTCCAGACGCAGTACACCAAGGAATCCGTGGTCGAGCTGCTGAAGGAGCTGCGCGAGGTGCGCGGCGAGCGGCCGCTGGCCGACGCCGAACTGGCGGCCGGCAAGAACCAGCTGATCAAGTCCTTCCCCCTGAGATTCCAGACGATCCAGGGTATCGCCGGCCAGCTGAACGAACTGGTGCTCTACGGCCTGCCGCTGGACGACTGGGCGACCTACCGGCTGCGCGTGGAGGCGGTCGGCGCCGACGAGGCCGCGCGCATGGCCCGCGAGCACATCGACCCCGAGGCGATGAGGCTGGTGATCGTGGGCGACCGCGCGGTGATCGAGCCCGGGCTGCGCGAGCTGGGCCTGGGGGACATCGAAGTGGTGGACGCGGACGCCGACTGACCCCTGATCAGCGCCCATGCACGGCGGCGCCGCGTCCATCGGGACGGGGCGCCGTATTGTCGCCGCCCCCCGACCCCCGGCCGACAACGGAAAGCGGGACCTCCGTGGAGATCCCGCTCATCGCTCGCGACCGTGGTTCGATCGTCGCTACTTGAGACGCTTCAACACCGGATCCTCGCCGTAGCCCAGGGCGGCCCAGTCGAGGCGTCCGCTCTGGCCGTGGCAGTCCAGGCACTGCAGGGCGTGCTCGACGGGGCGCACGCCGTGGTAGATGCCCATGTAGCGCTTCACGTCGACCCATTCGTAGTCGGCGTCCTCGCGCCCGTAGGCGTCGTGTCCGCCCTCGCGCACGGCCTTGTCGATGTCGCCGTCGGCGAAGAACTCCTCGACCGCGATGGGCACGAGCCAGCGCTCGTCGGACAGCACCGGCAGCCGGCCGCGGTGCAGCTTGAAGGGGTAGATCCTGGCGCCGCGATCCTTGCGCGAGCCCTGCGGCAGCATGATCCCCACCGTCCCGTCCTTCTCGGTGCGGACCGGCTCGCCGAGGGGCTGCAGGCGGGACTTGCCGTTCCACCAGGCGTAGGCGGGGACCACGTCCTTCTCCAGGGTGATGGTCGCGGAGAACTTGTTCGCCGCCTCGTGCCGCTGGGGCGTCGACCAGTCGCGAACCATGTCGGTGGCGTCGGTTCGGGCGAAGGTGGGGATGTGGCAGGTCTCGCAGGCGATGCGGCGGACGTGGGCGTCCAGGACCGGCTCGGCGTGCGGCGCCTCGTCGTGGCACTCGGCGCAGGTGAGCCGCGGGCCGGAGACGTCGGTGCCGGAGAGGTCGGCGCCGCGGCCGCGCACGCGGTGGTCGGCGCCGGTGTGGCATTCGGTGCAGGCCATGTCCTGGCCGTCCGAACCCATGTGCACGTCGTAGTCGCGGTCGCAGGTGGCCAGCGCGTACTCGATGTCGCCGCGCTTGTAGTTCTGGCCGCCGCCGGCGCCGGCGTGGCAGCGCAGGCACATCTCGCGCTTGGGCAGGGAGATCCGCTTGGCCACCGAGTCGAGGCCGGGTTGGTTGCGCCAGAGGATCGGCTTCCAGACGGGGGCGCCGGCCGCGTCCTGGTACAGGTCGCGCCGGTAGCCCGAGGCGTGGCAGATCAGGCAGTCGATGTTCTCGAGCTGCTCGCGGCTCATCACCGGCTCGGGCCGCTTACCCAGGCCGGCGTGGCACTTCGAGCAGCCCTGGGCCAGCACCGCGCCGTCGCTGTTGGTGACGTTGCCGATCCAGTTGGCGCCGGGGCTGGTGCAGAAGTCGTTCATGGTGTTCAGCTTGCCGAGCCGCCGGCCCTCGCCGTTGACGAGGTCCGGCGTCTCGCCTCGCCACTGGTAGTGCTGGGAGTGGAAGAAGGACTCGGCCTCCTCCTGGTGGCACCCCAGGCAGGTGGCGGTGCCCTCGTAATGCTCGAAGTACTCCTGGTGCGTCGAGACCGGCGCGTCGCCGGCCCGCGAGGGGCCGGCGACCGCCAGGACCGCCAGGAGGATGATCGCGTGCTTCATCGCGCCTCCCGTGTTCATCGCATTGACACCGTGCCCGCTAGAAGCGGGCCGTCAGGCTCAGGGCCATCTTCGTGGCGTTCTTGTAGGACGGGAAGCCCAGCATCTGCATCTGGTCCAGGTCCTTCGGCGCGCCCAGGTGCCAGCCGGAGCCGCTGTAGTCGTACTGGTAGTCCATGAAGTCCAGCTTGGCGACGAACTTCGGCGTGATGCGGTGGGTGACGTAGAGTTCCCACACCTCGCCGCGGGTCGCGGTCTTGGGCGCGAAGACGTCGTCGGCGCCCTGGGAGAAGTTGAACCAGTACTGGCTGCCTTGGTTGAACTCGATGCCGACGTTGGTCTTCTCGTCGGCGAAGCCGTAGCGGGCGCCGGCGAAGAACATGTGGCCGTCCTGCTCCTGGGGCGTGTCGAACGGGTCGCAGAACAGGCCGCCGAAGGGCGTGGTGGCCGCGTCGGGGTGCGACTTCATGAGGCTGTAGCTGGCGAAGAAGTCGAAACCGCGCCACTGCTGCATCGCCATCAGGCTGGCCAGGTCGATGTCGCCCAGGTTGGCCGACGGGCTGTAGCGCATGACGATGCCCGCGGGCACGGCCATGCCGGTCAGCGGGTTGACGGGCATCACGACCAGGCCGTTGAAGCCGTCGGTCACGTCGAAGGCGCGGGCCACGGTGCCCTGCACGAAGGTGTCGCCCTTGTCGTACAGGTCCCAGTTCACACCCAGGAAGTGCACGTCCTTCATGCGGTCGGCGGGGGACTTCAGGTTCTCGGCGCTGCCGAAGCCCGACTCGTAGCCCAGGCCGTAGCACAGGCGCAGGTGCGAGTAGTCGGCCAGGCTGTAGCCGGCGGTGATGCCGTCGAACTGGAAATCGATCAGGGTGGCCAGCGGCGTGCCGGCGCGCATCTCGTCGTCGCGCAGGTGCAGCGGGGGGCCGCCGGTGCTCGGGCGCCGGCCGATGCTCAGGTAGAGCGACGAGTCGGCGATGTTGTTCCAGTTGAAGTAGGCCCGCTCGACGCGCAGCAGGTCGCTGTTGGGGACGCGCGTCGTGGCGCCGTCGATGTTCATGCTCGAGGCGGCGCCGTTGAAGACCTGGACGCCGGAGCTGTCGCCCCAGGGCTTGTACATCGACAGGCGGCCGGCGAAGCTGACGTCGTCGCCCATCTTGGCCTGCATGTTCAGGCGCAGCCGGGTCGTGTAGAAGATGTCGTTCTTCCAGTCGTAGCCCTGCACCGGCACGTCGGGGTCCTGCATGAGCAGGCCCATGATCTGCTGGAACAGGACGGGGTTCGACGCGAACTGCGCGTAGGCGGCCTGCAGGTCGGAGAACTGCAGGTTGTCGAGGAACGAGTGGTACGCGCCGTAATTGTTCGGGTTGGCGGCGAAGGCGTCGATGACGTCGACCGAGGTCGGCATCGGGTTGGCGAAGCCGGGGTTCATGTAGAACATCGTGTTCACGAAGTTCTTCTGGAACTCCATGCCGTCGTAGTGGGCGGCCACCTCGGCGTCGATGTTGTGCAGCTCGAAGCGCAGGTCGCCGCTGAAGTCGACGCGGTCGGTGGCCGCGCGGACCTCGAGCGGGCGCAGGCGCTTCTCCAGCTCCTTGATCCGCTTCTCGAGGGCGGCCATGTCGTCGTCGGCGGCGGCGGCGACGCCGGCCACGGCGACGCAGGCCAGGATGAGCAGGGCCAGGATCTTCTTCATCGTTCGTTCTCCTCCGGTTGGTCGCGGTCTAGCCGCAGGTCATGGGGTGCTCGGAGTCGGCGGCGCCCTCGTGGCAGAAGGCGCGGATGGCTTCGAGCATCTCCGGGGTGATGGCGTCCAGGACCTTGGTGGTGTCCGACCCGGACACGGTCAGACCCTGGTGCGCGGTCGTGTAGTCCTCGGCGAAGAACTTCGTCCACTGCTCCTGGATCAGGAACATGGGCGTGTACTCGCCGGCCGGAGCCTCGGCGCTGTGGCAGGTCTTGCAGCGTTCCTTGAAGAGCTTCTTGCCGTCGAGCTTCTTGTCGCCGCCCTCGTCGCCGGCGAAAGCCGCCGCGGCGAGCAGCAGCGCCAGGGACAGCAACCCCGGCACGATCAGGTACTTGCGCATGGCGATCTCCTTCTCGCGGTGCAGGGGCGGGCGTGAAAGAAGACGGAACGCCCCCTGGTGTGAATATTTCAACACCCTAGATAGGCCGGGATCGGTTTCAAAGTCAATAAATTTCGCAATTCATATAATTAAACTATGAGTTCAGGGTCCGAGTGCGAATCCGAACAGGGGATGACGGACGGCGCAGGATGGCCTTATCATGAGGGAACAAGCGGATTCGGCCAATCTGGCTGAACCTGTGCAAGGAGGCTCCGATGCGGTTGTGCCTGGTCTCGCTGTGTTTCCTGGCCTTCTTGCCGGTTGGCGTCGCCACTGCCGTCGACCCGCCGTCCGCCGCCGGTCCCCGCGCCGTGGCCGCCGATCCGGCCCTCCTGGCCCGTCTCGGCGCCGAGGCGACCGCCCGCTCGGCCGGCGACGCTCTGCCGGAGGCCGAACTGTACCGGGAATCCCGGGATGCGCGCAAGTCGGGCCATCGCCTCCAGACGACCGGCACCGGTTCCTGCCTGGTCGTGCTCGTCACCTGGAACGATCACCCCGCCGACACGACGGCCCACCCGAACGCGGCCTACCAGCAGATGCTGTTCAGCGTCGGGATCCATCCCACCGGCAGCCTGAGCGACTTCTACCTCGAGAACAGCCACGGCCTCTACCAGGTGCAGGGCCAGGTCTCGGGCTGGCACACCGCCGCAGCGCCGTACGCGAACATCGACCCCACCAACTACCTCGAGGTGAGGTCGATGATCTCGGCGGTGATGACCCAGCTCGACCCGGTCATCGACTACGCCCAGTTCGACAACGACGGGCCGGACGGCGTGCCGCACTCGTACGACGACGACGGTCTCGTCGACGCCCTGTTCTTCGTGCACGCCGGTCCCGGGCGCGAGCAGACCGGCAGCAACAGCGACATCTGGTCGCACGCCTGGTCCTTCAATACGCCCCAGGCGACGGCCGACGGCGTGGCGCTGAAGCGCTACACCGTGGAGCCGGAAGAGATGATGGACGGCTCGCAGATCACCATGGGCGTGTTCGCCCACGAGTACGGGCACGCGCTGGGTCTGCCCGATCTCTACGACACCGATTACAGCAGCAGCGGCGTCGGCGAGTGGTGCCTGATGGGCGGCGGCTCCTGGGGGCGCCGTCTCGGCGATCCCGCCGGCAGCAGCCCCTCGCACATGTCCGCCTGGTGCAAGGCCCAGCTGGGCTGGGTCGTCCCCGTCGCCATCACCTCCAGCCAGCCCGGTGTGACCGTCCCGCCGGCCGAGACCGACCCGACGGCCTACCGCATCTTCCGCGACGGCGTCGCGACCGGGGACGAGTACTTCCTGGTCGAGAACCGTCAACCCCTGGGCTTCGACGCCTCGCTCACCCGGCGGCAGGTGGACTTCGGGCTGCCTCCGGCCTCCGGACTGGTCGTCTACCACGTCGACGAAGCGGTCTCCGGCAACGCCAACGAGAAGCACCGCCTGGTGGACGTGGTCGAGGCGAGCCCCTGGTTCCGCGCGCCCGGCGACTGGTTCGAGCACCTGGACGGCCCGCGCGATTATGCGATGCAGCTGCGGCTGGACAACTTCAACCGCGGCGACGACGGCGACGCCTGGCCGGGCTGGTCGGCCGCCAACGTCGACACGACCGACTGGTACGGCCCGCGCGACCGCAACCGTTTCGCCGACGACACGATCCCGCCGGCGTCCGACAACGTCTGCGACCCGACCGGGATCGCCCTGGAGAACATCGCGCTGTCGGGGCAGGACGTGTCGCTCGACTTCGTGATGAGCGCGAAACGCGCGCCCCGGGTCGCGGCCGACAAGTCGCTCGCTTGGACCTTCGAGACCGGCACCGAGGGTTGGCTCTTCTGCCGCAGCTTCGTCCATCACGACGGGATCATGGCGGGGTCCTGTTCCGGAGACGGCGGGCTCTGGTTCGGCGTCGACGCCCCCGAGTTCGAGTGCGGCCCCGGCTACGGCAACAACTGGTTCGATTTCACCTGGACCACGGTGGGCGTCTCCGAGGGGGCCACGATCACCCTGCGGCACCGCTACGACATCGAACCCGACTACGACTTCGCCTACGTCGAAGGCCGCTGCGCCGGCGATCCGGGCTCGCCCTGGGTGCAGATCGCCGTCCTGACCGGCGCGAGTTCCTGCGTCACCGATTCCTGGGAGATCCCGTCGTCGCTGATCGGCGCCTGCGACAACGACTTCGGCTTCGCGGTCGTGGACCTGCGGCTGCGCCTCGACAGCGACGGCGGTTGGTCCGCCGAGGACGGCAACTTCTGCGGTTTCGGCTGGTGGGTGGACGAAGTGATCCTCGACGGCGAGTTCGCCACCGGGGCCGGGGAGACGCCGGGCGCCGGTCTGGCCGCGCGCCTGCTGCCGGCGTCGCCGAACCCCTTCAACCCCGCGACCGTGCTGAAGTACTGCGTGCCGGCCGGCGCGCGCGAGGTCCGACTGGCTGTCTTCGACCAGAGGGGGCGCCTGGTGCGCACCCTGGACGCGCAGGACGCGGCGGGCTGGCACGAGAGCGTCTGGGATGGGCGCGACGACGCGGGGCGCGCGCGGCCGAGCGGCGTCTACTTCGTGCGGTTCGCGGCGGACGAGGTGTCGTTCGTGGAGAAGTTGGCGTTGCTCAAGTAGCACTCGAGGGATTCAGGTGCATCGATGTCCAAGAGCGTGATCCTCATCGCCGGCGACGCGCTGGGCCGCGGCGACGACGAGCTGGGCGAGGCGCTGCTGCTGTCCGCGCTGCGGAGCCTGCCGCAGGCCGCGGGCGCACTGCCGTCCCATCTGTTGTTCCTGAACGCCGGCGTGAAGCTGTGCTGCGAGGGGTCGGGGTGCCTGCCTGAACTGCAGGCGCTCCGGGACGCCGGCGCGGATCTGCTCTGCTGCGGCACCTGCCTCGACTGGTTCGAGCTGAGGGAGAAACTCGCCGTCGGCCGGGTCTCGACCATGGTCGAGATCCTCGGCCTGCAGAACGAGGCCGCGCGCGTCATCCGACTGTAGCGGCGCGGCCTACTCGGGCAGCACGACGATGTCGTGCGTGTCCGTCGCCGTGTCGGCGCCGGCAGAGACCCGCGCCGACACGGTGACGGTCGTGGTGTCGCCGACCGCGGGCGCGGTCCAGGCGAACGCCCACGTCGCGAGCCCCGTCGCCGCCTGCCAGCCCGCACCCGCATCCACCTCGACCAGATCCAACGGATCGCCGCAGGTCCCGGCGACGGCCGTGCCGGCGATCATCACGATGTCGCCCGACGTCACGGTGTCCGGTGCGGCGATCGTCACGCTCAGCGCTTCGGGCGGCAGCCACTGGAAGCCGCCGCTCACGGGGTTGGCGACGACCCAGTCGTTCTTGTACTGGGCCCACACGGTCTTGGCCGGGTCGCCCGCGCAGGCGCTGTGGGCGAAGGTCGTCTGGGCGGCGTAGGCCTGCCAGGTCGCCTCACCCAGCTCCGCGAGCGTCTCGGCGAAGCGCATGTGGGTGGCGCGCGCGTCGGCCGACAGCGGGACCAGCAGCGCGCTCGTGGCCGCCGCGCCCCCGTTGACCGTCAGCGTCAGGGGTTGCAGGTCATCCGGCACCGCCGGCACGCTGTCGATCACGGTGAAGCCGAAGTCGCAGGCGAACTCGCCGAAGATCGTCTGGGTGGTCAGCTCCGCGCCCAGGAGGTAGTCCTCGTGCACGTTGGCGCCGGGCAACCAGGCCGCCGACGACAGCGAGGAGCGGTCCGGGGCGAAGCGCATCTGGGTCACGCCGGCGCCGATGATCCTCAGCGCCGGGGTGCGGTCGGCGAGCGAGGCCGGGTTGCCCTCGAGCTTGAGGTCGGGGGCGAAGCGGACCTTGATCGAATCGTGGAACACGGCCCCGGCGATGCCGGCCGAGTAGACGCGCACGTAGACGTGCTTCCAGACGAGGGAGGCGGGGGCGGCGCCGAGGTCCCAGGGCAGGGAGGCCAGGCCCTCGTCGTCGAAGACGGCGGTGACGGCGGTGGCGAAGCTCCGCAGGGAATCGACGGCGGCGCTGTCGCCCAGCGCGACCTCGAGCGACAGGGTGAGCGAGCGTGTGGCGGACGTGGTGGTGTCGGCGATCACCAGGCGGGGCGGGGCCGCGATGCGGGCGGCCGTCACGACGGAGATGAGCGTGCTGTTGCCCAAGGCGTCGGTGGCGCGGACCTTGTAGAAGTTGGGCAGGTTCGGCGCGAAGTCGCGGTCGATGTACAGGACCGTCGGGTGCTCGACGGAACCGATGACGTCGTAGGGGCCGTCCTCGCCGCCGGAACGCAGGATCTCGTAGCCCGCCACGCCGGGCAGTTCGAGGGAGGTCCAGGACACGACGACGCCGCCGACTCCATAGAACGCCGAGACGTTGAAGGGATCGCCGCCCGTCCCGTCGGGGTCCAGAGGGTTGTCGAAGTTCGGCGAGTCGGGAACCTGGGTGCAGCCCAGAGCCAGGCTGATCGCGGCCAGCAGGGCGAGCAGCGGCAGGCGCGAGTGCAGGCGTTCGGTCATCGTCCGTCCTTTCGTCACCACCGCAGGCTCCAGCCCACGTGGAAGCCGGAACCCGCCGTCGCGGCGCCGGCCGCGAACTCCGGCGGCGGCGCGGGCGCCGGCCCGGCTCCTGCCTCGAGCGACGGGAAGCGTAGCCAGGCGTCGATCACGCTGACGACGACGGCTCCGACGGCCACGGCCGCCGCGGTGTCCCGCAGCCGGCCGGCGTCGTCGGCCGCGGTCCACGCGTCGTCGGCCTGATCACGGTAGAAGGCGACCTCGTCCGGCAGCAGGGCTTCGCGGTAGTTCGCCATGGCGAGGTCGTAGTCGTCGCGATGGTTCTGCACGGCCAGTTCCCCCGCCAGCGCCGTCAGCAACCCGCCGACCTCCGTCGCGGTCAGGATCCAGCCCAGCGTGGGCCGGCCTTCGTAGCGCTGGCCCAAGCCGGCCAGCAACAGGCTGTAGCTCACCGCGTCGCGGCGGCTCATGGGCTGCAGGCGCAGGTGGTGGCGGACCACCGCGTCTTCGGCGTCGATCCGCATCTCGAGGTCCAGGGGGAGCATCCCCTTCAGCGTGGCCGAGAGCGTGTGGGCGCCCGCGGCCACGTCCTGGGCGTCCAGCGGCAGGGTGCCGAGTTCGCGCCCGTCGAGCCGGACGGCGGCGCCGGGCGTGCCCGTCAGCAGCAGGGTGGCGCCGGCGGCGGGGCCCGCCAACGTCAGCGCCAGGGCGGCCGGCGCGAGAACACGGCGCAGGGCTGGGATCATGACTGACGCTCGCCTTCGGTGGTGCACGACGCCTCCGGGGAATGCCTGCGGGAAGATGGTATCAACGTCCCGCCTGCACGACGGGTTCCCAGTATAGAGAACCCCCCCCGGCGCGGAAAGGGCTTTGTCCATCCCCCGACGCCGTCAGTCGCGGTGGTAGGGATGGCCGCGCAGGATGGCCAGACCGCGGTAGATCTGCTCGAGCAGCAGGAAGCGGGCGGTCTCGTGGGTGAAAGTCAGCGGCGACAGGGACAGGACGCGGTCGGCGCGCGTGCGGGCCGTCGCGCCCAGACCGTCCGGCCCGCCGATCAGGAAGGTGAGGGACCCGTGTGCGCCGAGCAGGGCGGACAATTCGCGCGAGGAGGCGGGCGTGCCGTGTTCGTCCAGGGCGATGGTCAGGCCGTGGCCCGAAGCCGGGCCGAGCCGCGCCAGCATGGCCGCGGCCTCGCGCTCGGGACCCTGGTCCTTCAGCTCGATGATCTCGAGGTCGGACCAGGGGCGGATCCGCCGCGCGAAGTCGTCCGCGAGCTCGGCCAGCCGGGCGTCCTTGAGTTTGCCGACGGCCAGGATGCGGATCACGGCGACGATCCCGCGAGGCGGCGCTGCGTCTCGGCGGCCAGGCGCGGGTCCAGGCGCTGGAGGGTCGCGAGCTGGCGGCGCGCGCCGTCGCCATCGCCGCGGGCGGCGAGCGTCTCGCACAGGCCCGCCACCGCCAGGGCGTAGTCCGGGCGCAGTTCGAGGGCGCGGCGGAAGTGGGTCTCGGCGAGTTCGACCTGGCCGCGGTGCGCGGCGATCACGGCGAAGTTGCAGTGGGCTTCGGGGCGTCGCGGATCGGCCGTCACGGCGCGGTGCAGCAGGTCGTACGACGCCTCGAGGTTGCCGGCGGCGCCTTCGGCCACGCCGAGCGCGCGCAGCGACGGCTCGTGGGTCGGCGCCAGGGCGACCGCCCGGCGGTAGGCGGCCAGCGAACCGGCCCCGTCGCCGGCGCGGTGCAGGGCGGCGCCGAGGTCGTGCTGCACGACGTACTCGTCGGGGGAGCGGCGCGCCATGTCGGTGAACAGCGTGGCGTCGTCCTTCCACACCGGGACGCGCGCCAACGTCGCGGCGGACATCGCCAGCACCAGGGCCGCCGTCGCCGCGATCGCGATCCCGCGCCGACCGGCCGCGTCCGTGCGCGCGAACAGAGCGCCCGCGATCAGGCACCAGCCGAACGACGGCAGGTAGAGGAAGCGCTCCGCGAAGGGCGCGCCCTGCAGGGGCGCGAACCCCAGCACCGGCAGCAGGAACACGAGAGTCCAGGCCAGGCCGGCCGCGCCATGGCGTCGCGCGAGCGCCACGACGCCGACCGCCGCGACCGCCGCCGCCCAGGTCAGGGCGTCCGGCGAGAGGTGGTGCGCCGACCAGTAGGCGTTCAACGGCCAGGGGATCAGCAGCAACCGCAGGTACCAGGCCACGAGCGCGGGCAGGTGTCCCAGGCGCGTGGCGAGGTCGGCGCCGAGGCGACTGCCGGCCGTCGCGGCGGCCTCGCCGAAACCCAGGTGGGCGACGCCGACGCGCAGCGCCGCGGCGACGGCCATCGTCAGGACGGCCACGGCGAGCCAGCTGGCTTGGCGCCGCCACCAGGGGCGCGGATCGCGCGCGTCCGGCGGGAGCAGGGCCGAGACCGCCAGCAGAGCCGCGGGCAGCAGGTAGGCGGACTCCTTGGCGAACAGCGCGAGCAGGAACAGCAGGGCGGCCACCGGGCCGGCGCGCCGCTCGCCCCGCCGCCAACGGGTCCAGGCCAGCGCCGCCGCGAGCCCGAGCGCCGCGACCCAGAGATCGGTGCGGCCCGACACGAAGGCCACCGACTCCACGTGCGCGGGGTGCACCGCGAAGAGCAGGGCGCCGGCCAGGGCGGCCGCGCCGTGGCGCAGCCAGGCGCGCAGCAGCAGCAGCGTCAGCACGGACGCGGCGAGGTGCAGCAGCACGTTGGTCAGGTGGAACATGAAGGCCGCGCCGCCGCCCAGCAGGTCGTCGCTGCGCAGGCTCAGCAGCACGACGGGACGGTGGTAACCGGTGTCGGCGAGGAACTCCGCGCCGAGCAGGGCGCTCCAGCCGCGCGCGGCGGCGTCCCGCATGCCGGCCAGGACGTTGGCGTCGTCCCAGACCAGGGCGTGTCCCAGCGCGCCCGCGTGGACCAGGACGGCCGCCAGCGCGACGAGCGCGGCGGCGGTCCGGGGGCGGTCGGCCAGCTTCGACGGGTTGGTCACGTCGGTTCCGTGGGTTCGCGGTGGTGGAAGGACGACGGCCGTGATGGGGCCCGCACGGCCGAAATCTGTCACAGGACCCTGGCTGGATCAACCGTCATTGCGATCATCGCCATGAGCTTGCGTTTAGATACTGGATATTGATGTCATCATATCATTATCTGGAAATTTCGTGACACTTTCGTTACAATTGCCGCTGGTTGGTTCTCGAAGACCCGCTCTCGCCCGGGATCTCTGCCGCCCCGGAGTGTCCCGCAGCCAATCTCCGAAGGAGACTGACATGCGCTGCACACGCGTCCGGTTCTGCCTGCTCGCGCTGTGCCTCGTCGCCGCCGGCGCGGCCCAGGCCCGCAACCCGATCCGCACCGCCTTCTTCAACAGGTACCCCGCTGCGGTGAACAGCGTGCTGGACGAGCTGCCGTCCCACGCCAACCACTGCGGCGTGTGCCACTTCGACTTCAGCGGCGGCGGCCCGCGCAATCCCTTCGGCCTCTCCGTGGAGGTCGGCGTGAACAACGGCCTCTCCAACGCCGCGGCGGTCGCGGCCGCCGAGCCGCAGGACGCGGACAACGACGGCTTCTCCGCGCTGATCGAGGTCACCGACACGGTGAACTTCTCGAACACGCCCACCTTCCCCGGGCTCAAGGCCTCCAACGTGGGCTCCGCGCTGAACGTGAACCAGGCCGACTTGATCGACCACCTGACGCCGTCCGGCGGGGCGGACGTCGATCCGCCGCTGGTCACGGTGACCCGGCCGTCGGGCGGCGAGAGCGTCGTGCCGAACACCACCGAGACGCTGACCTGGACCGCGACCGACCCGAGCGGCATCGCCGCGATCGACATCTCCCTGAGCGAGGACGGCGGCGTCCACTGGGAGACCGTGGCCCGCAACCTGCCGGCGTCGAGCAGCTACGCCTGGTTCGTGCCCAACCTGCCGGGCGCGACGTCGCGGATCCGGATCCAGGCCCGCGACGCGGCCGGCAACGCCGGTCACGGCGACAGCCCCGCCGACTTCACGATCGAGCCGCACGTCGGCGGCGTCGCGCCCACCACGCTGCGCGACTTCCGCCTGCCCGGCACGCAGCCCTTCGGCGCGGGCGTGCTCGACAACCCCGACGGCACCTGCTCGACCTGCCACGGCGGCTACAGCGCGGCCGTGGAGCCCTGGGCGAACTGGCGCGGCAGCATGATGGGCAACGCCATGCGCGACCCCGTCTTCTCCGCGACGATGGTCATCGCCGAGCAGGACGCGCCCGCCTCCGGCGACCTCTGCCTGCGCTGCCACACCCCGGGGGGCTGGCAGGAGGGGCGCTCGGCCGACACCTCGGGCGGCATGGTCACGGCCACGGACCGCCAGGGCGTGCAGTGCGACTACTGCCACCGCGCGGTCGACCCGATCTATCAGCCTGGCGTCAGCCCCGCCGTCGACGAGAGCATCCTCGCCCGGCTCGCGGCGCCGGTGCTCGGCTATGGCAACGGCCAGACCGTGACCGATCCCGACCCGATCCGCCGCGGCCCCTACGCCGACGCGCAGGCCTCGCACCAGTTCCTGGACTCGGCCTTCCACCGCACCGCCAACCTGTGCGGCACCTGCCACGATGTGAGCAACCCCGCCTTCGTCGCCGGCACGGCGCCCGGCGAGTACGTCGTGCAGGAATTGGACGCGCCGCATCCCGACGGGAACAAGCGCGACATGTTCCCGGTGGAGCGCACCTTCAGCGAGTGGTCGGTCAGCGCCTACGCCGAGGGCGGCGTCTACGCGCCGCAGTTCGCCGGCGTCAAGCCGGGCGGCGTCGTCGCCACCTGCCAGGACTGCCACATGGCCGACGCGACCGGGCGCGGCGCCGCCACGGGACCGATCCGCACCGACCTCGGCGTGCACGACCTCACCGGCGGCAACCACTTCGTGCCCGACCTCATCCCCGCGTGGTTCCCGGGCGAGTTCGACCAGACGGCCCTCAACGCGGGCAAAGCGCGGGTCACGGCGATGCTGCAGATGGCGGCCACGCTCGAGGTCTTCGAGACGTCCGTCGGCGGCGGGCCGGGCGTGACGGTGCGTGTCACCAACGAGACCGCCCACAAGCTGCCCAGCGGGTATCCCGAGGGCCGGCGCATCTGGATCAACGTGCGGGTCTTCGACGACCAGGCGGCTCTGATCTACGAGTCGGGCGCCTACGACCTGGCCACCGGCACGCTGGGCCACGACCCGGGCGTGAAGATCTACCACACCGAGCCCGGCACTTCGCACCGTCTCGGCGCGATCCTCGGCATCGGCGCGGGCCCCTCGTTCCACTTCGTGCTCAACGACACGGTCTTCATGGACAACCGCATCCCGCCGCGCGGCGTCACGCTGGCCGAGCTGCAGACCGTGCAGTCGCCGGTCGTCGGCTACGACGGGTACGCAGACGGGCAGTTCTGGGACGACACGCTCTACGACCTGCCCATGGGCGCGAGCATCGTCGAGGTGAAGCTCTACTACCAGAGCATCTCGAAGGAGTACATCGAGTTCCTGCGCGACGCGAACACGACCAACACCCTTGGTCAGGACCTGTACGACGCCTGGATCGCCCAGGGCCGCGCCTCGCCCGTACTCATGGGATCCGAGCAGCTCGTCCTGGCCTCGACCGGGGCGGGCGGGGTGCCGAACTGGCGGACCGCCCTGGCGCCGGCGATGCCGAACCCGTTCAACCCTTCGACGGAGCTGCGGTTCACCGTGGCGCGGCAGGGCTACGTCAGCCTGCGGATCTTCGACGAGCGGGGCCGCCTGGTGCGCGACCTGCTGGCCGAGCCGCTGTCCGCCGGCGAGCACGTCGCGACCTGGGACGGACGCGACGGCGACGGCCGCGCGGCGGCCTCGGGCGTCTACGTGGCGGAGCTGCGCACGAGCGACGCGCGCGAGCTGCGCAAGATGACCTTGCTGAAGTAGCGCGACCCGTCCCCCGGGTAGCAGGAATGCCCCGGCCCAGGTCGGGGCCTTCTTCCCGTTGCGCATCCGCGGTTTCCCCGGCGGACGTGAGCCGCTATGATCCCGGCGACCCCACACCCGGAGGGACCTCATGCGCCCGTACCTCGCCTTCGCACTGCTGATCGCCCTGGCCGCCGCTCCCGTGGCGGCGTGCACCAACCTGCTGGTCACCCCCGGCGCCTCGGCGGACGGGTCCGCCTTCATCACCTACACCTGCGACGGGGAGTTCCACCCCATCCTGCAGAGCACCCCGGCGGCCGACCACGCGCCCGGCGAGATGCAGGAGGTGCGGTACTGGGACGGCACGCTGACCGCGACGATCCCCTGGTCGGCCCACAGCTACGCGGTCGTCGGCCTGATGAACGAGCACCAGGTGGCCGTCGGCGAGACCACCTTCGACGGCCGGCCCGAGCTGATGGACAAGACCGGGGGTCTGCACTACTGGAACCTGATGACCCTCGCCCTGCAGCGCGCGCGCACCGCGCGCGAGGCGGTCGAGGTGATCACCTCGCTGATCGAGACCTTCGGCTACCGCAGCACCGGCGAGTCGTTCTCGCTCTGCGACCCGCGCGAGTGCTGGCTGCTGGAGATGATCGGCGCGGGCCCCGGCAGCAACGGCGCGGTCTGGGTCGCGCGCCGGCTGCCCGACGGCACCGTGTCGGCCCACGCCAACATGGCGCGCATCGGCACGTTCCCCACCGACGACCCGCAGAACTGCCTCTACTCGCGCAACGTGTTCAGCGTGGCCGAGGCGCGCGGCTGGTACGATGCGCGCGCCGGCGTCCCCTTCAACTTTCGCGACGTGTACGATCCGGCCACCCCGCAGAAGAAGCGCTACACCGCCACGCGGGTATGGAGCCTGCTGCGGCGGGCGGCGCCGTCGCTGAATCTGAGCCCGGACTTCCACCGCGGCGTCGCGGGCGCCGTGGACTATCCCCTGTGGGTGAAGCCCGACCGCAAGCTGGCCCTGGGCGACGTCATGGCCTTGATGCGCGACCACTACGAGGGCACCGACTACGACATGACGCAGGGCGTGGACGCCGGGCCCTTCGGCTGCCCCGACCGCTGGCGGCCGATGGCCTGGGAGCAGGGCGGCGAGACCTACACCTGGGAGCGGCCCATCTCGACGCAGCAGACCGGCTTCTCCCACATCGCGCAGTGCCGCCGCGCGCTGCCCAACCCCGTCGGCGGCTGCCTCTGGTACGGCGTCGACAATACCGCGACGACGGTCTGGTTCCCGCTCTACGCCGGGATCACCGACCTTCCGCCGTCCTTCACGCGGGGCAGGCTCGAGGAGTTCTCGTGGGACTCGGGGTGGTGGGTGTTCAACCTCGTGGCCAACTACGCCGGTCTGAAGTACTCGTACATGATCGAGGATATCCGGGCCGTCCAGGGCGAACTCGAGGGCGGGCTGATCGCGATGCAGCCGGCGGTCGAGGCGACAGCCGCTCGGCTGCACGCGCAGGATCCCGCGCTGTGCGCGCGCTACTTGACCACGTACTGCGTGGGCGAGGCCGAACGCGTCGCCGAACGCTGGCGCGGGCTGGCCGGCGCGCTGATCGCGAAGTACAACGACGGCTACGTCATCGAGAACGGGCGCGAGCGCGATGTCGGCTACCCGCAGGCGTGGCGCGACGCGGTGCTGCGGTTGCGGCCGGAGCAGTTCAGGCTGCCGCGGGCGGCGGCGGATTCGGTGGCGACGGCGTTGCCGTACTAGGGGAGATGGGATGAAGAGATTCGTCGCGATCGCCGTCATGTTGCTGGCCGCCGCCGCGATCGGCGGCGGCTTGCCAGAGGAGACCGACACCATGGTCCGCATCTACACCGGCCCGGTCTTCTGGACCGGCGACCCCGCGCTGCCCGAGGCCGCGGCCGTGGCCGTGCGCGCCGACGGGCGCATCCTGGAGACCTACGGCGTCGTGCCGCACGACACGCCCTGGGAGATCGTGAAGCTGCCCGGTGTGCTGGCCCTGCCGGGCCTGCACGACGCGCACCTGCACGTCTCGGGCATCGGCAAGCGGTGCGAGCAGGTGGGGCTGGAGGAGGCTCGCTCGGCGCTCGAAGCGCGCGACCTGGCCGCCGCCTGGGCCGCGGCGAACCCCGACGTCGCGGTGGTCCGCGGCCGCGGCTGGGACCAGAGCCGCTGGCCCGGCGGCGCGTTCCCCACCTGGCGCGACCTCGAGGGCGCGGGCGCGCGGCCGATGGTGCTGCGCCGCGTCGACGGCCACGCGTCCTGGGTGAACAAGGCCATGCTGGACCTGGCGGGCATCACGGCCGCCACGCCGGACCCCGACGGCGGCCGCATCCTACGCGATGAACAGGGCGCGCCGACCGGCGTGCTGGTCGACAACGCCGCCGATCTGCTGACGCCTTTCCTGCCGCGCTCCACCGCCGCCGACCAGGAGCGCTGGCTGTTGGCGGGGCTGGCGGCCTGCGCCGATGCGGGGCTCGTGGCGGTGCACGACATGGGGGAGTCGCCGGAGACGTGCGACATCGCGCAGAGGCTCGCGGACGAGGGGCGGTTGCCGATCAGGCTATTCGTCTACCTGGAGGGGTCCGAAGTCGGGTCGATGGCGGCTCTCGAGCGCTATCGCGCTTCTAACCGCTTCGCGGTGCTGGGCATGAAATATTACACCGACGGCGCTCTGGGCAGCCGCGGCGCGCTGCTGCTGGCGGATTACAGCGACGAGCCCGGGCGGCGCGGCCTCGCGGTCACCAGCGACCCCGAACTCGCCGACCAGGTGCGCGAGGTGCACCGCCGCGGTTTCCAGTGCGCCATCCACGCCATCGGCGACGGCGGCAACCGCATGGCCCTGGACGCCATCGCCGCCGCGCAGGCGCCGGACGCGACCGGCGCGCGGTCGCACCGCCACCGCGTGGAGCACGCCCAGGTCGTCCACCCCGACGACTTCGCGCGCTTCGCGTCGCTGGGCGCGATCGCCAGCGTGCAGCCCACGCACTGCACGAGCGACCTGCGCTGGGCCGAGCAGAGACTCGGACCCGAGCGCGTCCAGGGCGCCTACGCGTGGCGCACGTTCCTGGACCACGGCGTGCGTTTGCCGCTGGGGTCGGACGCGCCGGTCGAGGACTGGAACCCCCTGCCGGGGATCTACGCGGCGATCACGCGGCAGGAGCCGGACGGCGACCCCGTGGGCGGGTGGCATCCCGAGCAGCGTCTGACGCTGGCCGAGACTCTGCGCGGCTTCACCACCGAGGCGGCGTACGCCGTGGGGCGTGAGAGCGACCTAGGCGCCCTGCACCCGGGGCTGTTCTTCGACTGCACGGTGCTGGACCGCGATCCGCGCGGCGGCGATCCCGTCGTCTGGCTTGCCGCGAAGCCGGTCGCGCTGTACGTGGGCGGGGAGCGCGTGCGCTGAGCGGAATTTGCAGAATGATACCGCCCAGGTCGGGACGTCCCGTAGAAACTGCACTCAAGCATCAAAAAAATTCGATTGGACGAGGTCACCGGCTTGCTGCGGTCCTAATGCAGCCGCACGCCGCAGCCGTTCAACTTCCTGCCGTCCAGTTCCAACTCGACGCTCATGGTTCCCGGATAGCCCATCATGTCGTCCTGGCACGGCGTCGCCGAAGTGCGCAGGCGCAGGACGTGCCCCGCGGCCTCACGCAGGATCGGCGCGCCGTCGCGTAGGCTCTCGACGGGGATCCCCGGGAATTGCAGCTCGATCGCGCCGTAGTCGGCTGTCACGCGGGTGTCGTGGGACCCGGAATCCAGAATCCAGCCGGGCTCGTTGCCGAACGCGTGGAAATGGTAGCCCGCCGCCCAGGACCGCTCGAGCACCTGCTGCTGCCCTGAGACCGTGCAATCCTCGACGCGCTGCCCGTCCACCTCCAGCATGACGTCCTGCCCCTTGGTCCAGAGCAGGTAGCGGCCGCCGGCGTACTTCGCGCCGGAGGCGGCGATCTGCTGCGTCAGCGTGTGCGCGCCGTCGGGTGCGTGCAGGGTCGCGGTGGGGGAGCCGGGCTCGTAATCCGCGAGGTAGTACCGGTCGACCCCGCAACCGAAGGCGAGCAGGTGCAGGGGGCCGCGCACTTGTGCCGTAACGACGGGCGTGGAGGTGCAGGGGCCGAATCCCGGGGCGCAGGCTGCAGTGACCAGCAGGGCCAAGAGCAGCAGGAACATGGATCGACGGTTCGCGCGCATGGGCACGGCTCCTGATCGTGGAGGAGGATCGTTCGGGTGTCAGGATATCCCAGTCTGCGGTGTCGAAGCAAGACCATCCGGCGGCGCGGATCCGCGACCGATATTTGACGAATCTGGCTGCTCGTCCCTGAAATCAGGGGTGTGCATGATGATCGTTCATCGTCCGCTTCATCGGGAACTAGAAGCAGGTTCAGCGGCGAACCGTGATGCAGGTTGACGCCGCCCAGTGGCGACTGGACCCGCCCGCCGCGGAATGGCACCTCTTCGTGGAAGCGGTACTCCATCAGCGCGAACGACAGCGAGACCTCGCCGTCGCCGCTGCCGCCGCAGCTAGCGACGCCCGTAGCGGCGTTGCCAGGCCAGCAGCCCCGTGACCGCGAGTAGGATCATCCCGACGGTCGCGACGTCGTTGAGCAGCTTGCCGCGCGGGCCCAGCAACCAACCGGTATGCAGCGCGTGCAGCCGGTCGCGCGAGCGCGGGGCCTCGCCGCGCGATTCCCAGGCCCCGTCACCGCTTGCCGCGACGAAGAGCCCTCGCGACGTCCACGCGTACAGCGTGCCGTCGGCACCGACGGACAAGTCGTGCAGCCGGGCCCCGTCGAGCGGCACGCCGGGCAGCGTTTCCCACACCGTGCCGCCGTCGTTCGAGCGCACGAGATCGCCCGCCTCGCCGGCGGCCAGGATCGTGCCGCCCGCCACGGCGATCCCGGCGACGTTCAGCGGCGGCGAGAGCATCGGCACCTCGCGCCACGCCGCGCCGGTGTCCGCCGAGCGCCACAGCCCCGAAGCGCGCCCCTGCCACAGCACGTCCGGGCGGACGGGATCGGCGACGACCCGCAGGACGGGGTCGCGGTCGCGGTCCAGCCACCGCGGGTTGCTCAGCAGCAGGCCGGTCGCCGTGATCGTCAGCAGGGGCAGCAGCAGCAGCGCTCCCAGCCAGCGATGCAGGTGTCGCGCCGGCATCTTCACGGGGCGCTCCGTTCTGGGGGATAACAGGCGTCCACCAGGGCCAACACCCGCTTGACGCCGGCGGTCACCGCGCGCGAGGAGTAGGTGGCGCCGGTGACGGCGTCGACGTCGCGCGTGATCCGCAGGGGGTCGGCGCGCGTCTTGCCCAGGAACTGATCGAGGAAGCGCTTGCGGCGCACCTCGCCGCCGCGCGACTCGCGGAAGACGAGCACGCGCACGGGACCGACCTCGCGCGCGGCGTCGACCGACACCAGCATCGTGATTGGCTCGTGCAGCCCGATCTCGTCGGTCGTCACGGCCCAACCCAGGTCGCGCCCGTCGCGGCGGGCGCGGTGGAACACGATCTCGCCTGCGGGCTGCGGCGCGCCGAGCTCCGCGGCCAGCCCCGCCCGCGCGACGTCGTTGGGAGTCCAGGTCTCCGTCCAGGTCGAGTCGGCTCCGGCGAACACCTCGCCCAGGGCCTCGTCGAGTGTCTGGTAGACGTGGTGCTCGGCCGCCGGCCGCGCCGCGGGCGCCGTGCGGGCCGGGCCGGCCCCCGCGGCCGCGGCGATCAGCAGGCAGGTGCACAGCGTGCGCATGCGCGTCATCCCCCTAGAAGTACGTGGCCACGGAGAAGAACAGGCGCCCGGGCGCGTCCGCGCTGTCGCCGGCGCCGCGCGCGGTCGTGCGGGACCAGGCGTAGTCCAGCTTGAAGACCGACTCCTCGGTCGGGCGGAAGTTCACGCCCAGGGTCAGCGCCGACGCCTGGTCACCGTCGACATCGGTGTCGTAGTCCATCGCGTCGGCGCGTGCGACCAGGGTGACCACCGATCCCGGCAGCAGCCGGTCGTGCAGCACGTGCCAGTTGACCTGGCCGTAGGCGCCGTGCTGGCTTTCGGCGAGCCCCGGCTCGGCGATGCGGTCGACGTCGGCCGCGGCGGAAGCCAGCTCGCCCAGCAGCTCCAGCGCGCCGAAGACCGCCTGGCCGTCGAGCGCGGCGATCGTCAGGCGCTTTCCGTCCGCGTCGTCGTACTTGCCGGTGTGGATCGAGGCGCCGAGGTTCAGGCCCGGGCGCGGGCTGGCGCCCAGGCGGGCGACGAGGGCCTTGTTCCGGTTGTTGTCCTGCTCCTGGCTGCCGCGCCCCGAGCGGATTCGCAGCTTTTTGTCGCCGGCGGCGCCGGACAGCACGCCTTCGTCGAAGCCGTTGACCAGATAGGCTTCATAACCCAGGACGAGATCCTCGCTCGGGTAGAGCGTGCCGAAGACGCCCATGCCCGCCTCGCTCAGCGTCGAGGGGACGAGCTGGCGGTCCACCAGCGGGCGCTCGGTCAGGTCGTTCAGCGGCGTGTCGTGGCGCAGGTTGAAGGCACCCAGGGGCGACAGGATCAGGCCGCCGCGGAACTGGAAGCCCTCGCGGAATCGGTAGTCCATGACCGCGTACTCCAGCTTGATCTCGCCCTCGCCGTCGCCGCCGACGAAGCCGCCGTGCTCGAACTCGATCTCGCTCGACACGGTCACGCGGTCGGACACCCGTGCGGTGATGAAGGGCACGAAGCGGTGCTGATCGAAGGTGCTGCCGCCGTCCTCGACCCACTCGAACTCGTGATCCATGTAGCCGCCGAGCATGATGTCGACGCCGCCGCGCGACAGGTAGGGCTTGTCGCCGATCCCGCCGGGCAAGGCGGGGCGGCGGTCCCCGGCTCCGGCCGTGGCGGCGAGGCTGATGACGAAGCCGACTCCCAGGGCGGCGGCGTAGATTTTCAGGTGGGACATCGGCAACCTCCGCAGGAAAAGTCGAGAAAGATCATGAGAATCGCTCTCACGCTCTCCCGGCAGATCTAGGCGGTGGGCGGGGTCCTGTCCAGAAAATTCTTGGCAATACTAAATATTGTTAGTTGAAACTATAAGCATCAAAATCAGCTTCGCAGGGTGGGTTTGGTGGCAGAAGCCTGGCTGCGGCCTGATTGCGAGACAGGGGCCGCATCTGCCGATGCCGCCCCTGTCGGAGTTGTTGTTGCGAATGATCAGCGCACGAGTTGCAGCTTGGCGGCCGCTGTCGCCCCCGGTGTCTGCAGGCGTGCGAGGTAGACGCCCGACGGCGAGGCGCTCCCGTCGGCCCGACGGCCATCCCAGGGCAGGGCGTGTTCGCCGGCGTCGTACGTCCCGTCCGTCAGCACGGTCACCAGCGCCCCGGCCAGGTCGTAGATCGCCAAGCGCGCCCGCGCCGGCGCCGCCAGTGCGAAGGTCACCGTCGTCTGCGGGTTGAAGGGGTTGGGGTAGCTGCCCAGCCGCAGCGCCGGCGCCGCCGGCAGGTCTCCGGCGCTGGTCGTGCCCGTCAGCGCCGTCGAGGCCGCGATCAGCACCTGGGCGAACGCGGGGCCGGTCGCGGCGTTGGCTGCGGCGTTGGGGTGGGAGTCGCTGCTGCTGTGGCTGCGCTCGTAGGCGTACCGCAGGCGGTTGGCCGCGGCGGAACCGTCGTCAGGAGCGGCCAGCAGGTCGAACAGGTCGAAGGCCACGACGTTCGGGTGGCCGACCGTGTAGGTGTCCGAGCACAGCCAAGCGGCGAAGGCGCGGGCCCGCGTCGCCTCGGCGGTGTTGGTGGCCAGGCGGTGCCGCGGCGGCTGGCTCATCACGACGAACACGTGGTCGGGGTGCTGGTCGAACACGTCGCGCATCTGCAGGTACCACTGCTTGCGCGCGGCGAGTTCGGCGTCGGTCTCGATGTTCGAGGCCGGGTAGCAGGATTTGAAGGCGATGACCTGGTGGTTCTGCAGGATGAGGTTGCGGGCGCCGTTGGACGTGGTCCACAACGTCAGCAGCCCGTCGGGATCGGTGTTGTCGCCGGGGATCTGGTAGCTGATGCCGGGCTGGCTGCCGTCGGGGCCGGTCAGTCCCAGGGCGTTGTAGTCGTGGTCCCAGAACGCGTAGGCGGTGCCGTGCTGGGCGTTGTGGGCCGCGATGCAGTCGCGGACGTCGCCCTCGGCGATGACGTTGCGCCCGGTCGAGTGGTGCAGGAAAAACAGGTTGGTGAGGACTTCCGCGGCGGCGGTGGTCGAGGCCGTCGCGGCCAGGGCGAGCGTCACGAGCAGCGTGATCAAGCGTCGCATGGGTGCACTCCGTCGGTGGAGGTGGGCGATGGCGGGTTCGCCGACGGGTTGCATAAGGGAGTCCAGGCACCGACGCACCGGCGCGTGCGGAGCCATGCGTCGCGTCGCGGAGCGCCCACCCGTCCGGCCCCGTTGCGCGAAACACAATTGCCCGAGTCCGAATTTCAACGACGCCCGCGGCATCGTGCAGGTTGGCAGCGGCTCCCTGGGCAGACTGCAAGCCCCGACCTTCGCCCTGTTCGGGATTCACGCGAATCGCCCACCAAAGAGCGAGCGTTTACTCGGACGGGGAACCGGCCGCAATCGCCGCGTTGGCTGTCATTTTGAACACCTGGTCGGGGCCGCGCCAAATCGCGACTCGCGGATTCCTGTTTGATCGCGCCTTGACAGTACCCGCCGGAACGACCTGTATTGACAGCGATATGTCGCTCGGCGGGCCGCCTCTCCGCTCCGCCCCGCACCGTCCGCGACAGGGACCATCCGTCACCCTACGCACGGGGGTTGGTGCCCGATGACACAGACGCCCTGCCTGGCCGCCGTCGCGACCGGGCTGCACGCCGACTACACGACCGTCCTGCTCTTCCTGCTGTTCGGGATCTTCTTCGGGAACCTGGCCCTGGGCATCGCCCGGCTGGTGCGCCCGAACAAGCCCGGCGGCGAGAAGGCGGTGACCTACGAGTGCGGCGAGCTGCCGATCGGCTCGTCGTGGGTCCGTTTCAACATCCGCTTCTACCTGGTGGCGCTGTTCTTCATCGTCTTCGACGTCGAGGTCATCTTCCTGTACCCGTGGGCGGTCGTGTTCAAGCCGCTGTCCGCGGCGGCGGGTTCGCTGATCTTCGTCGAGATGGCGATGTTCCTGGGCATCCTGGCGATCGGCCTGGCCTACATCTGGGTCAAGGGCGACCTGGACTGGGTCAAGAGCCTGGCGCGCCGCGGCGGCACGGAGGTGAGCGGGGAATGACGCAGGACCGGAAGGACTACGTCGAGTCCGTCACCCCGCCCGCGGGCTACGACCCGCGGCGCGAGCAGTGCCTGGACTTCCACGTCGCCGAGGACCTGGCCGCCATGGCCGAGTCCGACGACAAGAACTTCATCCTGACGACCGTCGACAACCTGTTCGACTGGGCGCGGCTGTCGAGCGTCTGGCCGGTGACCTTCGGCCTGGCCTGCTGCGCCATCGAGATGATGGCCGCCTCGGCCACGCGCTACGACATCGACCGCTTCGGCGCCGGCGCCTTCCGCGCCACGCCCCGCCAGGCGGACCTGATGATCGTCTCGGGCACCGTGACGGCGAAGATGGCCACGCGCCTCACGCGCATCTACGACCAGATGCCCGAGCCCAAGTGGGTGGTGGCCATGGGCTCCTGCGCCATCGGCGGCGGCCCGTACTTCAAGTACGGCTACCACGTGGTCAAGGGCGTGGACCTGATCGTGCCGGTGGACGTGTACATTCCCGGCTGCCCGCCGCGCCCCGAGGTGCTGCTCGACGGGCTGATGCGCCTGCAGGACAAGATCCGGGGACGCCGGGGCGGGACCAAGCCCCCCAAGTGGGTCGCGGACTACGCGTCCAAGATCCCCTACGTCAAACGCTGAACGGGACGGGACGACCATGGAAGCGACGGCCATCCACGCGCTGCTGCAGAGCCGGTTCGGCGACGCCGTGCTGGACTACGTGGACAGCTTCGAGAAGGGCTCGCTGGTCGCGGCCGGCCGCGTCGGCGAGATCGCGGCGTTCCTGCGGGACGACGCCGCGCTCGGTTTCGAGTCCCTGATGAGCCTGGCCGGCCTGGACTGGGACGGCTACGACACCGCGGGCAAGGGCAAGAGCGTCGACATCCTGGGCTACGACGAGCTGGGCCGGCCCGAGGCCTCCGACCGCGTCGGCGACGGCGACCTGGGCGTGGCCTACGCCCTGTACTCCCACCGCCACGGCCACAAGCACACGCTCTTCGTGCGCGTGCCCCGCGCCGCGCCCCAGGTGGCGTCGGTGGCCGCGGTGTGGGCGACGGCCGCCTGGCACGAGCGCGAGGCGTGGGACCTCGTCGGGATCCGCTTCGCGGGCCACCCCGACCTGAAGCGCATCCTGCTGGACGAGGAATGGGTGGGCCACCCGCTGCGCAAGGACTACGTGATGCCCGGCAGCTGGCAGGGCGTGCCCCTGGACGGCCGCGACTACGCGGCCTGCAAGTGGGATGAGGCGGGCGTGACGCTGCCCGACGACGTCAAGAAGCCCGATGATCCGCAGCAGCCCGGAAACGGGAACCAAGGGTAGGTGGGCATGAGCGAGACGGCGACCGGCCGCGGCTGGGGCGCGCAGGACGTGCGGCGGGAGCTGCACTCCGAGCTGCTCGAGATCAACATGGGCCCGCAGCACCCGGCCACCCACGGCGTGCTGCGGCTGCTGGTGCATACCGACGGCGAGATCGTCCAAGGGGTCACCGCCCACATCGGCTACCTGCACCGCTGCGCCGAGAAGATCGCCGAGGGCTGCGACTGGCGGCAGTGGATGGTCTACACCGACCGTTTCGACTACCTGGCGCCGATCAACATGAACTTCGGCTACGCGGTGGCGGTCGAGCGGATGCTGGGGGTCAAGGTCCCCGAGCGGGCCGAGCACATCCGCGTCATCTGCGCCGAACTGCAGCGCATCGCCAGCCACCTGATCGCCATCGGCACCTTCGGCCTGGACATGGGCGCCTGGACGCCGCTGCTGTACTGCTTCCGCGAGCGCGAGGAGATCCTGAACATCCTCGAGCGCATCAGCGGCGGCCGCATGCTCTACAACTACTTCGACATCGGCGGGCTGCGCTACGACGCCTACGAGGGGTTCGAGCGGGACGTCCTGGACTTCGTCAACATCATGGAGCAGAAGATCCCCGAGTACGACACCCTGCTGTCGTACAACAAGATCTTCATCGAGCGCACCGCCGACGTGGGCGTCATCGACGTGGCGACCTGCCACGCCTACGGCTGCACCGGGCCGGTGCTGCGCGGCGCGGGCGTCCCCTTCGACTGCCGCAAGGACGACCCCTACTCCATCTACGACCGCTTCGAGTTCGACATCCCCTACGGGGAGGGCGAGCAGGGCACCGTCGGCGACTGCTGGGACCGGTACATGGTGCGCATGCGCGAGATGTACGAATCGTGCCGCATCATCCGCCAGGCGGTCGACGCGCTGCCCGGCGGTCCGGTCAAGGCGGAGGAACTCAAGAAGCTCGTCAAGGTGCCCCAGGGCTCGCTCTACACGCGCACCGAGAGCAGCAAGGGCGAGATCGGGTACCACATCTTCGCCGACGGCGGCAGCAAGCCGTTCCGCACGAAGGTGCGCTCGCCGTCGTTCTCGAACCTCCACGTGATCGAGAAGGTCGGGCCGGGCATGATGCTCTCCGACCTGGTGGCGACGATCGGGTCGCTGGACATCGTCCTCGGGGAGATCGACAGGTGACGCCATGCAAGTGATGACGGACCTCTTTGCGCGGATCTTCGGCGACGGGCTCTCGCCGGTCGGGCTGCTGGTCGCCGGCGGGCTGACCATGGCGCTGATCATGGCGCTGGTGATGGCCCTGTGCGCGATCGTCTTCACCTGGGCGGAGCGCAAGGTGGCCGGCTTCATCCAGAGCCGCTACGGCCCCATGCGCGTCGGCCGCTGGCACGGCGTGCTGCAGCCGGTGGCGGACATGGTGAAGATCCTCGGCAAGGAGGACATCGTCCCGCAGGACGCCGACAAGCCGCTGTTCCTGTTGGCGCCGTTCGTGATCTTCATCGGCTCGCTGATGGCCTGGGCCGCGATCCCCTTCGCGCCCGGCTTCATCGCCGCCGACCTGGACCTGGGCCTGTTCTACATCTTCGCGGTCAGCAGCGCCGCCACCATCGGCATCCTGATGGCCGGCTGGGCCTCGAACAACAAGTGGTCCCTCTACGGCGCCGCCCGCGGCGCCGCGCAGGCCGTCAGCTACGAGATCCCGCTGACCCTGGCCTGCATCCCGGTGGTGATGATCACCGGTTCGCTGAACATGAACGACATCGTGATCGCCCAGCAGGGCGGGATCTGGCACTGGCACTTCCTGCACGATCCCTTCCTGTTCGTGGCGTTCCTGCTGTACTTCGTGGCCTCGATCGCCGAGGTGAACCGCGGGCCCTTCGATATGCCGGAGACCGAGTCGGAACTGGTGGCCGGCTACCACACCGAGTACACCGGCATGCGCTTCGCGTTCTTCTTCCTGGCCGAGTACGCGAACCTGTTCCTGGTTTCCTGCGTCGCCACGGCGGTGTTCCTGGGCGGCTGGCAGCCGCTCTTCGGGCCGGTGTTCCTGCCGGGCCTGGTGTTCGTGATCAAGGCGGTGCTGCTGGTGCTGCTGCAGATGTGGCTGCGCTGGACGCTGCCCCGCCTGCGCGTGGACCAGCTGATGCACGTGTGCTGGAAGGTGATGGTGCCCCTGGCGCTGATCTGCGTCCTGGGCGCCGGCATCTGGATGTTGGCGACGGGCCAGACGGGCTGACCGTCGCGTCACCGGAGCGGAACATGACCCAGTATCTGCGCGATATCTACGAAGCGGTGACCTCCGCCCTGAAGGGCATGAGGATCACCGGCAAGCACGTGGTGCGCAAGCCCGTCACGCTGCAGTTCCCCGACGAACGCTGGGTGCTGCCCGCGCGGTTCAAGGGCTTCATCATCAACGACGTGAACCTCTGCGACGGCTGCCTGCGCTGCGCCAAGGTCTGCCCCGTGGACTGCATCTACATCGAGACCATGGGCAAGGGCAAGGACCGCTTCATGCACCGCTACGCGGTGGACTACAACAAGTGCATCTGGTGCGGCCTCTGCACCGAGGAGTGCCCGACCTTCGCCTGCCAGCACAGCCTCGACTACGACCACGCGCTGTACGACCGCCGGCGCCTGGTCTACGAGTTCGTCGACCCAGCGCGGCCGGTGCCCTGCCACAAGGAGCGCCGCCAGCAGATGGGCTACTTCGTGGAACAGGTCGCGGCGGCGCCGCCGGACCCCGACCGGATCGCCAAGGCGCCCCGGCGGGCGGATCTGCCGGAGACGGCGCCCGGCGGCGCGGAAGGAGGGGGAGCGTGAGCGGAGACCTCGTCTTCTACGGTTTCGCGCTGCTGACGGTGCTGTCCGGCTTCTTCGTCGTGGCCAGCCGCAACGTCGTGCACGCGGCCTTCAGCCTGCTGTTCACCCTGTTCGGGGTGGCCGGGCTCTACGCCCAGCTGGGGGCGGACTTCCTGGCCGTGACCCAGACCGTCGTCTACATCGGCGGCATCCTGGTGCTGGTGATCTTCGCGGTGATGATGACGCGCATCCCGCGCAGCGACGCGCCGCGCCGCGGCCTGGACCGGGCCGTGCCCGCGGCGATCCTCGCCCTGCTGTCCTTCGCCCTGGTCTACATGGTGATCGTGGGCACCCGCTGGCCCGTGCGGGAGACCGGCGCGCCGGAAGCGACCGTGGCCGAGATCGGCACGAGCCTGATGACGCGCTTCGTCTTCCCCTTCGAGTACGTCTCGCTGGTGCTGCTGGCGGCCATGGTCGGGGCGGCCGTCCTGATCCGCGAGCGCGCGCCGGAGGACGACACGGACGGCGCCGACGATGCGGCAGGGAATGGGGGGATGCGGTCATGACCGTCGGCCTGGAGCACTACCTGACCGTGAGCGCCCTGCTCTTCGGGCTCGGCCTCTACGCGGTGCTGACGCGCCGCAACGCCGTCGCCCTGCTGATGGGCGTGGAACTGATCCTCAACGCCGCCAACCTGAACTTCGTGGCCTTCGCCCGCTACGTCGACGGCGGCGTCGACGGGCACATCGTGGCCGCCTTCGTCATCGTGCTGGCGGCGGCCGAGGCCGCCGTGGCCCTGGCGATCGTGCTGGCCATGTTCCGCAACTTCGGGACGGTCAACGTGGACACCGTCAACCGGCTGAAGCGATAAGGGAGAAGCATCGCGATGAGCGAACATGCCATCCTGTTGACGGCGCTGGCCATCCTGCTGCTGCCGCTGCTGTCCTACGCGGTCCTCTTCTTCTTCGGGAAGAAGCTGCCGCGGCAGGGCGACTGGCTGGGGGTGTCGCTGCTCGGCGTCACCTGGCTGCTGGCCGTGCGCATCTTCGCCCACTTCTGGGCCGTCGGTGATCCCGGCCTGCGGATCGAGGGCGGCGTGCGCTGGCTCGACCTGGGCCGCTTCACCGCCGACGCCGGCATCCTGGTCGACGGCATGACCGCGATCATGCTGGTGGTCGTGACCACCGTCAGCCTCCTGGTCCACCTGTTCTCGGTCGGCTACATGCACGGGGACCGGCGCTACGAGCGCTTCTTCGCGTTCCTGGGCTTCTTCACCTTCTCGATGCTGGGCATCGTGCTCAGCAACAGCCTGCTGTTCCTGTACGTGTTCTGGGAACTGGTGGGCCTGGCGAGCTACCTGCTGATCGGCTTCTACTTCGACAAGCCGTCCGCCGCCGCCGCCAACAAGAAGGCGTTCCTGACCAACCGCGTCGGCGACTTCGGCTTCTTCACGGGCATCCTGATCTTCTTCACGGCCTACGGGACCTTCAACTACTTCGAGCTGTTCGCCGCCGCGCACCTGAGCCCGCTGTCGGGCGGCCTGCTGACGCTGGCGGGCGTCGGCCTGTTCATGGGCTGCGTCGGCAAGTCGGCGCAGGCCCCGCTGCACATCTGGCTGCCCGACGCCATGGAGGGCCCCACCCCGGTCAGCGCCCTGATCCACGCCGCGACGATGGTCGCCGCCGGCGTCTACATGGTCGCCCGCCTGCTGCCGCTGTTCGATCCCGGCTCCCTGCTGGTGGTGGCCTACGTGGGCGCGATCACGGCCTTCCTGGGCGCGACCATCGCCGTGGTCAAGACCGACATCAAGAAGTCCCTGGCCTACTCCACCATCAGCCAGCTCGGGTACATGGTGATGGCGATGGGCGTGGGCGCCGCGTCGGCCGGCATGTTCCACCTCTGGACGCACGCCTTCTTCCCGGCCCTGCTCTTCCTCGGCTCCGGCTCGGTGATCCACGCCGTCCACACGCAGGAGATGCCCCTGATGGGCGGCCTGCGCCACAAGATGCCGATCACCTTCTGGACTTTCCTGATCGCGACGCTGGCGATCTCGGGCGTGCCGTTCTTCTCGGGCTTCTACTCCAAGGACGCCATCCTGGCCGGCGCCCTGGCCTTCGGCATGACGAAGTCGCACTACGTGCCCTTCCTGCTGGCCCTGATCGCGGCCGGGCTCACGGCCTTCTACATGTTCCGCATGGTGTTCCTGACCTTCATGGGCAAGCCCCGCGACGAGGAGCGCCACCACCACGCCCACGAGTCCCCCTGGACGATGACGGTGCCCCTGGTGACCCTCGCGGTCCTGGCCGTGGTCTCCTCGGGCTGGCGCGGCCCGTCGGAAGGCTGGTTCTCGCGCTTCGTCGCGCCGTACGACATGGAGCGGATCGTGGAGCAGGCGTCCGGTGCGGCGCACGCCGGCGAGGTTCACGCGGTCCCGGCCGCCGCGCACGGCGAATCCGTCCTGCCGCAGGAGCCGCACGGCGAGCCCGCGCACGCGGCAGCGACGCACGAGGCGCCCGCGCACGGCGAGGCGCCCGCGCACGGCGAAGCGTCAGCCCACGGCGATGCCCACGACACCCACGTCCGCCACACGGCCCACATCACGGCCATGATCCTGTCGATCCTGGTCGCCGGCCTGGGGATCCTGGTTTCGTGGCTGACCTACATCCGCGGGCGCATCAGCGCGCCGTCGGTCCTGGCGCGGCTGCCGCGCGTGCACCACGTCCTGCAGAACATGTACTTCTTCGACGAGTTCTACGCGGCGACGATCTACCGCTTCACGCTGTGGTTCAGCTGGCTCAACGGCGCCTTCGACCGCGTGGTGATCGACGGCATCGTCAACGGCATGGGGTACCTGACCCGCTCGCTGAGCTGGTTCGCCGGCCTCGCGGACAGGTACGTCGTGGACGGTCTGGTCAACGGTGTGGGCGTGGTCGTCCAGGGAGCCGGCGAGGGCTTCCGGCGCGTCCAGACCGGGCGGGTGCAGTCGTACCTGGCGTACGTCTGCTTCTCCGTCCTCTTGCTCGTGTTCGTTTTCCGCGCCCTGTAGCGGTGCTACCCCGAGAGGAGCGTCTCGATGGCTGACCATCTCCTGTCCTGGATGACCTTCGCGCCGGTCGTCGGCGCGGCGGTGATCACCGGCCTGCCCGGCCGGTACAAGGACCTCACCAAGTGGATCGCCGCCGCCGCGACCGCCGTGCCGCTGCTGCTGGCGGTGCAGCTCTTCCTGCAGTTCGACCGCACCACGGCGAACATGCAGTTCACGGAGCACTACACCTGGATCAAGAGCTTCAACATCGAGTACTTCCTGGGCGTCGACGGCCTGAGCGTGCCGATGGTGCTGCTGACGGCCCTGCTGTCGTTCCTGTGCATCATCGCCTCCTGGCGCATCGATAAGGCGGTCAAGGGCTACTTCAGCCTCTTCCTGCTGCTCGAGGCCGGGATGATGGGCGTGTTTTGCTCGCTGGACTTCTTCCTGTTCTACGTGTTCTGGGAAGTGATGCTGCTGCCGATGTACTTCCTGATCGGCATCTGGGGCGGCCCGCGCAAGGAGTACGCCGCCATCAAGTTCTTCCTGTACACGCTGGCCGGCTCGGTGCTGATGCTGCTGGCGATGATCGCCTTCTACTACAACGTGAAGGACCCGGTCACCGGCGGCCACACCTTCAACATGCTGCACATGATGGACCAGGCCAACCACGGCGGCATCCTCGCCCTGAGCAACGTCCGCTTCGTGATCTGGATGGGCCTGTTCATCGGCTTCGCCATCAAGGTGCCCGTGTTCCCGTTCCACACCTGGTTGCCCGACGCCCACGTCGAGGCGCCCACGGCCGTCTCGGTCATCCTGGCCGGCGTGCTGCTGAAGATGGGCACCTACGGCCTGCTGCGCATCAGCTACCCGATGCTGCCCGACCAGGCCGTCGGCTTCATGGTGCCGATGGCGATCCTGGGCGCGATCAACATCCTCTACGGCGCCTTCTGCGCCATGGCGCAGACGGACATGAAGAAGCTCGTGGCCTACTCCTCGGTCAGCCACATGGGCTACGTGCTGCTGGGCATGTCGGCGATGAACGAGGCCGGCATCAACGGCGCCGTGCTGCAGATGTTCAACCACGGCACGATCACGGCCATGATGTTCCTCTGCGTGGGCGTGATCTACGACCGCGCCCACCACCGCGACATCAACGGCTTCGGCGGCCTGGGCCTGCAGCTTCCCGTCTACACCTCGGTGTTCTCGTTCGCGCTGTTCGCGGCGGTGGGCCTGCCCGGGCTGAGCGGCTTCGTCAGCGAGGCGATGGTCTTCATCGGCGCCTTCCCGACGCACCGCACGATCACCATCGTCAGCGCCCTGGGCATCGTCGTGGGCGCCGCCTACGTGCTGTGGATGCTGCAGCGCGTGTTCCTGGGCGAGAAGAACGCGAAGTACGACTCGCTGCCCGAGATCAGCGCCCGCGAGCTGTTCACCCTGGTGCCCATCGGCATCATCGTGCTGGTCCTGGGCGTCTACCCGATGCCCGTGCTCGACCTGATGAAGGTGTCGCTGAACCATCTGATCAAGGTCGTGGCCGGCTAGCCGCGGCCGCGACGGGGAGATGCCCGTGAGCATGGACATGCTGCAGATCCCGGACTGGTCGGACCTGGGCGGCTTCCTGCCCGAGGTCGTGCTGTTCGGCGCCTTCCTGCTGGCGTTGCTGGGCGACCTGGTCGCCCGGAAGCGGCCGGTGGTGCCCTTCGCCATCGCGCTGGTCGGCGCCCTGACGGCGCTGGTGCTCGCGTTCGTCGGGCTGGACGCGCCCGAGCGCACGATCCTCGGCGGCCTGGTGGCCGTGGACGGGATGGCGGCCTTCTTCCGCCTCCTGTTCGCCCTGGTCGCCGTGGTGACGATGATGATCTCGTGGGCGAGCGAAGAGATCATGGGCCGGTCCCGCGAGAGCAAGGGCGAGTACTACGCCCTGATCGCGCTGATGACCGGCGGCATGATGGTCATGGCCGAAGCCCGCGACCTGCTGATGCTCTACCTGTCGCTGGAACTGGTCTCGCTGAGCAGCTACGTGATGGCCGGCTACATGCGCAACAGCCTGCGCGCGACCGAGGCCTCGCTGAAGTACGTGATCTTCGGGGCGGTCAGCTCCGGCATCATGCTCTACGGCCTGTCGCTGCTGTACGGCCTGACCGGTTCGCTGTCCTACCTCGGCATCCGCGACGCCCTGGCCGCCGGCGCCGGCGACCCGCTGTCCCTGCTGACGATCTGCGTGCTGCTGCTGGCGGGCCTGGGCTATAAGATCGCGATGGTGCCCTTCCACTTCTGGGCGCCCGACGTCTACGAGGGCGCGCCCACGCCGGTCGCCGCCTTCTTCTCGGTGGGCCCCAAGGCGGCCGGATTCGCCCTGATGGTCCGCTTCTTCTACACCGTCATGCAGCCGGCAATCGACCGGGTCGACTGGCGCCTGCTGATCGCCGTGCTGTCGGTCGCGACGATGACCTACGCCAACCTGGTCGCCGTGCGCCAGGTCAACGTGAAGCGCCTGCTGGCCTACTCCAGCATCGCCCACGCGGGCTACCTGCTGATGGGCTTCCTGATGCTGACCGCGGAAGGCCTGCAGGCGATCCTCTTCTACCTGCTCGTCTACGCGCTGATGAACCTGGGCGCCTTCCTGTTCGTGGTCGCCATCAACAACTCGCTCAAGAGCGAGCACCTCGACGACTACGCCGGCCTGGGCTTCCGCTCGCCCTGGGCGGCCGCGATGATGACCGTGTTCCTGTTCTCGCTGACCGGCCTGCCGCCGACCGCCGGCTTCATCGGGAAGTTCTACCTCTTCGCCGCGGTCATGCACGAGGGCTGGTACTGGCTGGCGATCGTGGGCGTGCTCAACAGCGTGGTGAGCCTCTTCTACTACATGAAGATCGCGCGCACGATGTACTTCACCAAGGCGCCCGCCGACGCGCCCGCGGTGCCGATCGCTCCCCTGCACTACGTCACGATGGTCCTGCTGGCCGCGCCGACCCTGCTCCTGGGGTTGTATTGGGGCGGCTTCAAGGCCCTGGCCGACCGGGCCATCCAGCACTTCACCGCTCTGTAGAGGAGAACCATGCGTACGCTCGCCCTCGCCGGCCTGGCCGTCTCGGCCCTGGCCTCCCTCGCCTTCGCCGACGCGCCCGCGGCGGCGCCCGGGACACCGCTCGACTGGCGCGAGGGCCGGCCCTGGACCGAAGTCGTCGCCGAGGCGACCGCCGCCGGCAAGCCGATCTTTATCGACTTCTACGCCACCTGGTGCGGGCCCTGCAAGATGCTCGACGCCCAGGTCTACAACCAGCCCGAGGTCATCGCGGAGCTGAGCAAACTCGTCACCTACAAGGTCGACGTCGACCGGGAAGAGTTCAAGCCGCTCGCCAAGCAGTTCGGCGTCAAGGCGATGCCCACGATGGTCGTATGCAAACCCGACGGCGCGGAAATCGACCGCTTCCTGGGCTTCCGCCCCGCTGCGGAGTTCCTCGCGGCGGTTGTCGACTACGCCGCCGGCCGCAACACGCTGGCCGACCTGCAGGCCCGCCTCGCCGCGACGCCCGACGATC
>JANOEP010000035.1:0-76784 GCA_031441465.1 bacterium | reverse complement strand
GCGTCGGCGTCGGCTTCGCGTGCGGCGTCCAGGCGCAGCAGGTCGTGCAGCTGCGAGTCGGAGAAGTCCTCCACGGCGGCCAGCCGGAACCCCGTTTCGCCCGCGTTGAAGGCGCCGGCGGGCACGCGCTCGCCGGGCCGGCGGACCTGCGCGTCGGATTCGCCGGTGATCCAGTCCAGCGAGACCAGGATCTCGCGGTGCAGGGGCACGCCCGCGACGGGCACCAGATCCCCGGGCGCGACCCAGATCTCATCCCCGGTGCGCAGCGCGGACGCGGACACGGCCTGCAGGCGGCCGTCGACGAGGCGGCGCGCGTAGAGGTCGGCGATGCCGCCCGATGCCAGCAGCGAGTTGCGGTTGCGTTCGAGCACCCACTCCTGCAACCAGCGGCCCACGAGCATCAGCGCGACGAAGATGGTCACGGTGTCGAAGTAGGCGGCCTCGGGTCCCGAGGTCAGGTAGGCGTGGACCGACCCGCCCCAGCTCAGCAGGAGACCCAGCGCGATGGGCAGGTCCAGGTGCACCACGCGGCGGCGCAGCCCCCGCCACGCGGCGGCGAAGAACGGCCAACCGCCGACCGCGACCGCGACCGTGCACAGCGCCAGGCTCAGGCGCCCGAACATGACGTAGGCGGGACCCTGCTCGCCGGGCGCGAGCCCGAAGTAGTAGCTGAGGCTGAACATCATGACGTTCATCGCCGCGGCCACGGCCACGGCCAGGCGCACCAGGATCCCCCGCGACCGCGGTGTCGGCTTGGCGTGCGCCGGCCCGAAGCGGTAGCCGAAGCCCTCCGCCTCGGCCAGGTAGTCGCGCAGCGAACCCAGGCGCGTGTCCCAGACCAGTTCGACGGTGCCCAGGGCGGGATTGATGCGCAGATCGCGCCCGGCGGCCCGGCGCGCGAAGAGCTGCTCGAGCAGCCAGACACAGGCGGCGCAGTGCACGCCCTGCAGGTCCAGGCGCAGCCGCACCACGCCCTCGCCCACACGATGGTCGGGATCCTCGAGCTGCAGGTCGAGCCAGGCGAAGTTGTCGGGACGCAATTGCGACGCCGGCGCGGTCTCGCCGCGGCGCAGTTCGTAGTAGCGGTCCAGACCGGCGCCGTGGATCAGTTGGTGGACGGTGCGGCAGCCCTGGCAGCAGAAGGGTCCGTCCTGCTGGCGATGGTCGGAACCGAGGTCGAGCCCGCAGTGCGCGCATGCCCGCGGCAGGCGACGCACCGAAGCGGTCGGTCCCGGAACTGCGGCTGGGATCGCTGCTGGCCTGCCCATCGGAGTCGGCACCTCGCCACATGCTGGACCCGGTCGGAGCGGGATCAAGGACGTTATTTATCCGCTCTTGGGACGAAAGTATACCCTGCCGGGGTTCGAAGCCAAACAAGACTGTCTGGTAATCATGGATTTCCGTGGATCTCGAACATGATAGCGATATTCAATGTCGCAATACTCGCGGCCGGCTTCACCAGAACACGACCTCCCCGAGGCGGGCGTGGGCGATGACATCACGGGCCGCGAGCCCGCGCAGGATCAGTTGGACGGCCATGATGAACAC
Organism: bacterium; assembly: GCA_031441465.1. GTDB lineage: Bacteria > Krumholzibacteriota > Krumholzibacteriia > LZORAL124-64-63 > LZORAL124-64-63 > PNOJ01. The sequence continues at coordinate 75,236 of JANOEP010000035.1, read as the reverse complement.
CAACACCGCGCCCAGCCGCTGGAACAGTTGGCGGGCGCCGAGACTCAGTCGCGCGACCCCCATCCCGAACAGCAGCATCACCGGCACCGTGCCCAGCCCGAACCAGACCATGGCCAGTCCCCCGTTGACCACGCTGCCGCTGGCCGCGGCCGTCATGGCGGCCTTGTAGACCGGACCACAGGGCAGCAATCCGTTGGCCAGCCCCAGGGCGAGCCGGCCCGGCGCCGTGCGTGCGCCCAGCAGTTGCGGCAGGCGGTTGGCGATCAGCTTCTGCAGCGGTCCGCCCTGCTCCCAGCGCCGCATCGAAACCAAACCGACGGCGGTCAGCAGCATCAGCACGCCGATCGCGATCGAGAGCACGCCCTGCCCCGCGCGCGAGACCGCGGCGCCGAGCAGGCCGCCGACCGCGCCGAGCCCGGCGTAGCCCGCGATGCGGCCGAGGTTGTAGAGCGACAACCGGCCGAGCATGACCGCGCCGGAGGCGCCGTCGCCGCGCTGCGCCGCGCTGATCGCGGTCACCAGCGGGCCGCACATGCCCAGACAATGCCCGAGGCTCATGGTCAGGCCGAAGCCGAAAAGCGTCGCGAAGGACAGGGCCAGCGTGGTCTCGACGACGGGGTTGCCGCAGCAGTCCATGGATCGCGCCTCCGCGCTCGGGTGTCGGGGCATCCTAGCGGTGTTGGTCGGCGGTTGCAAGCGACCGCAAATGCCCACGATGCCGCTGTGGAATCGCAGGGCGGCTCCGCGCCCGCAACCTTACTGTTTCGCGGGATCGCACCTGCGACTATCATGAGCGGAGCTTGATCACAAACGACCGGGAATGAAGATGACACTCGACGATCAGACCCTGGATCTCCTGCGCGATGGCGAAGGCTCTGCGGCGCAGCGCGCCGTCCGGTTGCTGGCGATCGCGGAAGAGGCGTTGCGTGCCGACGTCGACGTGCCCGTCGCCGTCTGGCGGCGCTGGCTGGACGGGACGCGCGCGCCGGAGCTGCTGGCGGCGCTGCCCGACGCCGCGGCGCGCGAGCGCTGGGCCGAGGCGGCGATCGCCGCGGTCCGCCGCAGCGGCACCACGCTCGAGACCCTGCTGGACCAGCGCGTCGCCGCGCACCCCGATCGCACGTGGCTGCGCGAACCCGACACCGCCGGCGCCGGCACCTGGAGCTACGCGCGCGCCCGCCGCAAGGCCCGCGCCTACGCCGCGGCGCTGCTGCAGTCCGGACCGGCGCCCCGCGTGGCGCTGCTGACGCCGAACTCGGTGCGCGGCGCGCTGACCGACCTCGCGTGCCTGCTGCACGGCACCCTCGTGACGCCCCTGTCCCCCCAGACGGAAGCCGGCGAACTGGCCTGGATCCTGGCGCGGCTGGACATCGACACGGTCGTCGCCGGCAACGACGAGCAGCTGGACCTCGCCCGCCGCGCCGCCGCGGCCGCCGGACGCCGGCCGCGCCTGCTGCACCTGGACGAGGGGCAGCGGGGCGAGGGCTCAACGCTGCTGGACGAGATCTGCGCCGGTCTCTCGGCCGACGACGTGGACACCGCGCTGTCGGCGCACCCCCGCTTCGGTCTCGACGACGTCGCCACGGTCATGTTCACCTCGGGCAGCACCGGCACCCCGAAGGGCGTCACCTTCTCGATCGGCAACCTGGTCAGCAAGCGCTTCGCGCGCGCGGCCGCCCTGCCGGCGGTCGGCCGGGACGAGGTCCTGCTGTGCTACCTGCCGCTCTTCCACACCTTCGGCCGCTACCTGGAGCTGCTGGGCACGATGTTCTGGGGCGGCGAGTACGTCTTCGCCGGCAACCCGTCGCGCGAGACGCTGCTGCGCCTGCTGCCGAGCGTCCGGCCGACCGGCCTGATCGGCATCCCCCTGCGCTGGAGCCAGCTGCGCGAGGCCTGCCTGGCGCGCCGCGGCGACGAGGCGGACGAGCCGACCGCCGAGGACATGCGCGCGGTGACCGGGGACCGCTTGCGTTGGGGCCTGTCCGCCGCCGGCCACCTCGCGCCCGAGGTCTTCCGCTACTTCCACCACCACGGCGTGGAGCTGTGCAGCGGCTTCGGCATGACCGAAGCGACCGGCGGCATCACGATGACCCCTCCCGGCGACTACCGCGACGACTCGGTGGGCCGGCCGCTGCCGGGAGTGCGGGTGCGGTTCGGCGAGGAGAACGAGCTGGAGATCTCCGGGCCCTACGTCGCCGCCTACCTCGACGGCGAGGGGCGGCCCGGCGACGGCGCCTGGCTGCGCACCGGGGACATCTTTCGCCGGCACGACGACGGACACCTCGAGATCATCGACCGCCTCAAGGACATCTACAAGAACGCCCGCGGCCAGACCGTCGCCCCGCGCCGGGTCGAGCAGAAGTTCACCGGCGTGCCCGGCATCCGGCGCGTCTTCCTGGTCGGCGACCACCGCACCGACAACGTGCTGCTGATCGTGCCCGACCCCGGGGATCCCGTCCTGCAGGGGGACCCACAGGGCGAGGCCGCCCGCGCCTACTACGGCCGGATCGTCCACGCCGCCAACGCCGACCTGCTCTCCTACGAGCGCGTCGTCAACTTCGCTGTGCTGGACCGCGACTTCGCCGCGGAGCACGGCGAGCTGACGCCCAAGGGCTCCTACCGGCGCAAGGCCATCGAGGAGAACTTCGCCGCCGTCGTCGACGAGCTGTACCGCAGCGACGCGGTGACCCTGGCGCTGACCGGCACCCGCCTGCGCGTGCCGCGCTGGCTCATCCGCGACCTGGGCATCCTCGAGACCGAACTGCTGGCCGGCGGCGATCGCGTGCGCGACCGGGTCAGCGGCCGCGAACTGACGGTGGCGCCGGGCGACGGCGGCCGCTGGCGGGTGGGCGACCTGGAGTACGAAGTCGCCGGCGGCGTGATCGATCTCGGGCTGCTGGCCCGCCAACCGCTGCTGTGGGTCGGCAACCCGGCTCTGGTGGCGTTCTGCCCCGTGCGCGACGGATGGGACATGGCCCTGACATCGATCACCCAGCACGTCTACCTGCCGTACCCGCTGCCCGCGGGCGTCGGCGAGGCGGGCGCCGGGACGCCGGGTGTCGCCGTGCCCGGTTCCCTGCAGGACCAGCGCCTGTCCCGGTTGCACGAGCTGACCCGCGACGCGTTCTTCACCGGCGACGAGACGGCCACCCGCGCGGTGGACGGTCTGGCGCGGGCGCTGCAGAACGCCGACCACCGCACGGCCGAACTGCTGCGCCGCCGCCTCGAGGCGCTGTCGCGCCACGCGGAGATGCCGGTGCGCAGCGCCGCCTACCGCGTGCTGTTGCTGGACGAGCCGGCGCCCGACTACAGCCAGGTGCGGCCCAAGTTCCTGACTTCGGGCCTGCCGTTCCTGGACGAGGCCAGCATCGCGGCGATCACGCACGGCGGCTTCGAGGAGCGCCGTCTCGAAGCTTTCCGCCTACGCCTGCACGCCTACCGGCGTCACCTCACCTGGCCGGCGGACGACGCCATGCACTCGCAGCTCGACATCATCTTCAAGCTGCTCTCGGACTTCGCGCGCCTGCAACCGGCCTACTACGGCGCCGTGCGGGACGAGCTGGTCAGCTGGGTGCTGCTGCGCGAGGACCCGGTCATCGCGGCGCGCGCCGAGCGGTACGCGCTGGCGCTGGCCGACTGGTACGAGGAGGCCCTCGACCGCGCCCTGCCCCACCGCGGCCCGGGCGCCTGGCAGGACAAGATCCTCTACCAGGACGGGTTGTCCGACGAGGAGATCCGACGCCTCGAGGAAGTGCTGGTCGGCACGACCTTCCTGCAGCAGTCGGTGAAGCTCACGACCGACGGCGAAGATCTGGATCTGCGCGAAGTGCCCCGCGAAGGCATCTGGATCGGCCGCACCGCCGTCCGCCACCGCCAGCGCATCTACCGCCTCAGCGTGAACACGGTGCAGGGGAAGCACTACGACCTGCTGGCCGTCATCTGGGATCGCGACCTGCTCGACGAGGACCGCAGCGAGATGCTGACGACCATCTACTGGCTGATCGCGCTCGGCGGCTATCCCCACGGCCCGCCCGTGTTGCCGCGTTTCGGCTGCTACCGGCCCGCGATGGGCGCGCTGTCGCTCGCCTTCGTGAGCGACCTTTCGGTGTGGGAACGCGTCCGCGAGTACGCCGGCGACTGGCCGCAGATCCCGGGCGAGTCGCGCGACCCCGGCTGGCGCCGCCTGTTCGTGCAGGCGCTGGCCTCGGTGTTCCGCGGCTGGGCCATCAGCGGAGGCCGCATCGTGCCGGGGATGGTCACGCCGTCGAACGTCGCGGTGTCCGAGCCCGACTTCCGCGAGGGCGCCCGCATCCTGTCGCTGACCGGCTGGGCGCCCTACACCGGGCCGCTGGACCTGGTGCGGCCGATGCTGCGCAACTTCTACAAGCAGACGACGGTGACGTACCCCTGGACGGGGCGCCGCCTGGACCTGGCCTGGATCGCGGACGCCTGCGTCGAGGCGCTGGGTCTGCCGCGCGCCCGCACGTTCCTGGCCGATCTGCAGGCGGCGCTGGCCGACCAGCCGCCCGACGGCTACCGGGGCCAGCTCGTCGAGGTCCTGCGGGGCTACCTGCACCGGCTCGACGAGGAACCCTACGAGAGCTGCGCGCTGCGCGGCGCGGTGCACCGATATCGGCGCTGGGAGCAGTCCAATCCCGAGGCCTCACCGCGGGCGCGGGAGCAGATCGTCGAGGAGATGCTGCGCCTCTACGGTTTGGGGGAGCAGCCCGAACTCGACCGCTACCTCCTGTACCGGCGGACCTGGTTCCGCCGCGCGCCCGATGCCACCCAGGCCGCCTTCGACTCGCTGATCGCGGCCCTGCACCACGAGCCGGCCACGCCGGCGACGCGGCGCGTCGAACTCAGCGCCCTGCAGGAGACGCTGACCGAGCCCGAGGACCGCCACGCCTTCCAGCGCCTGGCCTTCCCGCACTCGGCGGCGGGACAATCCGCGCAGATCCTCGCCGTGGGCGACAGCGACCACCGCCAGGTCATCGTCTCGACCCGCATCCAGGACAAGACCGGCACCGCCTACTCCGTGCGCGAGCCGGTCGAACCCTCGGAGTTCGGACGCCTGTACCGGCTGTTCTTCAAGTCGGGCTACTACAAGACCATCTCCGAGCGCGACAACTTCGTCATCGTGCTCGACGCCCAGGAGCGGATCGTCGGCGGCATCAGCTGGAAGGACATCGAGCCGGGCGTGGTCCATCTCAACGGCATCGTCGTGGCCACGCCGCTGCTGGGCCGCGGCATCAGCAGCGTGCTGATCGAGGACTTCTGTGCGCGGATGGCGAACCTCGGCCACCAGGCCGTGACCACGCTGTTCGTGCTGCGCCCGTTCTTCGAGCGCCACGGCTTCCAACTCGACAAGCGCTGGGGCGGGCTGGTTCGGCTGCTGCAGCGCCAGTCTCCCTGAACGGGGCCGACGGGCGGCCGGCCGCAACCACGCAGGAGGAGCGATGAACTTTCCGGTCTGGGAACTGCCGATGGGCGGCGGTGTCCTGATGGCCCTGGTCTCGGTGCTGCACGTCTTCGTCGCGCACCTCGCCGTCGGCGGCGGGCTTTGGCTCGCGCTCGCCGAGCGCTCGGCCCGGCGCCGCAGCGACGCGGCCCTGCTGTCCCTGGTGAAGTCCCAGAGCCGCACCTTCCTGCTGCTGACCCTGGTGTTCGGCGCCATCACCGGCGTCGGCATCTGGACGACCGCGGCGCTGATCTCGCCCCAGGCGATCCTCGCCCTGATCCGCATCTACCTGTGGGGCTGGGCGATGGAGTGGGTCTTCTTCATCGTGGAAATCGCGGCGGCGCTGGTCTACTGGTACGGCTGGGAGCGGCTGGACGCCCGGACCCACCAGATCGTGGGCTGGATCTACTTCGTCGCCGCCTACATCAGCCTGGTGATCATCAACGGCATCGTCACCTTCATGCTGACGCCGGGCGGCTGGCTGGAGAACCGGGAGTTCTGGACCGGCTTCTTCAACCCGACCTACTGGCCGTCGCTGGCCCTGCGCACGGCCGCGGCCGCGGCCCAGGCCGGCCTGTTCGTCCTGGTGACCGCGGCGTTCCTGAAGCGCGACGACGCCCGCGTCTGGGCCACGCGCCGCGGCGCCGTCTGGGTCGCGGCGGGCGTCGCGGCGTTCGCCGCCGCCCTGCCGTGGTACCGCAGCGCCCTGACCGGCGCGATCCCGGATTGGGCCGACCTGGCCGCGGGCGCGATCCCCGTGCTGCCGCGCGTCGTGACGATCATGTGGGCCGGCGCGGCGGCGACCTTCCTGCTCGCGCTGTGGCCGCTGGCGGCGCCCCGCCGCTGGCATCCGGCCGGAGCGGTCCTGCTGGTCGCGTCCGCCCTGGTCCTGTTCTTCGGCGGCGAGTGGGTGCGCGAGGCCGCTCGCAAACCCTACACCATCCACGGCTACCTCTACACCACCGGCCTGCGCGTGGACCAGGAACCGCAGGTCGCCGCCGCCGGCGTGACCGCCTTCACCCGCTGGCGCGATCCGGCGGCGACCACTCCGGCCGAGCGCGGCCGCGATCTCTACCGCGCCTGGTGCCTGCCCTGCCACACCCACGACGGCTACAACGCCATGCGCCCCTTCCTCGCCCACCGGACCGAAGCGGAAGTCGCCGACTTCCTGTCGCGGCTGCACCACATGCGGGCGCGGATGCCGGCCTGGCACGGCAACGTCGAGGAGACCGCCGACCTCGCGGCCTTCCTCGCCGCCGACACCGACCGCGGCGCGGCCGTGTTCCCCGCCGACCGCGGCGCCGCGGCCCGGCTGGCCTGGGACGCGCACTGCGGCACCTGCCACACGCTGGACGCCTACCGCGCGCTGCGACCCTCGCTGGCGGGCAACAGCCGCGAGGACTTCGAAGCGATGCTCGACCTGCTGCCCGACCTCGCCGCGGAGATGCCCGCGTACGGCGGCGATCCCGTCGAGCGCGGGCACCTGCTGGACTTCCTGACCGACGCCGCCGGCACCGCCGAAGCCGCCGGCGATAGGAGCGCGCGATGAACCCCTACGTCCCGTCCCCCGAGGTGCTGCCGCTGCCCGCGCCCGCGCCCCTGCTCGCGGCGCTGCTGCACCTGACCTTCCTGGTGCACCTGCTGTTCATGAACGGCCTGCTCGGCGGGGGCGCGATCCTGCTGGGCAGCCTGTTCACGCGCGGCGGCGACCGCGAGCTGCACGAGACCGTGATCGAGCGGATCTCGAAGCTGCTGCCGACGCTGTTCGCCGGCACGGTGACCTTCGGCGTGGCGCCGCTGCTGTTCCTGCAGACGCTCTACGGCGGCTTCTTCTACACCTCGAGCATCCTGATGGGTTGGCCGTGGTTCGCCACGGTGCCGCTGCTGATCGTCGGCTACTACGCGGCCTACCTCAACGCCTTCCGCGGCCGCCGACTGGGCGACCGGCGCCGCTGGACCGTCGCGCTCTCGATCGGTTGCGCCGCGCTGGTCGGCTTCGCCTTCAGCAACAACACGACGCTGATGCTCACGCCCGAGAAGTGGAGCCGCCTGTACTTCGCCTCTCCCGGCGGCCTGCACCTGAACCTGGGCTCGGCGCTGCTGTGGCCGCGCTTCCTGCACATGGCGCTGGGCGCGGTCGCCGTGGCCGGGATCATGCTCGCCCTGCTGGCCCGGCGCGAACGCGCCGACGCCCGCCTCGGCGAGGCGCTGGTGCGCCGCGGCCTGGACGTCTTCCTGGCCGCGACCGTCGTCAACCTGATGGTCGGCTTCTGGTACCTGCTGGCCTTGCGGGAGGACGTGCGCCGCCTGTTCATGGGCGGCAGCGGGCACGCCACGGGGTTGCTGGGACTCGGGACGGCCCTGTCCCTGGTCCTGCTGCTGCTGGCGTGGCGCGTGCGCTCCGCCCCGACCCACTCGCTGAAGCCGCTGGCCTGGTCGACGGCGCTGACCCTGGCGGTGATGATCCTGATGCGCGACGCCGCGCGCGCCGGCTATCTGGCGGGGCTGGCGAACCTGCAGGAGATCCCGGTGCGGACCCAGACGCTCAGCCTCGCGATCTTCGCCGGGTTGCTGCTGGGGGGGATCGCCACGGTGGTGTGGATGGTGCGCAAGCTGCTGGCGGCGCCCCCGCGCTGACCCGCCGACGCCGCGACCTCACGGCGCGGCCGGGGCTCCGACGGGCTCGGCGCGCAGCGCGACCAGGACCTGCCGGCGCTGCTTCTCGAGGCGGTCGTTGTCCAGCCGGTTGCGCCCGGTGACGGGCAGCAGTCGCCAGCTCGGCGACAACGCCTCGAGACGCTCGAGCAATTGCCAGGCGTGGCGGTACTCCTGGCCGGCCAGGGCCTTCAGCGCCGCGATCTGTTCCGGCCGGTACCAGCCAGGCTTGATGTCCTGCGCGATCCGCTCGGGGTCCACGAGGTAACGGTCGACCTCCGCCGCGCGCACCACCTGGGCGCGCTGCTGCGCGTCCAGCCCGGTCGCGCCGCGCAGGGCCCGGTTCAGGGACAGCTGGGTCGTGAAGCGCCCGGCCGCCAACTCGTCCAGCCCATCGACCGGCACCCCGATCCGTCCGGTCCGTTCGATCACCTGGGCTGACAATTCGTAGACGTGCGGCCGGTTGACGGGCACCGAGAAGACGTTCTGCAGGAAGAACAAGCCGAAAAAGGCGAGGAAACAGGCGATGATGGGCGTGGTCACCCACCCCGCGGCGATCTCGACCAGCACCCGGTAGCGGATCCCGTGCCCGCCCTTGAGCAGACCCAGACCCACCACCGCGCCGATCACGGCCTGCGAACTGGAGATCGGCACCAGCGGCAGGGCCGGCAGCCCCAGGCTCAACAGCGCCTTTTCCAGTTCCTGCGAAGAGAACAGGAACAACACCACCGACAGCGAGAGCACCACCACCAGCGCCATCTGCGGCGTCAGCTTGAAGAGATCGCCGCCGACGGTCCTCATGACGCGTTGCGAGTAGGTGAACACGCCCAGGGCGATGGCCAGCCCACCCAGCAGGAACAGCTGCTGGGCGCCGCTGAACGCCAGACCGAACGGCAATTCCAGACCCGAGAACGGCGCCACCGGCACGAACACGCCCATCACGTTGCCGATGTTGTTGGCGCCGAGGCTGTAGGAGCCGAAAGCGCCGACCGCGATCAGCGACCAGCGGGTCATCATGTCGTCCCACAGCAGGTGCGGGCGCAGGTGGCGCACGAGGCGGCGGGACAGGATGTAGAAGACGACGGCGAAGGCTCCCGACAGGAGCGGGCAGACGACCCAGGTGGCGACGATCAGCGACAGGGAGGCGACGTCGGTCATCACGCCGCTGAAGACGTTCCAGCCGATGATCGCCCCGACGACGGCCTGCGAGGTGGAGGCCGGCAGCCCCAACTTGGTCATCGCGGTGATCGTCACGGCGGCCGCGAGCGCGACCATGAAGGCGCCGCCCATGGCGTCGATCGCGCCGAGATGGCCGAGGGTCCCGGCGGCGCCGGCACCGCCGACGACCGAGCCGAGCACCACGAACACGCTGCAGATCAGGGCGGCGGTGGCGAAACGGATCATGCGCGAACCCACGGCCGTGCCGAAGACGTTGGCGGCGTGGTTGGCGCCCAGGGACCAGCCCATGAACAGCCCGCTCGACAGGAAGAACAGGACCAGCAACGCGACCTCCTACACCGTGCGCTTGATGGTGTAGATCGCCAGGCGGTCGGCGACTTCCTCCGCGGCGTCCGAGATCCGGTCGACGTTCACCACGAAGTATCGCAGGTGCAGCTTACGCGCCAGCTCCACGTCCGAATCGAAGATCTTGCGCTTGAGCGCCAGGGCCTGCCGGTCCCCCTCGCTCTCGTGGAAGTAGACCTTGTGCAGGTGGTCGTTGACCGTGTAGGGGTCGCGGAAGAACGCCCGCGTGGCCAAGACCACGGCCTCGGCCGTGCGCGCGGCGGTGGCGCCGAGCGCCGTCCAGTCGTCGTTCATGCTCGGCAAGAGCGCGGGACGCTCCACCAGGAACATGCCCAGGGTGTGCTTGGCCTGGTTGACCACGTCGTCGGTGGTCTCCAGCAGACCGAGCACGTCGCCGCGGGCCTCGGGGATCAGGGAGTGCCGGTAGAGCTGCTTCTCGATGTTGCGGCGCAGGTCGTCCGCGCTGTGTTCGGCGGCGTCGATGGCCCGGTAGTGGGTCTCGAACTCGTCCTGGCGTCCGGCCACGTAGTCCGCCACCCCGCGTTCGAAGAGCAGGGCGGCCTGGCTGACGGTGTCCAGGAACTCATCGATCTGGGCGACCAGGGCCCGCGTGCGCTTGAACAGCAGGATCGGCATGGTGTCGGTTCCTTTCAGCGGCGGGCGGCGCCCACGGGGACCCTACGCCGGGAGCGGCGCGAAGCGGTCGTGGAACACGCCGTGGCGCAAGCCGCGGGCGCAGACGGTCAACTCGTCCGCACCGCAGCGGATCAGGGCTTCCTCCAGGATCACGGCGCCGGCCAGGGCCACGTCCGCGCGCTCGGGCATCAATCCCGGCAGGCGGCGGCGCGCGACCTGGGTCAGCGCGGCGAAGCGCGCGGCGAGCCGCCCGATCTCGTCGCGGCGCAGCCGGCGGCCGTGGACGGCGGCCGGCTCGTGCGCCGGCAGGCTCCAGCTCACCGTGGCCATCGTCGTCGGCGCACCGCCGACGGCGACGACCGCGCCCGGCGGCAGCTGCAGGCCGGCGAAGGCCTCGCGTACCGCGTCGCGCACCGCTTTCAGGGAAGCGGTCCCCGGCGGGTTGGTGCGGACCAGGCGGTCGGTCAGGACCCGCGAACCCACCGGCACGCTCGCGCGCGACAGGATGCGGCCGTCCTCGGCGGCGACGAACTCGGTGCTGCCCCCGCCCGCGTCGATCACGGTCAGGCGCGCGGGCAGGTTCTTCAGGCTCCGCTGCACCGCGAGGAAGGAAAGGCGGGCTTCTTCCTGCCCGTCGAGCACCTGCACCCGCAATTTCGCCAGCCGGTGCGTCAGTTCCAGGAATTCGTCGGCGTTCACGGCGCGGCGCAGCGCCTCGGTGCCCACCGCGACGACCTTTTCCACCGCGAGGCCCTCGGCGCGCTCCCGGAAGGCGGCCACCTGCCGCGCGGTGCGCGTCATGGCGTCCTCGGCGAGCTCGCCGGTCAGGGACAGCCCCTGGCCGAGCCGCGTGACCGCCAGTTCGTCGGCCAGCGGGGTCACGCTGCCGTGGATGAGCCGGCCCGCAAAGAGCTTGACCGAGTTGGTGCCGATGTCGATGACGGCATACCGTCCCATGGTTCTCCTGACGATTAGCCGACCATTGAACGCCCTGCGACACCGGAATGCAAGCCCGGATGGCGCCGCGGTCCGCCGGGGACCGCGAAAGGCAGGACCCCGGCTCCGGAGCCGGGGTCCAGGGGGGCTGCGTCGCGAGGGGCGGGGTTCCGTCGGGCGCTAGTCGCCGGTCGCCGCCTTGCGGTCGTGGCCGCCGAGCGCGCCCTTGAAGAACTCGCGCCGCATGCGCGCGATGTTCTCGATGGAGATCTCCTTGGGGCAGACCGCCTCGCACTCGCCGTGGTTGGAGCAGTTGCCGAACCCCTCCTGGTCCATCTGGCCGATCATCAGCAGCGCGCGGCGGCCACGCTCCGGCCCGCCCTGGGGCAGGTAGGAGAGCTGGCTGATCTTGGCGCCGACGAACAGCGAGGCCGAGGCGTTGGGGCAGGCGGCCACGCAGGCGCCGCAGCCGATGCAGGAGGCGGCGTCCATGGCCTTGTCGGCGTCGAGCTTGGGGATCGGCACCGCGTTGCCGTCGGGGGCCGAGCCCACGTTGGCCGACACGAAGCCGCCCTGCTGCTGGATGCGGTCGAACGCCGTGCGGTCGACCACCAGGTCCTTGAGGATCGGGAACGGGCCGGCGCGGAAGGGCTCGACGGTGATCGTTTCGCCGTCGTGGAAGTGCCGCATGCGCACCTCGCAGGTGGTGGTCTTGGGGTTCGGGCCGTGGGCCGTGCCTTTGATCACCAGGCCGCAGGTGCCGCAGATCCCCTCCCGGCAGTCGCTGTCGAACTCGACGGGCTGCTGGCCGTCGCGGACCAGCTTCTCGTTGAGCAGGTCGAGCGTCTCGAGGAAGGACATCTCCGGCAGGACCTTCTCGACCGTGTAGCCGACGAAGTGTCCCTTGGCCTCGCCCCGCGCCTGCCGCCAGATCTTCAGGTGGATGGTCATCTCGCTCATGCTCGGCACCTTCCCCTACTTGTAGCTGCGGGTCTTCACTTCGATGTTCTCGTAGACGAGAGGCTCGACGTGACGTACGGGCGCCTGCCCGTCGCCCTTGTGCTCCCACGCCGCGACGTTCATGAAGTTCTCGTCGTCGCGCAGGGCCTCGCCCTCGGGCGTGTGGTGCTCGGCGCGGAAGTGGCCGCCGCAGGACTCCTCGCGGGCCAGGGCGTCCATCGCCATCAGTTCGCCCAGCTCCAGGAAGTCGGCCACGCGGCCGGCCATCTCCAGCTGCTTGTTGAAGTCGGCGGCCTCGCCCGGCACCCGCAGGTCCTGCCAGTAAGCCTCGCGCAGCTCGCGGATCTGCACGATCGCCTGCTCGAGGCCGGGCCTGTCGCGGGCCATGCCCACCTTGTCCCACATCACCCGGCCGAGGTCCCAGTGGAAGTCGCGCACCGTGCGCGAACCCTTGACCGCCAGCAGGGCGTCGTAGCGCTTGCGCACCTCGTCCTCGACCGCGCCGAAGGCCGCGTGGTCGGTCGTGACCTTGCCGAGCCCGCCGCGGGCCAGATAGCCGGCCACCACGCGCGGCACCACGAAGTAGCCGTCGGCGCAGCCCTGCATCAGGGCCGACGCGCCCAGACGGTTGGCGCCGTGGTCGGAGAAGTTGGCCTCGCCGGCCACGAACAGGCCGGGGATCGTGCTCTCGAGGTTGTAGTCGACCCACAGGCCGCCCATGGTGTAGTGCGGCGCCGGGTAGATCATCATCGGCGTGTGGTAGGGGTCGTCGGCGGTGATCTCCTCGTACATCGTGAAGAGGTTGCCGTAGCGGTCGGCCACCACGTCGCGGCCGAGGCGCTTGATCGCGTCGGCGAAGTCGAGGAAGACCGCGAAACCGGTGTTGCCGACGCCCTTGCCCGCGTCGCACTCCACCTTCGAGGCCCTCGCCGCGATGTCGCGCGGCACGAGGTTGCCGAAGGCCGGGTAGCGGCGCTCCAGGAAGTAGTCGCGCTCGGCCTCGGGGATGTCCGCCGCACGGCGCTTGTCGCCGGGCGTCTTGGGCACCCACATGCGGCCGTCGTTGCGCAGGCTCTCGCTCATCAGCGTGAGCTTGGACTGGTAGTCCCCCATCTGCGGGATGGCGGTGGGGTGGATCTGGGTGTAGCAGGGGTTGGCGAACAGGGCGCCCCGCTTGTAGGCCCGCCAGATCGAGGTGGCGCTGCAGTTCACGGCGTTGGTCGACAGGTAGTAGACCGGCGAGTAGCCGCCGGTCGCCAGGACCACCGCGTCGGCGGCGTAGCGCTTCATCTCGCCGGTGACCAGGTCGCGGCAGAGGATGCCGCGGGCCTTGCCGTCCACGATCACCAGGTCGAGCATCTCGTGGCGCGGGAACATCTTCACCGTGCCGGCCCCGACCTGGCGCGAGAGGGCGGAGTAGACGCCCAGCAGCAGCTGCTGCCCGGTCTGGCCGCGGGCGTAGAAGGTGCGCGAGACCTGCACGCCGCCGAAGGAGCGGTTGGCCAGCGTGCCGCCGTACTCGCGGGCGAAGGGCACGCCCATCGCCACGCACTGGTCGATGATGCCCATCGAGAGCTGGGACAGGCGGTAGACGTTGGCCTCCCGGGAGCGGTAGTCGCCGCCCTTGACTGTGTCGTAGAACAGCCGCTCGACGCTGTCGCCGTCGTTCTGGTAGTTCTTCGAGGCGTTGATGCCGCCCTGGGCCGCCACGCTGTGGGCGCGGCGCGACGTGTCCTGGACGCAGAAGTTCAGCACGTTGTAGCCCAGCTCGCCCAGGGTCGCAGCGGCGCCGCCGCCGGCCAGGCCCGTTCCGACCACGATGACCGTGAACTTGCGCCGGTTGGCGGGCGCCACCAGCGGGCACTCCATCTCGTGCCGGTCCCACTTGTCGGCCAGGGGTCCGCTCGGGATCTTGGCGTCGAGGATCTTGCTCATCGGTGACCTCCCGACACGGACGGATCGACGAAGAAGAGGATGTACAGTGGCAGCATCAGGAAGCCGACCGCGTACAGCACCGAGACGGCCCGGGCCACGTTCTGCAGCAGCCCCATCGCGCGGTCGTTGTTCCAGCCCAGCGACTGGAAGGCGCTCCAGACGCCGTGGCGCAGGTGGAAGCCGAGCATGCCCATCACCACGACGTAGGCGCCGGCGATCAACGGCTGCTTGAAGGCCGCCACGACCACCGCGTAGAGGTCCTTCATCTCAACGCCGTCGTAGACGACGGACGGGTGGTCGGCGAACTTGAACATCTTCACGTGCAGGACGATGAACACCGCCAGCACCAGACCGGTGACGATCATGCTGGTGGAGGGCAGGCCCTTGCGGCTCTTGCCGCCCGCGTTGCGCACCAGCGCGTAGCCGGTGGGGCGCGCCCGGCGCTTGTCGCTCCAGGCGACGGTGACCGCCGTCACGAGGTGGAGGCCGAGCACCGCCAGCAGGCCCACCTCGAAGGCGATGATCAGCCAGCCGTGGACGGCGTGCTCCAGGAAGCGGGCGTAGGCGTTGAAGGCGTGGCCCTGGTCCGGGATGAACAGGGTCAGGTTGCCCAGCAGATGCACCGACACGAAGCCGACGAGCAGCAAGCCCGTCGACCCGGTGATCATCTTCTTCCCGACGGAGGACCAGACGTGGGATCGGAACGTGGACATGGACACACTCCAGCGCTGGCGCCCTGGTTGTTTCGAGACGATCGCGTAACTAGTAGCACCCGGGGATGGGTATTTCAACTTTCAAAGATCAGCGATCGCGGGTGACGCCGATTCTGGATGTATGTGATCTGCAATCACTTGACCGGGGCCCGGCGGTCGCTCCCGCCGGGCCCTCCCGCCGTCAGTCCGTGATGCCCGTCAGTTCGATGGCGCCGGAGTCGCCCTCGACCGCGATCTCCCGGACGAGCCCCACGCCCGGCGCGTAGATCTTGTCTTCGACGATGCCGGGAATGATGGGCGACCATTCCCGGATCCGCACGCAGTTCACGAAGTCGCCGTAGGCCACCGACACGGACTCGCCGATGCCGACAACCTCCGCCATATCCTCCGCCTCACCGGCGAAGAACTCCTGGCGGTAGACGTTTCCCGCCTGGGGCGTCCCCCGCATGGCGATGCCCGCCCGGGCGCCGTCGACGCCCGCCTCCCAGGAGCCAGCCGTGCCGACCACCACGCCGCCGTCGATCTCGCGGCTGTCCTCGCCGAAGTACCACAGGTCGCCGCCCATGTGCTGCGCGTACCAGTCCAGGGTATCCTCCACGAGTTCGTCCTCGACGTAGACCCGATCGCGGACGACCACGCAGGTGACCCCGAGGATCATCTTCGTCTCGGCGAGCACCTCCACCACGATCCGCTCGCTCTCGCCGTCGGACTCGCCCTCGAAGGTGAAGACGGTCCCTGGCACGAGCGGGAAGTAGGTATTGTCGATCGCGGTGGTGAACTCGCCGGGGACCGGGAGCGCGGCCGGCGGGACGACATCCACCAGTTCCACGCGGCCGGCGCCGCCGGCGACCTTGACCTCCAGGACCAGCCCTACCCCGGGCGCGTAATACTTGTGTTCGGCGACCCCCGGCTCGAGCGGGGTCCATTCGCGCGTCTGCAGGCAGCTCGGGAAGTCCCCGAAGGCGACGGCGGCCGGCGCGCCGAGGCTCAGCACCTCCGCCATGTCCTCAGCCTCGCCCTCGTCATACTCCTGCCGGTAGGTCTCGCCAACCTCGGGATCCGCCCGCATGACGACACCGGGCTCGGCTTCGTCCACGCCGGCTTCCCAGGAGCCCTCGGTGCCCACCACCTGGCCGTCCTCGATCTCCCGGCTGTCCTCGCCGAAGTACCAGACGTCACCATCGACGTGCTGGGCGTACCAGTCCCTGGTGTCCTCGACGAGTTCCCCGTCCATCCAGACGCGGTCGCGGACGACCATGCAGGCGACGCCGAGGATGTTCTTCGTGGCGGCTGACACCTCCACGACGATCCGCTCGCTCTCGCCGCCGCTCTCGCCCTCGTAGATCAGGACGGTGCCGGGCACGAGCGGCCAGTGTGGATTGTCGACGCCGTCGACGTAGTCGGCGGGATCGATGACGACGCCGTCCGGACCGTTCGTCGAATCCTCGCCGCAACCGGCGAGCGCGAGCAACGACGCGCCGAGCAGCCAGAGCGCTGTTCTGAGCATGTTCATGTCGAGCCTCCCTTTGGTCAGCATGTTGGCCGGCACCGGATCCGGGAACACCGGGCTCCCGTCGGCGCCGCTCGTTCGTGACTCATCCTACGGCCCGCAGATGAAGGGTGAATGAGCGACCCGCATTACGCTCCCGCACGCACATAAGAGCACGATGAGAGCGATGCACATATCCAGTCGGCGTCGGCGCGTTCCCGTAGGAATCGGGGGTAGCACCTGCTAGACTCGAGTCATGCGCATTCTCGTGGTCGAAGACTACACACCGCTGCGCCACTCCCTCACCCGTGGCCTGCGCGAAGCCGGGTACGCGGTGGATGCCGTCGCCGACGGCGAGCATGGCCTGGCCTACATCGAGGCGGGCGCGTACGACCTCATCGTGCTCGACATCATGTTGCCGGTGATCGATGGGCTGACACTGCTGCGGAGCCTGCGGGCGAAACGACGCCCGGACCGCGTGCTCCTGCTCACGGCGAAGGACTCGGTCACGGACCGCGTCGGCGGCCTCGACCTCGGCGCCGACGACTACCTCGTGAAACCCTTCGCCTTCGAGGAACTGCTGGCGCGCGTGCGGGTCCTGGTCCGGCGGGGCTACGACAAGTCGTCGCCGACGATCCGCATCGCCGACCTGGAGATCGACACCGCCGCCCGCCGGGTCCGGCGGGGGAGCAGGGACGTCGAGCTCACCGCCCGCGAGTACAGCATCCTGGAGTTCCTGGCGCACCGCGCGGGGCACGTGGTGACCCGCGACGAGATCTGGGAGTCCATCTACGATTTCGAATCGGAGCACGGCAGCAACGTCGTGGACGTCTACGTCGGCTACCTGCGCCGGAAGCTGGAACTGGCGGGCGAACCGCGCCTCATCCGCACCCGACGCGGACTGGGCTACGTTCTCGACGGGGAGGAATAGATGCGCTCCATCCGCAGGGCCATGCTCCTGGGCAGCGCCGCCGGGGTGCTGCTGATCCTCGGTGCAGCGGGCGTCATCGTCGACGCCGGCGCCCGGCGCGTCCTGCTGCAGGAACTGGACCGTTCGCTGGAGGACAAGTCGCGCCTGCTCGCCTCGACTCTGGCGCTCACCACCAAGGGTCTCGAGGTCGACTTCGCTGAATACGACATGCGGGAGTTCGGCCGCGAGCGGGAGCCTAGCCACCTGCTGCTCTGGCAAAGCGACGGCTCGCTCCTCTTCGCGTCGAAGCGGGCGGACCGACGCGGGCTCGCCCCCCTGGCGGGGACCCGCGACGACCCCCTCGAGCGTTCGCTGACGCTGGCGGACGGACAGCGCGTGCGCGTCGTCCAACTGGAGTTCGCGCCGCGGCTCGACATCGAGGAGGACGAACCCGAGGACGCGAGCGGGACGCACCTGACGCCGACCCCCGATATTCCCCGCATCACGCTCGTGCTGGCCAGGGACACCTCCGGGATCGACGCCACCCTCGTCCGGCTGCGGGGCCTTCTGCTGGTCGTGGGCCTGGCCACTGCGCTGGCCGTGCTCCTGGTCCTGAGATCCGAGGTGCGACGAGGCCTGAGACCACTGGACCTCCTGGCCCGGGAGATCGCGGCACTGGACGCGGCCTGCCTCACCGGCCGGATCGACCTGCCGGACACGCCCCTGGAGATCGTGGCCGTGGTGGCCCGCCTGAACGAGCTGATGGCGCGGCTGGACGGCGCCTTCCGGCGCGAGCGCACGTTCAGCGCCGACATCGCCCACGAGCTGAGGACCCCCCTGTCCGGACTGCGCACGAGCCTGGAAGTCGAGCTGTCGCGACCCCGCGAGGCCGCCGGTTACCGGCGAACGCTGGAGGAATCGCTGACGATCGTGGCCCGCATGCAGGACATGGTGCAGACCCTCCTGCTCCTGTGCCGGTTGGAATCCGGACAGTTGCCGGTCGAGTGCAGGGAGGTCGATCTTGCCGGGATGACGCGAGAGATCCTGGGTTCGCTGTCCGGGATCGCCCGTGCGCGCGGCCTGAAGCTCCGCGAATGCCTGCCGATCTCGCTGCCCCTGCGATCCGACCCCGCGCTGCTGGAGACCGTGGTCCGCAACATCCTGGCGAACGCCATCGAGCATGCGGACGAGAACGGGTACGTCAGGATCGAACCGACGCCGGAGGACGAAATGCCCGGCTTGCGGGTGACCAACAGCGGCAGCCGGGTGGCGCAGGACGTGGTGCCCGCGCTCTTCGAGCGCTTCGTGCGGGGCGACGCCGCACGCGGCGACACGGGTCTGCACTGCGGGCTCGGGCTGGCCCTCATCGGGAGGACGGCCGCGACCCTCGGCCTCGCCGTCCGCGTCACCACCGAGGCCGGGGGCGACTTCTCCATCACGCTTTCGGCGCCGAAGACGCCTGCGGGGCCGGCATGAGCGGCCGCGTGTCGCCATGAGACGCCCGGTTGCCGGGCTCGGGTCCCCCGGAAGACCGTGGCCCTCCTCGGCCGGTTTCATCATCCTCGCCGTCGTTGCGACGCTCGTCCGGTTCCCGGTCACGGCGTCGCACGCCGCTGCGAGTCGGGCGTGGGCCGTCCATGAGGCGACCCCCGCCGATCCGGATGCAGGGGACGAGGACGAAACGGACCACGGCGCGCATCTTCCCTGGGGCCTGACGATCGGCGCCGAACTGGAACTGGCCGGCGAACGGCAGGCTGGAACTGCCACGAACGAGTTCACCTTCGACGAGGTCGACCTCGACTGGTCCGGCGGCCACCTGACGGCCGAAGTCGGCCTCAAGTACGACACGGAAAGCGGAAGGGGTCTGCGGGTCGAGGACGCCGCGCTGCGCGCGGACGGCGGCGGACGCTGGCCATTATTCGCCGAGCTCGGGCGCATGGTGCTGCCCTTCGGGCAGCTCGAATCCGATTTCGTCGAGGATCCCCTGGTGGCCGTCGCCGCCGAGACCGACGACGCATCCCTCGTGATCGGCGTCACCGGCGCCTGGGGTGTCCTCGAAGTGGGAGTCCTGGAGGGAGAGCACGCCGGGGCCGGTGCGATCGACTGCGTCGTGTCCTCGTGCTTCGAGCCGCGGGAGGGACTGAGCCTGGGCGTCTCCTGGACCCGTGACCTGGGCGAATCCGTGGAACTGCGCGAGCTGCGCGCGGATCGGCGGGAAGTAACCGTGGGCGCGGCCTCGGACCCGTCCACGCGTCCGGTGGCCGGACTCGGCTTGTACGGCTTTCTCGAAGGCGACGCCTGGTCCTGCCGACTGGAGTTCGTCCGGGCCCTGTCCGGCTTCGCGCCGGGCGTCCTGCACGAGGAAGAAGTCGAACCCTCGGCGCTGAACCTGGAAGCGGCCGTGCGGCTGACCCCGCGTTGGCAGGTCGCCGCCCGCTTCGAGTCCTCCGGTGAGTTGCCCGAAGCGCCTCGTCGGCAGTGCGGACTGGCCGGCATCTACACGGCGTCCGGTAACGTGTCGGTGACCGCCGAAGCCCTGCGCGGCTTCTTCGCCGATGAGCCCCACCGCACCCAGGTCTCCCTGATGATCGGACTCGAGTATTGACCTCCCGACAGGACGGGCCCGGCGGTCGGCGACAAGCGAGGCTTGGAGCCGACGGCTCCCCATGTTAGATTGCGACCGGAACAGTCCTATAATTACATGCGCCTACCGGAGGATCCGATGCGTCCCTTCGCCCCGCTCGCCGTCTCCTCTCTCGCCGCCGCGCAGCTCGCCACCCTCGCCCTGGCGACGGCCGCCGCCGCCGGCCCCCTGCCCCGCGTGCACCTGCCCGACCCGCGCGAGCGGCACTTCTCGCTGCTGACCATGCTGACCGACGGGGGCGAGAACGCGGAGGCCTACTTCAGCTACGATTCGCAGCGGCTGATCTTCCAGACCACGCGGCCGCCGCACGCCTGCGACCAGATCATGGTCATGCCGGCCGGCGGCGGGAACCCGGAACTGCTGTCCTCGGGCGAGGGCCGCACCACCTGCGCCTACTTCACCGCCGACGGCCGCTCGATCGTCTACGCCACCACGTCCCTGGCCGGCTCCGGCTGCCCGACGCCGCCCGACATGAGCCAGGGCTACGTCTGGGGCGTCTTCGGGGACTACGACATCGTCAAGCAGGACCTCGCGACCGGGGCCGTGACCCGCCTGACCGCGACCCCCGGCTACGACGCCGAAGCCACCATCTCCCCCGACGGCCAGCGCATGGTCTTCACTTCGGTGCGCGACGGCGACCTGGACATCTACACCATGGACCTCGACGGCGGCGATGTGCGCCGGCTGACCACGACCCCGGGCTACGACGGCGGCGCCTTCTTCTCCCCCGACGGCAAGAAGATCTGCTACCGCTGCCTGCATCCCGAGCCGGGACCGGCGCTCGACGACTACCGCGCCCTGCTGGCGCAGGACAAGGTGCGCCCCTCGCTCATGGAGATCTGGGTCATGAACGCCGACGGCACCGGCCAGCGGCAGGTCACCGACCTGAAGAGCGCCTCGTTCGGGCCCTTCTTCCACCCCGACGGCCGGCGCATCATCTTCAGCAGCAACTACCCCGAGCCGAAGGGCCGCGAGTTCGAGCTGTGGATGGTCGGCGACGACGGCGCCGGCCTGGAGCGGGTCACCTACGCGGAGGGCTTCGACGGCTTCCCGATGTGGGCGCCCGACGGCGAGACGTTCGTCTTCTGCAGCAACCGCCACCACAGCGGGCCGCGGGAGACGAACGTGTTCGTGACGAAGTGGGTGGAGTGAGGGGCTAGTCCCAGATCCCCAGCTCGGCCTTGACGTCCTCGGTGGCGTCGGCGCGCGGGTCCCAGGGCGGGCTCCAGACCAGGTCGACCTGGCAGTTGCGCACCCCGGGCACCGACAGGCCGGCGCCGCGCGTGGCGGCCACGATCTGCGGGCCCATCGGGCACATGGGGCTGGTGAGGGTCAGCTCGATGGTCACGTCGCCCGTCTCGTCCTCGACCTGCACGCCGCGTAACAGCCCCAGATCCACGATGGACAGGTTCAGCTCGGGGTCCATGACCGGGCGTAGGGCCTCGACGACGGCGTTGGGCGTGGGCGTGCTCATCTCAGGCCTCCGTGGTGGTCTCGGCCGCGACGCGGCCTTCGGTGCGGGCGGTGACGGCTTCGGTCAGCGTGATCCAGGGCAGCACGGCGCACTTGACCCGCATCGGGAACTGCCGCACGCCGATCAGGGCGTCGAGATCCCCCGGCGCGAGATCGTCGGGCAGCTCGCCGGCGGGTTCGTGCAGGACCGCGCGGAACGCCTCCGCGAGGCGGCGCGCTTCGTCCAGGGTGCGGCCGACGACGAGTTCGGCCAGGATCGAACCGCTGGCCGTGGCGATGGCGCAGCCGCGGGTGACCACGCAGGCCTCGCGGATGCGGTCGCCGTCGCAGGCGAGCTGCAGGGTCAGCTCGTCGCCGCAGGAGGGGTTCTTGCCGGCGGCCTCGGCGTCCGGCTGCGCGAGCGCCCGCGAGCCGCGCGGGCGGCGGTGGTGGTCGAGGATCACCTCGCGGTAGAGATCGTCCATCCCGGTGCTCATGCGCCGAACACGCTCCTCGCGTAGCGGACGGCGTCGACCAGGGCGTCGATGTCGTCGTGGGAATTGTAGAGCCCGAAGGAGGCGCGCGACGTGGCCGCGACCCCCAGCCGCCGGTGCAGCGGCTGGGCGCAGTGGTGGCCGGCGCGCACCGCGACGCCGCGGGCGTCCAGCAGCTGAGCGAGGTCGTGAGCGTGCAGCTTCGGGTCGTGGAAGCTGATCAGGCCGCCGCGCGCCGCGGGATCGGCCGGGCCGTAAAGAACCAACCCGCCCAGCGCCGACAGACGATCCCAGGCGTAACCGGTCAGCGACATCTCGTGCGTGCGCAGGCGCTCGATCGTGAACTCCTCGATCAGGTCCAGGGCCGCCGGGAAGGCGGCGGTCGCCGCGACGTGGGGCGTGCCCGCTTCGAAGCGCAAGGGCGCCGCGGCCCAGGTGGCGGTGTCCATCGTCACGGTCTCGATCATCTCGCCGCCGAACTCCACGGGTTCCAGCTGGGCGAGCGCCTCGGGCGTCCCGACCAGGAAGCCCAGACCCATCGGGCCGTAGCACTTGTGCGCGGAGAAGGCCAGCAGGTCGGCGCCCAGCGCGGCGAAGTTCACCGGCAGGTGGCCGACCGACTGGGCCGCGTCCACCACGACCAGCGCGCCGCGGCGGTGGGCGGCCGCCGCGATCTCGGCGACGGGATTGATCGTGCCCAGCACGTTCGAGACGTGGGCCAGCGCCACCACCCGAGTGCGGTCGGTCAGCAGATCGGGCAGCCGCCCGAGATCCAGCTCGCCGCCGTCGGTGACCGGGAGGTGGCGCAGGACGAGGCCCTCGCGCCGGGCCAGCGCGATCCAGGGCACGAGGTTGGCGTGGTGCTCCATCTCGGTGACGAGGATCTCGTCGCCGGGGCGCAGCCGGTGCGCCAGACCGCCGGCCGCGAGGTTCAGGGCCGCGGTCGCGCCGCGCAGCGTGACCACCTGCTCGGGGCGCGTCACGCCCAGGAAGCGGCCCACGCGGCGGCGGCACTGTTCGTAGAGGTCGGTGGCCTCGGCCGCCAGGGCGTGCATGCCGCGGTGGACGTTGGCGTTGTGCTCGCGGTAATAACGGGCTTCGGCGCCGATGACCTGCTCGGGCTTCTGCGAGGTCGCGGCACTGTCCAGGTAGACCAGCGGCAGACCGTGCACCGCGCGGCGCAGGATCGGGAAGCGTTCGCGGGCCAGCCCGCCGCAGCGCTCGCAACCCTCGCTCTGTCCCGCACAGGGGACGACGCCGGCCGGGGCGCTCAACGACCGCTCGCCGGCTTTCACGACGCCCTCCCTTGCAGGGCCGCCAAACGCGTCCCGACCAGCCCTTCGAGGCGCTCGCGCAGGTCTTCGGGCAGGCTGCTCAGCGTCTTCTCGAGGAAGCCGCGCACGACCAGGCGCAGGGCCTCGTCCGGGTCCAGGCCGCGGCTCTGCAGGTAGAAGACCTGCCCGGGATCCACCGGCGCGACGGTGGCGCCGTGGCTGCAGCTGACGTCCTGGTTGAGGATTTCCAGTTCGGGGATCGAGTCGGCGCGGCTGCTGCCCGACAGCAGGAGGTTGCGGTTCTCCTGGTAGGCCTCGCTGCCGCGCGCGTCCTGCTCGATGCGGATCAGCCCGGTGTAGCTGCTGCGGGCCGAGGCGTCGGCGACGGCTTTGAAGTCGATGTTGCTCCAGGTGCGCCCGGCCAGGTGGCGGTGGCGCGTGTGGTGGTCGAAGCGCTGGCGGCCGGCGCCCATGACGACGCCGATCATCTCGCTGCGCGCGCCTTCGCCGGCCAGGTCTGTCGCCAGCTCGACCTTGCTGCGCTCGCCGCCGAAGGAGGCGAAGACGGTCAGCACGTCGGCATCGCGGCCGGCCCGGGTGCGGGCGGTCAGGTGCCCGCAGACGCCCTCCTGCCAGGTCTGGACCAGGACGTGGCGCAGGCGGGAGCCGGCGCCGGCGTGCAGCTCGCTCGCCGCGACGACGCGCGAGCCGGCGTCGCCGCCGGTGTGCTCCTCGACGACGACGGCCTGCGCCCCTTCGCCCAGGTCGACCACCAGGCGCGGCAGCACCGACCCGCCGGCCGCGTCGACCACCACGTGCACGGGGTCGGTCAGGATCACGCCGCGCGGCACGCCCACGTAGAGGCCGGTGTTCCAGGCCGCGCCGTTGAGCGCCTGGAACAGGCCCTCCTCGGGATCCCGGCCCGCGGCGCCGCGACGGTCGCCCAGATTCGCCAGTTCCTCGTCGGCCTCGGCCAGGGGTTTGACGACCAGCCCGACGGCGAGCGCCCGCAGGTCGACCGCGATCAGCGGCCGCAGCCCGGCGAGCATCAGCACGCGGGCGGCGGCGCCCGCGGTGTGCGGCGCCTCGTGCGGCGCGACGGCGGCCCGCGCCGTGACGTCCGCCGGCAACAGCAGGCCCGGGTCGGTGAAGCGCCACAGGTGCGTCACCCGGTCCGGGTCCGCGACGGTCGCGTAGCGGTCCGCCGCGGCGCGGCGGCTCGCGTACAGGGCGGGGCTCTCCCCCATCAGGGTCGAGATGGCGGCGATGTCTTCGACGGTCAGACCCGGTCGTCGGACGGCCGGAGCTGCGCCGTGCTCGGTGCTAGCCAACGGATCCCTCCATCTCCAGCTCGATGAGCCGGTTCAGCTCGACCGCGTACTCCATGGGCAGCTCCTTGACGAAGGGCTCGATGAAGCCGTTGACGATCATCAGGCGCGCCTTGTCCTGGTCGAGCCCGCGGCTCTGCAGGTAGAAGAGCTGCTCCTCGCCCACCTTCGAGACGCGGGCCTCGTGCTCGACGTTCACGTCGCTCTCGGCGATGTCCATCGTCGGGTAGGTGTCCGAGCGGGCGTGCTCCCCGATGAGCAGGGCATCGCACTCGACGCTCGTCCGGCAGCCGTGGGCGCCCTTGGCGATCTTCACCAGGCCGCGGTACGAAGAGCGTCCGTCGTCCTTGCTGATGCTCTTGCTCACGATGCGCGACGTGGTGTTGGGCGCCGCGTGGATCATCTTGGCCCCGGCGTCCTGGTGCTGGCCGTGGCCGGCGAAGGCGATCGACAGCACCTCGCCGTGGGCCCGCTCGCCCTTGAGCACGATGGCCGGGTACTTCATCGTCAGCTTGCTGCCCAGGTTCCCGTCGACCCACTCCACTACGGCGTCCTCGTGGGCGTGGGCCCGCTTGGTCACCAGGTTGAAGACGTTGGTCGACCAGTTCTGGATAGTCGTGTAGCGGATGCGGGCGCCCTTCATGGCGATCAGCTCCACCACGGCCGAGTGCAGCGAGTCCGACGAGTAGGTCGGTGCGGTGCAGCCCTCGATGTAGTGCACGCTCGAGCCCTCGTCGGCGATGATCAGGGTGCGCTCGAACTGGCCCATGTTCTCGGCGTTGATGCGGAAGTAGGCCTGCAGCGGCACGTCCACCTTGACGCCCTTGGGCACGTAGATGAACGACCCGCCCGACCAGGCCGCAGTGTTCAACGCGGAAAACTTGTTGTCGCGCGTCGGGATCACGGTGCCGAAGTACTTGCGGACGACCTCGGGGTGCTCGCGCAGGCCCGAGTCCATGTCCATGAAGAGCACGCCGAGCTTTTCCAGGTCGGCGCGGATCGAGTGGTAGACGACCTCGCTCTCGTACTGCGCGGTGACCCCGGCCAGGAACTTGCGCTCGGCCTCGGGGATGCCGAGGCGGTCGAAGGTCTTCTTGATCTGCTCCGGGACCTCGTTCCAGTCGGAGGTCTGCTCGCCCTTGGGCTTGATGTAGTAGTGGATGTTGGCGAAGTCGATCTCGCCGAGCATGGCGTTGTCGCCCCACGTCGGCATCGGCTTCGCCAGGAAGATGTCGAGCGCCTGGTGGCGGATGTCGCTCATCCACTGCGGCTCGTTCTTCTTGCGCGAGATCATCTCCACGAGTTCGTGGCTGATCCCCTTCGGCGCCTTGAGGAAGTAGTCCTCCGGGTCGTGGAAGCCGTAGCGCTCGGCGTAGTTCTGGTTGATGTCGGCGATCCGGTGCTGGGTGTCGACGTTCATGTGCGGCTCCCTTCGGCGACGCCGGCTTCGGGCGCGAGGCCGACTTCGGGTTCCAGGCCGACCTCTTTGGCGATCCAGTCGTAGCCGCGGGCCTCGAGTTCGTGGGCCAGTTCCGGGCCGCCGACGCGCACGATGCGCCCGTCCATGAAGACGTGCACCCGGTCGGGCTTCATGTAGTTCAGGATGCGCTGGTAGTGCGTGACCATCAGCACGCCGGTCGCGGGGCCGGCCGCCTTGTTGACGCCCTCGGCGACGACCTTCAGGGCGTCGATGTCCAGGCCCGAGTCGGTCTCGTCCAGCAGCGCGAAGGTCGGCTCCAGCATCAGCATCTGCAGGATCTCCAGCCGCTTCTTCTCGCCGCCGCTGAAGCCGTCGTTCAGGTAGCGGGACATGAAGTCCTTCGGCACCTGCAGTTCGGCGAAGGCCGCCTGCATCTGCTGGCGGAACTCGCGCACGGGCACGTCGGCGCCCCGGCGGGCCGAGACGGCCGCGCGCAGGAAGTTCGCCACCGAGACCCCGGGCACCGCGACGGGGTACTGGAAGCCCAGGAACATGCCGCGGCGGGCCCGCTCGTGCGGGGGCAGGTGGTCGATCCGCTCGCCGCCCAGGCGGATCTCCCCCTCGACGCGGTAGCTGGGGTGCCCCATCAGCGCGCACGCCAGGGTGGACTTGCCCGAACCGTTCGGTCCCATCAGGGCGTGCTTCTCGCCGGCGCGGACCTCGAGGTCCACGCCCTTGACGATCTCCTTGTCCCCCACGAAGACCCGCAGGTCGCGGCAGGAAAAGACCGCGTCGCCGTTGCTATTCATCGTCGTCAGCTCCTCTCGGCCGCGCAGGCGGCCAGCGCCGGCAGCGGGGATCCGACCCCGCGCCCGGCGTCCGGGTGTTCCGATATTTCCGGCCACAGCGTCGTCATCTGGCGGGTCACCTGCTGCTCCGTGCGGCACAGATCCGCCATACTGGTTTCTTCCAACACGTGCGAGACCCTCGCCTCGAGATGCCGCCACACCGAGCGCACGCCGCAGTCCCCGAGGTGGGGGCAACGGGGGTCGTTCGGCCGGGCCGGCGTGCAGGCGCCGCCGTCCAGCAACGGGCGCCCGAGCGCCTTCAGCACGGCCGCCACGCTGATCTGCGCCGCGGGACGCGCCAGATCGTAGCCGCCGTGCCGGCCGCGGGCGGCCACGACCACGTCGCCCCGCCGCAGGCGGGCCAACAGCTTGGCGACCGTCGGCTCCGGCAGGTGCTCCCGCGCCGCGAGGTCGGCCAGGGTCAGCTGCCCGTCGGCGCGGGCCAAGCAGGTCACCAGGCGCAAGGACTGGTCTTCCGCTTTTGATATCTTCATGACTGACAGCACTTTCCGTGAGTGGTACCGGTTCGCGCCCCCACAGCCTAAATACAAATCTCTTTTTGTCAAGATTATGGGAGAAGGAATCCGTGCACGACCCTGCCGGTGCGGGCGGGTCCCCAAGCCGAAGTCGCGGCGAGAAGCCGGGAGGTCCGGCTTGCCTGGAGAGGCAAAGTCCCTATCATGGAGCGGCGCCACCGCGGCGCTGGTCCGCCTCGGCCGTCCCGAAGCCAGCAGGAGTCGACATGCCGCTCGTCGTCAATGCGACCGTGATCCAACGCAGCGAGGTCACCCACGGCCTGTTCATCATCCGCGTGCGGCCCGACGCCGGCGTGCCGGACTTCAAGGCGGGCCAGTACGCCGTGCTCGGCCTGCCGGGCTCCGCGCCGCGCGTCCCGTTCGCCGATCCCGAGGACCCGCCGGCCGATCCGGACAAGCTGATCCGTCGCGCCTATTCCATCGCCTCGGGCAGCGTCGAGAAGGATTTCCTGGAGTTCTACGTCGCCTTCGTCTCCGGCGGCGCCCTGACGCCGCGCCTCTACGCGCTGCAGGAGGGCGACCGGGTGTTCGTGGGCGACCGCATCGTGGGGATGTTCACGCTGTCCGACGTGCCGGCCGGCAACGACGTGATCTTCGTCGCGACGGGCACCGGCCTGGCGCCCTACGTCTCGATGCTGCGTTCGAACTACGCCTTCCACGCCGGCCACCGCACCGTCGTCTTCCACGGCGCGCGCCACAGCTGGGACCTGGGCTACCGCGGCGACATGGAATCCCTCGCCTCCCACCACGACAACTTCACCTACGTGCCGGCGCTCAGCAATCCCGACGACGAGACCGACGAGTGGGCCGGCATGACCGGCCGCGTGACCGCCTTCTTCGAGGACGACACGGCCGAGATGATCCTCGGCGCGCCGCTGGACCCGGCGAGGGTCAGCGTGTTCCTGTGCGGCAACCCTGACATGATCATGCGCATGCTGGAGATGTTGGCGGAGAAGGGATTCCGCGAGCACACCCGCAAACAGCCCGGCAGCATCTTCGTCGAGAAGTACTGGTAGTCAGTCCTCGACCCCGTAGGCGGGCACCTGGCCGCGGGCGTGATGGTACTTGGGCGAGTCGATCTCCTGCACCCTGCGCAGGTACTCCTGGTCGGTGATGTCCGAGCGCCAGCGTCCGGCCAGCTTCGCCGCGCCGATCCCCCCGAAGAACACCAGCAGGACCGCCGCGGCGAAGACCGCGGGTCGCACCCGGCGACGCCACGGGGCCGGTCCCCGCACTTCCAGCGCGCCGGGCGCGGGGCAGCTGGTCACGCAATCGAGGCAGCCGGTGCACTCGGGCGAGGTGACCGTGCGGCCGAGGTCCACCGCGAGGTAGGAGGGGCAGACGGCGGCGCACCGCCCGCAGTTGGTGCAGTCCGGCGCCGAGCGCACGACCTTCAGCGGCGAGAACCGGGACAGCACGCCGAGCAGCGCCCCGTAGGGGCAGAGGTACCGGCACCAGAAGTACGGCACCACGACCGACAGCAGGACCAGCGCGCCGAGCACCCGGACGGTGACCGGCGACATCCGCGTGAAGAAGTGCAGCATCTTGATGTCGGCGATCCGGTTGTAGGGCGAGTCGATGAACAGCGCCACCGACGCCAGCGTCATCTGCAGGAACACGGCGAACAGGAAGTACGCGATCAGGACGTACTTGAGGCCCATCAAGCCCAGGTCCAGCCGGCGCGGCAGCTTGACCCGCCGCCGCAGGACGAGGTGGGAGATGCGCGCCAGGGCCTCGCTGATCGTGCCCACGGGGCACAGCCAGGAGCAGAAGGACTTCTTCAGCAGGAGCGCCGACAGGCAGATCAGGCCGAGCAGCACCAGCCCCGCGGGGTGGACCATGGAGAAGCCGCCGCCCGAGAGCCACTGGCGCAGGCTCAGCAGGGCCGAGATGGGCAGGAAACCCTCGACGCCGGGCGGCCGCACGCCGGCGATCCGGCCCGCTTCGAGGTTCGCGACCCAGTGCGCGAACTGCGCGCCGATGACGACGATCACCAGCAGGGTCAGCAGCTGCACGCCGGTGCGCGGCAGGTAGGGGCGGCGCGACCGGCCGCGCAGCACCATCCGGGAGCGCGCGCGGCGCGCGACGGCGGGATCGCCCTCAAGTCGGGGAAGCATCGCCCGGCACCACCTTCAGGTCGAGGTCCACGACACCGGCGGCCATCTCGGCCACCGTGCGCTCGCGCAGCATGATCTGGATATGGTCGCGCAGCCGGCCCCAGGCCCCGTGCAGGGCGCAGGGGTTGGCGTCGTCGCAGGCCGCCAAGCCGAGCAGGCAGGTATGGCCCCAAGCGGAGCCTTCGGTGGGGGCGACAACCTCGACCAGGCGGATCTGCCCGGCCGGGCGGGCCAGCGCGTAACCGCCGCCGGGACCGGGACGGCTCACCGCGACGTCCGCCTGGACGAGGCGGTTCATGATCTTGGCCACCATCGGCAGGGACACGCCGAGGCGCTCGGCGAGCTTGGCGTTGGGCACCAGGGTGTCGTGTTCGGCGAGGACGACGGCGGCGTGCAGCGCGTAGCGGGTTTCGAGTTTGAACACGGTCGACCTCCGGTGCGGGCGTATTCCATACCAATTGATAATCATTTAGAGATCGACGGTCAAGGCAGGAAACCCGACTGATCCCCTTGGTGTTGCTTGTTCCCGGTCCCAACGGCAGTTATCATGTCCGACGCCGCCCGACGGCACCGGAACGTTCGTTCGCGCTCCGGTCTTTCTGTTCACGGCCTGGTCTTTTCGTTCGCGCCTTCACGGCGGCCGCGTCGGCCGCACCCTCCAACCCGGACGGTGACCGTGACCCGCTTTTTCCAGTTCCCGCTCATCCGCGCGCTGACCTCGCTCAAGCTGAGCATCGCGCTGCTGGTGATCTTCGCCGTGGCCATCGGCAAGGCGACCTTCCTGGAATCCAGCTACGGAGCCATCGGCGCCCGGGACATGGTCTACGGCACCCGCTGGTTCGAGCTGGTGCTCGCCCTGCTCTGCCTGAACCTGCTGCTGCTGCTGTTCAAGAACCTGCCTTACCGGCCGCGCCAGACCGGCTTCGTGCTCGTGCACGTCGCGATGATCTGGATCCTGATCAGCGCGGGCATCACCCGGTATTTCGGGCACGAGGGCATCATGCCGATCCGCGAGGGCACCGCGACCGACTTCGTCTGGTCGCGCGAGACGCACCTGCAGCTCGAGAGCGGCGGCGAAACGGCGTCGTTCCCGGTCCAGATGTACGCGCCCGGCAAGCAGAGCATCGCGCACACGGTCAAGCTCGGCGGCCAGAAGTACCGCCTCTCGGTCCTGGAGTACTGGCCCCACTACGCCCTCACCTACCAGTCCGCCGACAGCGGGCCCGCCGCACTCAAGCTGACGACCGTGGGCGAGACGGGACCCGAGGCGCTGGTCCTCGTGGCGGGCGAACCGCAGCCGGTCCGCGGCATCACCCTGCGCCTGGTCGAAGGCGCGTTCGGGTCCGGCGACGGCGGCGACACCCGCTGGGGCCGCCTGCGCGTGCGGGCCGGCGGCGGCAGCGCCGACTTCGACGTTCCCGACACGCTGCCGGCCGCGTTCACCCACGCCGGCTGGCGCTTCACGATCACCGAGTTCCAGTCCGAGTTCCAGGTGGGCGGGGGGACGAACTTCCAGGGCGCCATGACCAACCCCGTGATCCGCGTCGCGATCACCGACCCCCAGGGCCGCGCGGGCGAGCGCCTGCTGTTCGCCCTGCACCCGGACTTCGCCATGGGCGATGACGGCGGCAAGGACGCCTTCCCCGAGTTGGACCTGCTCTACGCCTTCGACCGCGGGCTGACCTTCGCCCGCGCCGCCGATGGCGCCGTCACCGCGCGCGCGTCGCTGCCCATGCAGAGGATGGACATGGCCAGCGGCGAGATCGAGGCCGAGTTGCCCGCCGGGGAGGCCTTCCCGGTCGAGGAACTCGTGCTCTACCGCATCGTGGACGACGGCTTCCAGTTCGTGATCCAGCAGAACCTCCCCCACATCCAGTTGAAGCCGGCCCCGAGCGAGGACGAGCACGATCCCGCAGCCGCGCGCATCGCAGTCTCCGGTCCCCAGGGCGTCGCCACCGAGACCGTGGTGTTCAAGGACGACGGCCGCGGCGAGCAGATCGATCTGGGCGGCCGGGCGGCGCGCGTCGTGCTGGGCTCGATCAAGCTGCCCCTGCCCTACAGCCTGCACCTCGACGACTTCCTGCTGGTGAACTACCCCGGCAGCCGCAACCCCGCCAGCTACGAGAGCCACGTGCGGCTCATCGACCAGGAGCAGGGGATCAGCGGCCGCCCGGTGCGCATCTACATGAACCACCCCCTGACCCACCGCGGCCGCAAGCACTTCCAGTCCTCGTACGACACGGACGAGAAGGGCACCGTGCTGTCGGTGAACTACGACCCCGGCAAGTGGCCGACCTACCTCGGCTACATCCTGATCTCGCTGGGATTCGTGCTGATCTTCGCCCGGGACCTCATCTGGCCCGTGAAAACCGAAGCCGACGACACCAGGAGGACGCGATGACCCGGCGTCACCTCGCCCTGTTCGCCGCCCTGCTCGCCCTGGCCTGGGCGGTTCCCGCCGTCGGCCAGACACAAGAACACGACCACGAGCACGAGCACGACCACGCCCCGGCCGGGCCGCCGCAGCTGAACTTCCTCGGCGACGACAACCGCGCCCTGTGCGAGTCGCTGGCCATGCAGGACTTCCGCGGGCGCATGAAGCCCCTGGACACCCAGGCCCGCGAAATCTCGATGAAGATCACCAAGCGGGAGAGCTTCGAGGGTTGGGAGCCCATGGACCTCTACATGTCCTGGCTGACCAATCCCGAGTTCTGGTTCGACTACCCCGTGCTGGCCGTGCGCTTCCCCGGGCTGAAGAAGCTGCTGGGCGTCTCGGCGGAGACGCGCTGGGTCAGCGCCAGCAGCCTGCTGAACGGCAACCAGTACGTCCTGGCCGAACCGGTGCGCGAGGCCCTGCGCACACCGGATCGCGATCGCACCAAGCTGCAGCGCCAGCTGCTGCTGTTCGACGAGCGCTTCAACATCTTCTGGGACGTGCTCAACGGCGGCAGCCTGCGCCTCTACCCCGTCGCCGGCGATCCGGCCCACACCTGGACCGATTTCAACGGGCTGCTCGAGCAGCCGGGATCCGAGTGGGCCGACCGCAGCCGCGATGCCATGGACCGCCTGCTGTCGGGCCTGCGGTCCGGCGACCAGCAGCGCATCCGCGCCGGGCTGGAGGCGACCTCCGCGCTGCAGCACCAGTTCGGGGCCGCCGTGCTGCCGAGCGACGGCGCGTTGAAGGCGGAACTGTGGCTGAACAAGGCCCACCCCTTCCGCAACGTGACGATGCCCTACCTGGCAGCCTTCGTCTTGCTGCTGTTCGCGTTCTTCTGGAGCCTGGCGCGACGCGGCGGCGAGCCCTACCCCCTTCGCCACCCCCTCTACCTGGTGGGCATGGCGCTGTTCGTGGGCTCGCTGCTCTTCCATTTCGCGGCTTACGTCCTGCGCTGGGTCGCCTCGGGCCGCGCGCCCCTGAGCAACGGCTACGAGTCGCTCATCTTCATTGCGCTGGCGACCGCGATCGCCGGCCTGATCTTCGAACTGCGCGACCGGCGCGGCTCGTCGGCGGGCATCTCCGCGCTGCTGACCATGGTGATCCTCGCGGTGGCCATGCTCTCGACCTTCGACCCGGCCATCGGGCCGCTGGTGCCGGTGCTCGCCTCCTACTGGCTGAACATCCACGTCACGATCATCACCGGCAGCTACGGCTTCCTGGGACTTGGTTCGCTGCTGGGCGGCCTGAACCTGATCCTGTTCCTGCAGAAGAGCCCGCGCCGCCCGCACGTGCGCGAGGCCATCCTCAAGCTGGACCGCCTGCTGTTCCGCGTGCTGGTGACCGGCGTGGGCCTGCTGAGCATCGGCACGCTGCTGGGCGGCGTCTGGGCCAACGAGTCCTGGGGCCGCTACTGGGGCTGGGACCCGAAGGAGACCTGGTCGTTGGTGACGATCCTGGTCTACGCCACGGTGCTGCACTTCCGCTGGATCCCGGCCATGAACCGGCCCTGGGTGCTGGCCACCGGCGGCTTCGCGGGGATCGCCTCGGTGGTGATGACCTACTTCGGCGTGAACTACTTCCTGTCGGGGCTGCACAGCTACGCGCAGGGCGACGCCATCGCGGTGCCGAACTGGGTCTACATCGGGACCCTGCTGATGCTGGTCCTGATCGTGGCCTCTTACTTGAGCGACCGTTTCCGTCGCTGGGAGTAGCACAACGAGCGGTGACAGGGGACGCGCTCCGGGCACATCGTGTGCCCGGAGCGCTTGGCTTTCCGGCCCTTCCGCCATCCTGGCTACAGGGCCTTCAAGACACCCCTGTCACCGCTCGTTGTGCAGACCCAAGTTAAAGAACAGCAGGGAGATGAGGCAGCGACAATTTCATGGCTAGTATCACTTTTATCATAAGATAACAATTACTCATCGAGATCCGGACATTGCGTCGGCACTGGAAAACACGATTTCAATGCTGCGCAAACGTGTGGTAGGTTGCATCCCCATGCCGAGTGTCAGCGTGGCGTCGCGGACGCCCGTCAACCGGGGCGCGAGGCGCCCCCCCTGCACATGAAGGAGGCGCGATGACAAGGACCCGAGCGGCGATCCTGCTCGCCGGCGCGGCGACCCTGCTGCTGGCCGGCACGGCCGCGGCAGGCGGCTTCAACATCTACGAGGCCGGCGCCCGGGCCACCGCCCTGGGCGGCGCGTTCACCGCCACGGCGGACGACGGCTCGGCCATCTTCTACAACCCCGCGGGCCTGGCCTTCCTGGACGGGATGGCCGTGGACCTCAACCTCATGCCGGTCATCCCGTCGTCGGAATTCACCGGCGCAATCCGCCCCGACGGCAGCCACGCCACCGGCAAGACGGTCGACCAGTCCTTCCCCATCCCGGGGGCCTACTGGTACCGCAACGTGGGCGACCTGACCTACGGCGTCGGCCTGTCCGCGCCCTTCGGCCTGGGCGTCGAGTGGGCGGATCCCGAGGCGTGGGTCGGGCGGCGCACGAGCTACGACGTCGACCTCGCGACCGTCTACGTCACCCCGGTGCTGAGCTGGAAGGTCGAGGAGACGGTCGGCATCGCGTTCGGCCTGGACATCGCGCACACCGAAATCCAGCTGAACAAGCGTTCGGCGGTCCATTTCGGCACCGACCCCACGGCCGACCCCTACGTCGACGTGCTGGACGCGAAGATCGAGGGCACCAGCCGGATCAACGTGACGCCCATGATGGGCCTGATGGTCAAGGCCAGCCCCAAGGTCACCTTCGGCGTGATGTACCACCATCAGAAGAAGATGGAAGTCCGCAACGGCGAGCTGACCCTGACCAATGTTGCGCCCGCCGCACTCACCGCCACCATCGACGCCCAGATCGCGGCGCTGGGCGGGGCGAAGCACGACGGCGTCACCGACCTGAAGCTGCCGCACATGCTGGCGGTGGGCGTGGCCTGCCAGGTCACCGAGAAGGCCCGCCTCGAGTTCGACGCCGTCCACTTCGGCTGGAGCTACTTCGACGCCCTGGTCCTGGACTTTGAGACCAACCCGCTCGACCAGACGATCCGCGAGGACTACAAGGACGTCCTGCAGCTGCGCTTCGGCGCCCAGTACCAGGTCACGCCGAAGCTGCTGGCCATGGCCGGCTACGTGCGCGACGAGAGCCCGCAGCCGGTGGGCTCGATCAGCCCGCTGCTGCCCGACGCCAACCGCAACGACTACTCCGCCGGCCTGCAGCTGCGCGCCACCGAGCGCATCACGCTGACCGGCACCTACATGGGCGTGAACTTCGACGAGCGCAGCAACGTCGAAGGCGGCGTGCAGCAGTCGTTCGAGACCGAATTCAACCCCGCCGGCAGCTACGACTCCTACGCCCACATCTTCGGCGTCGGCGTCGGCTACCGCTTCTAGGAAAGGAGGACCGCGATGAACAAGCACACCAAGACCCTGGCGACGACCCTGGCGACCGCCGTCGCCCTGCTGGCCCTCCTGGCCGCGGGCTGCAGCGTCGAGACACCCGCGCCGGTGGAGCTGACCTACGAGCAGCCGACCGGCGAGGCGATCTTCTCCAACTACGTGGCCATCGGCAACAGCCTGACCGCCGGTTTCATGGACGGCGGGCTGGTGATGAACGGCCAGGTCAACTCCTACCCGCAGCTCATCGCCTCGGCGCTGGGCTACCCGGCGGGCTCGTTCATGCAGCCGCTGATCGCGATGCCGGGCATCGGCAGCTCCGACGCCGGCGAGGGCTACGCGGCCGGCGTGCTGCGCTTCGACGGCGCCAGCCTCTCGCTGGCCGGCCGGACGCCGCTGGCGGACGTGCAGAGCACGCTGCTGCTGGCCGCCCGGTGGCCGGTGGCCTACCAGAACCTGGGCGTGCCGGGCGCGACGCTGTGGGACGGCATGAACGCCACCAGCTCGGCCAACAGCCAGTCGCCGGGCAACTCGTACTTCGACTTCATCCTGCGCAACAGCGTCTTCGGCGGCGTGGTCATGTGCGACCAGGCCGCGTCGCTGGGGCCGACCCTGGTCACCTGCTGGCTGGGCAACAACGACGCCCTCGGCGGCGCCACCAGCGGCGAGCCGGTCCTGGGCGTCAACGTGACGCCGCCGACGGCCTTCGCCGCGATGTACGAGGCGCTGCTCGACCGCGTCACCGACACGGTGTTCGCCCGCACCGGTTTCACGCCGGTGATCATCACGGCCAACGTGCCGGACATCGCCAGCACGCCCTACTTCATGCCCAAGGCGCTGTTCCGGGCCATGGCCGGCTTGCCGGGACCCGAGACGCTCCCTGACGCCAACCTGTTCACCGAAGCCGACGCGGTCTACGTCCGCTTCCCGACCCTGAGCTACCTCGCCGATGAGGGTATGGCCGGCCTGCCCCTGCCCGAGGAGTACACCTTGGACGTCACCGAGACGGCGGTCGTGCAGGACGCGGTCACGGGATTCAACGCGGCCATCGCCACGGCCGTGGACGAGCGCGACCACGTCTACTTGTACGACGCGCACGCCGCCCTGGCGGGCCTGACCGCCGGCCAGGCCACGCACTTCCTGGCGCTGGAGGCGCAGTACGGGGCGGCCATCGCCGCGGCGACGACCTACTTCTCCCTCGACGGCATCCACCCGAACAACCGCGGCTACGGTTTCGTCGCCAACGGCATGATCGCCACGATCAACGAGGCGCTGGACACCTCGATCCCGAGCGTCAACCTGGCGAACCTGACCTGGGACCCGACCTACGGGATCCCCATCGACGAGAAGGCGGCCCCGGGCCTGAGCCCCGAGGCGGCCAGGGCGATGGACGCCATCTTCCGCTAGCGGGCACCGTGCCGCGAAAGCGCAGGGCGGGGACGCGAGTTCCCGCCCTGTTCCTTTTCCGGCTCGTACCGGCGGTCATTTCCCGTGCCAGAGCGCCCCCGATGTTGTAGTTTGGGTGCCGGCCAGCGACCAAGGGAGATCTACAAGTGCGATCCTACGGTTCGGGACAGTCGATCGGTTTCAGCTTCGGCCCCGCGCTGACCCCCACGGTCCGCGCCCTGCTCGCCGTCAACATCACGGTGTTCGTGCTGCGCATGCTCCTGGGCGACGGCGAGACCCGCTACGCCTTCGATCAGCTCTTCGGACTCGTGCCCCGCCAGGCCCTGGACCGCGGGTACATCTGGCAGTTCGTGACCTACATGTTCCTGCACCAGAACTTCTGGCACATCTTCTTCAACATGTTCCTGCTCTGGATGTTCGGTTCGGAAATCGACACCCAGTGGGGCAAGCGAGCCTTCCTGCGCTACTACCTGTTCACCGGGGTCGGCGCGGGCCTGGTCTACGTGCTGCTGATGCCGCGCATCGAGCCGGCCACCGCGGCGATCCCGCTGATCGGGGCCTCGGGCGCGGGCTACGGCATCCTGACCGCCTACGGCCTGCTCTACCCCGAGCGCCGCGTCCTGCTGTGGTTCCTGATTCCGATCAAGGTGAAGTGGTTCGTGATCGGCCTGGGGATCTTTGAGCTGCTGGCGACCCGGACCCCGTCGAGCGTGGGGCACCTCGCCCACCTCGGGGGCATCCTGTTCGGCGTGCTCTACCTCAAGGTCGGCGATGGGCTGTGGCGGAAGTACACCCGTTCGCGTCGCCGCAACCGGGCCCGCGGCCGCTTCCACGTCCTGGACGACGCGCCGCCGCCAGCATCGGGACCCGCCGCGCCCCGCGACGAGATCGACCGCCTCCTGGAAAAGATCTCCCGCGAGGGGCTCGCCAGCCTCACCGAGCAGGAACGGGAGATCCTGCGCCGGGCCAGCCGCAAGAACTGACGACCACCAGCGACCGCCGAGGTGCCGCTTGAAGAACCTGCTGTGGCTGCTCCTGCTGAAGCTGCGCCTCTACCCGCACATCTATTTCACCTACAGCCCGTTCAAGATCTACGAGTTCGCCGAACTCACCCGCGGCCTCGCCTGGTGCGGCGACGAACGGGTCCTGGACATCGGCTGCGGCACGGGCAACCACACCCTGCTGCTGGGCCGGCGCTGCGGCCACATCACGGGTCTGGACGTCGACCCGGGCTTCATCGCCAGGGCGCGCTGGTTCGCCCGCCACCTGCCGGGGCGTGTCCGGGCGGACTTCCTGGACGTCCCCATCGAGGCGGCGGGGTTCGCGGACGGCACCTTCGACCGCATCTTCAGCATCTGCGTGATCGAACACATTCCCGACCACGTGAGCGTCATCCGGACGGCGCTGCGCCTGCTCAAGCCGGGCGGCGAGATGATCTTCTCGGTGGACTCGCTCGAGGCGATCACCGACGCCGGCCTCGTCGAGCGGCACCGGCGCGCCCACGCCGTGCAGCACTACTACCGTCGCGAGGAATTGCGCGACCTGCTGGTCTCGGTCGGGTTCCAGGACGTCGTCGTGGAGCCCGTCTTCCGGAGTCCCTTCGCCGTGGCGCTGTTCCAGCGGGGGATCGAGCGCGGCTTCAACTTCGGCCGGTGGCGCACGGCCCGGCTGACCCGGCGCTTCTTCCGGGAAGAGGCGGCGTGCGCCTCGGGGCCAGGCTTGTTCCTGATCGCCCGCGCCGTCAAGCCGCGGTAGGGAGGTCCCAGGAGTATGCGCGACCAGGTGCAGTTCAGGCGCGGACCATGACACCAGCCCTGTCGATCATCATCGTCAACTGGAACACGCGCGACCTGCTCGGCCCGTGCCTGGCTTCCCTGGAGGCCGCCCTGGTCGACTTGCCCGCGAAAACCTACGTCGTGGACAACGGGTCGTCGGACGGCTCGGTCGAGTTCGTCCGCCGCGAATTCCCCTGGGTGGACCTCGTGGACGCGGGCCGCAATCTGGGGTTCGCGGCCGCCAACAACCTCGTGCTCGGGCGGGTGGAGGGTTCGGCGGTCCTGCTGCTGAACCCGGACACGATCTGCCGTCCCGGATCGCTCGCGGCGTTGCACGCCTTCCTCGTCGCGACGCCGCGTGCGGCCGCGGTCGGCCCTACGCTGACCGACGCCGACGGCGGGATCACGATCACCTACGGCAACCTGCCGGCCCTGCGCTACCACCTGCTGGAACTGCTGGGACCCCACCGGCGCCGCTGGCCGCCCTGCCTGCGCCGGGCGACGTTCGCCCGGATTCCGGACCGGCGCGACGGGACACGGAAAGTCGGCTACGTCGCCGGCGCCTGCATGATGATCGCCGCGGACGCGCTCGACGACGTGGGGCCGCTCGACGAACGGTTCTTCCTGTATTTCGAGGAGACCGACTGGTGCGCCCGCGCCGCGCAGAAGGGGTGGGACGTCTACCACGTCGCCGGCGTCGAGGTCGTCCACCTGGAAGGACGCGCCGCGGCCCGGGTCAGCGACTTCGCGCTGGCGCAGTTCCAACATTCCTACCGGCTGTTCGTGGCGAAGCATCGCGGTGCTTGGCAGGTGCCGCTGTTCCGCGCGGCCATGGGCCTGGAGTATGGCCTGAAGTGCGCGGCCCGCCGCCTGCTGGCCGCGCGGCCGGGACCGGGCCGGGCGCGCCACACGGCGCTCGCCGACAATTTCCAGCGTCTGGCCCGCCTGCAGTTGCGGGGCGGCATCGCACCGACGCCGCCCCGCTGATCTTCCGTTCCGCTGATTGTCCGCCCGCCGCTCGTCGCGGCTACTCGGCGGAGGCGCCCCCACCGGCGAACCCGTTGTCGCCCCCGGACTCGCCCTCGCCCCCGGGCCTGGTCGAACGGCGCCGCCCGCCGCGACGGCCGCGTCGGCGCGGCCGCGGGGAGGTGTCCGCGCCGTCGTCGGCCGGAGCGCCGTCGCGCGCCTCGCTCACGCGACCCCCACCGGTGTTGCGGCTTTCAGCGCTCTCGGCGGCTCGCGGTCGGCGGTATTCCGGGCGCGCTCGGGGCGGCCCGGCCGGGCGCCGCCGCGGCTCGGCGTCGCGCTCGCGCTGAACTTCGGCCCGATCGGCAAGCTCTTCGTGATCCGGCCGGTCCGGTCCGTCGAACTGATCCTGGAGGTCGGACCGGTCCGGACGATCGTTGCGATCGGGATGTTCGTTGCGGTCCGGCCGCTCGTTGCGGTCGGGGCGCGCCGGGCGCTCCGTGCGGTCGAAACGGTCCCTCCCGGGACCCGTCGTCTGGGCCGCGGCATGGCCGCGGTTGCCGCGTCCGCGCGGCAGGAAGCGCTTCTCGGCCTCCTGGATCAGATCGCGGTCCGACTTCAGGGACAGCACCTGGTAGTTCTCGCGGTGCAGGCCGGGGTCGTCGGTCACGTCGATGATCATGTCGTGCTCGCGGCACAGGTCGTCCAGCTGGTCGGAGCGCTCGCTGGTCAGGTAGAGGACCAGCATGGGGTTGGCCACGATCTGCAGCTGCTTCTCTCCCGTCTTGTGGTGCACGCGGTGCACCTCGCGCTCGATGCGGTTGGCGAGCGTCTCGAGGCTGAGCACCTTGCCGGCGCCGTGGCAGTAGGGGCAGTCGTCGCTCAGGAACGACACCAGCGACGGGCGGACGCGCTGGCGGCTCATCTCGGCCAAGCCCAGGTTGCTGACCGGGAAGACCTTGGTGCGTGCGCGGTCGTTCTTCAGGGCGTTGCGCAGCTCGTTCAGCACGCGCTTCTTGTTCCCCTCGGACTCCATGTCGATGAAGTCGACCACGATGATGCCGCCGATGTCGCGCAGGCGCAGCTGGCGGGCCACCTCGCGGGCGGCCAGCAGATTGGTCTCGACGATCGTGTCTTCCTGGTTGTGGCGGCCGACGAAGCGGCCGGTGTTCACGTCGATCGAGACCAGCGCCTCGGTCTGCTCGATGACGATGTAGCCGCCCTTCTTCATCCAGACCTTGGGCTCGGTGCTCTTGCGGATCTCCTGCTCGATGTCGTAGTGGTCGAAGATGGCCGAGGCGTCGCGGTGCAGCCGGACGCGGTCCTTGATCTCCGGGGCGAAGATCTGCACGTACTTCTGGAG
Organism: bacterium; assembly: GCA_031441465.1. Classification (GTDB taxonomy): domain Bacteria; phylum Krumholzibacteriota; class Krumholzibacteriia; order LZORAL124-64-63; family LZORAL124-64-63; genus PNOJ01. The sequence goes on along the minus strand of JANOEP010000035.1, from coordinate 34,553 downwards.
GCGCTTGTAGTCGTCCTTGTCGTCGATGACGAGCTGGTCGACGTCCTCCTTGAAGATGTCGCGGATCAGTCCCACGACCATGCCCACGTCCTCGTGGACCAGCGACGGCGCCTGGGCCTCGCGGTCGGCGGCCTCGACCGTCAGCCACAGGTCCGACAGGTACTTGACGTCGGCGCGGATGGCCTTCTCGTCGGCCTCCTCCGCCGCGGTGCGGACGATGAAGGCGCCGGCGTCGGGGCGGGCTTCCTGGAGGATGCGCTTCAGGCGCACGCGCTCGTGCCGGTCCTCGATCTTGCGCGAGACGCCGACGTGGTGGCCCTTGGGCATGTAGACCAGGAAGCGGCCCGGCAGGCTGATGTCGGCGGTCAGGCGCGGGCCCTTGCTGCTGATGGGTTCCTTGGTGACCTGGACCAGGATCTTGTCGCCGACCTTCAGCATGTCGCCGATGTCGGGGACCTGGGCGTTGCGCCCGCTGCGGCCGCCGCCGGCGGGCAGCGGCCCGTCGACCGCCTCGACCGATTCGGGGTCCTCGTGCACCAGGTCCGAGGCGTGCAGGAAACCCGCCCGCTCCAGCCCGATGTCGACGAAGGCCGCCTGCAGGCCCGGCTTCACCGACGTGACGATCCCGCGGTAGAGGTTGCCCACGATCCGCTTGCTGTCGGCGCGCTCGATGAGCAGCTCGACCAGCTCGCCGTCCTCGCGGATGCCGATGCGGATCTCGTGGGGATTCGAGTTGATGATGATGTCCTTGCGCATGTCGGTATTCCCGTCTGTGGGCGGTTCAGGCCGTCAAGTGACGCTGCAACCAGAACCGCTGGTTATGTTCGCGGACACCGTCGAGCGGCGAGGCCCAGGACCCGTCCGGCCGGCGCATCAGCAGGGCCGTGCGCCGCAACTCGGCATGTCGGGGTTCCGGAAGCGCGTCGCCGCAGAGGGCCGCGAGGAAATCATGGGCAGGCAGCCCGGGCTGAGCCGGGAGGCGCTGCAGGGAAAAGGTCAGGGCGGCCCCGCCGTCGGGACCGGGAGTCTCCGCCACCGCGAGGCGGTCCTCGCACAGCAGCGGGCGCACGTCCACCGCCACGTCCCCCTTGGGACGCTGGCGCACGACGGTGCGGCTCGACGCGGCCAGGAACTCCCCGGCCAGCCGGCGTAAAGTCGCCACGGAAGGCCCGCCGTCGGCCGGCGGCGGCAACAGGGCCCGGTAGTCGCTGCGGTCGACCCCCTGCTCGATCGACTCCGGCACGACCGGCCCCATGGGCTCGGCCGCCAGCAAGCGGATCGTCGGGGGCAACTGCCGGTTCAGCTGCGGCACCCAGTCGTGCACATCGTGCAGCAGGGCGAGGTCCAGCAGCTCGTCGTCGCCGGCCACGCCCACCGGCAGGGGCGGGCCGAACTTGATCAGCAGGTGAGGGTGGAAGCCCTGGCTGTACGCCACCGGCAGGGCGGAGCGGCGCAGGGCCATCTGCAGCAGGCGCTGGAAGTCGAGGTGGCCCAGCCAGACGGCATCGCCGTCCTTGGCATAGCTCGCCCGGAACCAGCACTTCTCGGACGCCCGCTCGCGCCACTTGCGCCACTGCGGGCGCTCGCGGCGCGGGTCCGCCGGATCGGCGTTGCGGGGATCGAACAGGGAAACGACGGCGGCCGGCGCCGCCGCGACTTCGAGCGGCGACGTCGCCGGGGCCGCGACCTGCCCGCGCTGTGCGCGCGACCCGTCGGGCTGTTCAGCAAACACGTGGACCAGGCCGGGGCCGCAGGCCTCGCACTGCTCGCAGCCGCCCTCGAGGCGGCAATCCCGCACCGTGGCGCCGGCCTGCGCCAGCTCCCAGTCGCGGCGCAGGAAATCGCGGTCCACCTGCGCGAAGACGCCGTCCCAGGGCAGCGGCGCGACCGGATCGCGGGGCGCGAGGTAGGAGTCCGGATCGACGCCCGCCTCGGCGAAGGCCTGCTCCCACCGCCCGGCGTGGAACATCTCGTCCCAACCGTCGAAGCGGGCGCCCAGGCGCCAGGCCCGCTCCACGACCTCGGCCACGGCGGCGTCGCCGAGACCCAGCACGCCCTCCAGCCAGGACACGTCGGGGTCGCGCAGGCTGAGCTTGATGCGGCTGCCGCGCAGCCGGCTCGCCAGCAGCTCGTTGCGCCGGCCCATCTCGAGCCGGGACACCTGGCCGGCCCACTGGAACGGCGTGTGCGCCTTCGGCGCGAAGGGCGAGAACGAAGCGGTGACCTGCGCCCCGCCGCGCGGCGCCGCGGCCACCACCTTCTCCACCAGCTCCACCGCGGCGAGCAGATCCTCGTCGGTCTCGGTGGGCAGGCCCGTCATGAAGTAGAGCTTGATCTTCTTGGCGCCGGCGGCGAAGGCGCGCCGCACGCTGGTCATGACGTCCTGTTCGGTGACGTTCTTGTTGACCACGTCGCGCAGGCGCTGGCTGCCGGCCTCGGGCGCGAAGGTGAAGGACGAGGGCCGCTCCTGCTGGACCAGGCCGTAAAGCCCCTCGTCCAGGGCGTCGACGCGCAGGCTGGGCAGCTCCAGCGACGTGCGCGTGTCGCCGATGCCCTCGAGGATCCCCGCCATCGCCGCGCCCAGACCCGTGTAGTCGCAGGTCGAGAGCGAGAGCAGCGACACTTCCTCCCAGCCGAGGTCGCGCGCGCCCGTGACCGCGCAGTCGACGACCTGGGCCACGTCCCGCTCCCGCACCGGCCGGGTGATCATCCCGGCCTGGCAAAAGCGGCAGCCCCGCACGCAGCCCCGCATGACCTCCAGGGACAGGCGGTCGTGGACCGCTTCGATCACCGGCACCAGCGTGGCCGGGGGCGGGAACGCGTTCAAGTCGCGCACGACGCGCGCCTCGGTGCGGCCGGGCTTGCCCTCCCACCACAGGCCGGGGACCGCGCGGACCCGGGCCAGCAGCGCGGCGCGGTCCTCGCCGGCCCGCTTGCCGTCGCGGACGGCGTCGGCGACTTCCAGGAGCGCCTCCTCCCCGTCGCCCACGCACACGACGTCGGCGAAGGGACCGATCACCGACGGGTTGGCGGCGCAGTGCCCGCCGACGAGCACCAGCGGGTCGCCGTCGGCGCGGTCGGCGGCGCGCAGCGGCACACCCGCCAGGTCGAGCATCGTCAGCAGGTTGGTCAGGCAGAGTTCGTAGCCCAAGGAGAAGCCGATCACGTCGAACGAGCGCGCGGAGCGGCCCGATTCCAGCGCGAACAGGGGCAGGCGCTGCTCGCGCAGCTGCGCCTCGAGGTCGGGCCAGGGCGCGAACGCGAGGTCGGCGTAGGCGTCCTCGCGCGCGTTGACCGCGGCGTAGAGGATACGCAGGCCGTTGTTGGAGATGCCCAGCTCGTAGGCGTCGGGGTAGGAGAGCAGGAGGTTGGCGCGGGTCGGGTCCCAGTCCTTGTGCGATGCGCCCAGCTCCCCGCCCAGGTAGCGCCCCGGACGGGAGACCAGGGGCAGCACGCGCCGCCGCAGCACGGCGCGCAGCCGCTGCGGATCGTCGTACGCCGGGTCCGGGCGGTGGGTTCCGCCCTGGGCGTGTCCGGACACGGAGCCTCGTTTCCGATCGGGACCGGGCGTCAACGCGCCCCCGGAGAGCCCACTTCCGGGGTGATGACGCCGCGATCCAGGATCTCCTTGCTCAACTCGTTCTCGAAGGGCACGGGGTAGTTGCCGGTGAAGCAGGCGGAGCAGTGCACCGCCGGGTTCCCGGTCGCCCGCAGCAGGCCCTCGAGCGAGAGATAGGCCAGGGAATCGACACGCAGGTAGGTGGCGATCTCGCCCACCGTGTGGCTGCTCCCGATGAGCTCCTTGCGCACGGGCGTGTCGATGCCGTAGTAACAGGGATGCGTGACCGGCGGCGAGGCGATGCGCAGGTGCACCTCGGCCGCCCCCGCGGCGCGGATGAGCTTCACGAGCTTCCGCATGGTCGTGCCGCGGACGATGCTGTCGTCGATCACGACGACGCGTTTCCCCTCGATCAAGCGGCGGACGGGATTGAACTTGATGCGCACGGACATGTCCCGGACCTTCTGGGCCGGCGAGATGAAGGTGCGCCCGACGTAGTGGTTGCGGATGAGCGCCAGCTCGTACGGCAGGCCGGTCTGCCGGGCATAGCCGAGGGCCGCCGTGTTGCTGGAGTCCGGGACGGCGCAGACGAAGTCGGCGTCGGCGGGGCTCTCCTGCCCCAGGATCTCGCCGCAGCGGCGGCGGATCTCGTCGACACTGACGCCGAAGATCGTGCTGTCCGGACGCGAGAAGTAGATGTGCTCGAAGACGCACTGGGTGATCTCGCCCCGCGGCGCCAGGCGCCGGCTCACCAGGCCGTTCCCGTCCAGGACGACCATCTCGCCGGGCTCGATGTCCCGCAGGTAGGTGCCGCCCATGATGTCGAAGGCGCAGCTCTCCGAGGCGATGACATAGCTGTCCCGGTACCGCCCCAGGCAGAGCGGCCGGAACCCGCGCGGATCCCGCGCGGCGATCAGCTTGTCGCGGCAGAGCACCAGCAGACAGTAGGCGCCCTTGACCTTCCCGACCGCCTCGGCGACGGCATCCTCGAACGACGTCGCGCGGCTGCGCGCGATCAGGTGCAGGATGACCTCGGTGTCGCTGGTGGTCGAGAAGATCGAGCCCTCCCGCTCCATGTCGCGGCGCAGGAGGTGGGCGTTGACCAGGTTGCCGTTGTGGGCCACGGCCACCGTGCCGCGGTGGCAGGTGACCTGCAGCGGCTGCGCGTTCTCCAGCTGCGACGATCCGGTGGTGGAATAGCGGACGTGCCCGATGCTGAAGGTGCCGTCGAGGGACTTCACGACGGCTTCGGTGAAGACGTCGGCGACCAGGCCCATGGCGCGGTGCGTGCGGACGGTGTGGCCGTCCGACGTGGAGACCCCGGCGCTCTCCTGGCCCCGGTGCTGCAGGGCGTGCAGCGCGAGCGCCGACAGCTCGCCGGCGCCGGCACACCCGGCCACGCCGACGACCCCGCACTCCTCGCGCCAGTGGCGCCCTTCCGCACCCATGTCGACTCCCGTCCCGTTGCGAACTCAGGCGCGGAGCACCCGCGCCGGCGAAGCCAGCCAGCCCTGCATGTGCGGGTTGACCAGCAGGCCCTCCCGCGCGCTCTTCGCCTCGACCAGGTGCGCGGCCACCGCCGCCGGCTCCGGTGTCTCCGGCGCCAGCATCAAGCGCCACAGCACCCCGGAGAGCACCGCCGCCGCCTCCCCCAGCGGGAAGGCGCAGGCATCGACCACCAGCGTGCCGTCCGTCGGCGGGCCGCCGAGCAGGCGGTCGAGCACGTCGCCGCCGTCGGCCGGCAGGTCCGTGTCCGCGACCTCCCCGGGCCAACGACCGGGCAAGGGTCCGCCGCGCGCGGGCGCCGCCGTCCAGGGTTCTCCGGCGCCGTGCAACACGAAATGGGCGAAGTGGTGCTTGTTGGGGTTGAAGTACCGCCCCACCGTCAGCAACCGCTCCACCGATTCGGGCGCCGCCACGCCTTCGTGCTGCCAGTACGTGTGGATCTCGGCCCGCGCGAGACCCGTGAGGCGCTCACCGCCGTCCAATCGACGCCGCATGACACGCTCGGCCGTGGCCGCGTGCAGGTCCACACCCTTGTGGCAGGTCATCAAGGTATGCTGAATGATCATCCTTCGCCTCTCCTAAGGCAAGGACCGTCTCCGGCGCCCGGCCCCGTCAACCTTCTGGAATCAGCAGAGTTCCACCAATCGTCGCAGAACCGCCAAGCCCGGGCCGGGCCCCAGTTGGGCGCCGCGGTCCCCGATCAGATCCCGCCGCCGCCGACCCCAGGGGTGGTCGAGGTCCTCGGGCACCTGGAACAGCCAGGCCGCCCGTTCGGGGTGCGGCATCATCGCCAGGACGTTGCCCGCGGGGTTGGTCATCGCCGCGGTGGCCAGCAGGGACCCGTTGGGATTGCCCGGGCCTCCCCCGTCCGGCTGCGCCGCGGCGTAGCGATAGGCCAGCAGGCCCTCGGCGCGCAGGCGGGTGAAGAACGCCGGGTCCTCGTGCGTGAATCGTCCCTCCGCGTGGGCGATCGGCACCGGCAGGGTGCGCGGCAGCCCGTCGAGGAAGCGGCAGCGGCTGCCGGCGACCGCCTCGAGCACGACCCAGCGGGAGAAGTAGCCGCGCCGGCCGGGGATGCGGTTCGGCGCCAGGGCCACCTCGACGCGGCCGCGCGCGAGGCCCGGCACCAAACCCGCCTCGACCAGCACCTGGCAGCCGTTGCAGATGCCGAGGATCGGCTTGCCGGCGGCATCGGCGGCGAGCAGGGCTTCCAGCAGCGGGTCCTTGGCCGCCACCGCGCCCGCGCGCACGCGGTCCTGGTAGGAGAAGCCGCCCGGGACCAGGTAGCCGTCGAAGTCCGCCAGCTCGGCGGCCGGGCGCGTCCAGCGGAAGATCTCGGGCCGCGCGCCGGCGGCCGCGAGGGCGCGCGCCGACTCGTCCTCGCAGTTCATGCCCGGCAGCTGCAGCACCGCGATGCGGGGCCGCGCACCGCCCACCACGACCACCGGCACGGCCGGCTCGTCGGCGACCACGGCGGGCTCGCGGCGATCGGCCGGATCGGGCAGGTCGCGCGCGGCCAGCACGCGGGTCAGGCCCTCGCGCCAGCTCAGTTCCAATTCGTCGAGCGCGACGACGACTTCACGGCCGGCGGCGTCGCGGACCGTGAGCGCTTCGCTGTCGACGACTTCGCCCAAGGGCGCCCAAGCCGCGCCCGCCGCCGCGAGCAGCGCTTCGACCCGCGCCGTGTCGGGCTCGCGGACTTCCAGCACGAAGCCCCCGCGCTCCCCGTACAGGAACTCGCGCAGGCTCAGGCCGCGGCACGCCGGCGGCACCGCGACGACGGCGCCGAGCAGGTCGCGGCCCCTCGGTCCCAGCGCCATCTCGGCCAGGCAAACGGCCAGGCCGCCGTCGCTGACGTCGTGCGCCGCCTGCAGCAGACCGGCTTCGACCAGGTCGCACACCGCCGCGATCTCGCGGCGGGCGGCGTCGAGGTCCGCCGGGACGAGAGTGTCGCGGCCGAAGACGAGCCCCGACTCGCGGGCCAGCGTCGCGCCGCAGGCGTCGTCGGGCAGGCCCACGAGGTAGAGCCGGTCGCCGGCGGCCTTCAGGCGCTGGCTGCGGCAGAGGGTCACGTCGGCCACGTTGCCCACGCAGGCGATGATCGGCGACGGGGCGACGGTGCGGCCCGCGGCGCTCTGGTTGTAGAGCGACACGTTGCCCGAGACCACCGGCAGCGGCTCGCCGCCGCGCGCGTGCAGCGTGACGCCGCGGCAGGCGTCGCCGACGCCGCGCACCGCCTCGCGGAACTGGTGGAAGACCTCGGGATCCTCGGGGTTGCCGAAGTTCAGGCAGTCGGTCACCGCGGCCGGCCGGCCGCCGACGCAGGCCACGTTGCGCGCCGCCTCGATCACGGCCCGCACGCCGGCCTGGTAGGGATCGCGCAGGCCGATCAGGGGGTTGCCGTCGACGCTGACCGCCACGCCCAGGACGCTGCCCGGCACCGGGGCCACCACGCCCGCGTCGGCCTCGCCGGGGCGCAGCACGGTGGCGCCGCGCACCTCGGGGTCGTAGTGCCGGAAGAGGTGCTCGCGCGAGGCCGCGTTGAGGTGGCCCATCAGGCGCACCCATTCGTCGGCGATCAGCGAGTCCGGGGCCTCGGCGGCGCGGGCGGGCGCGGGCTCAGGCGGGGGCGCCGGAGCCTCGGCGCGGGCGTAGGCGATCCCGCAGGTGACCGTCGCGATCGGCGCCTCGCAGAGCACGCGGTCGCCGTGGCGCAGGCGGTAGATCCCGTCGGTGGTGGCCGTGCCGATGCGCCGCGCGCACGCCCCCTCGTAGAGGTCGGGCAGGGCGAAGTCCTCGTTGTAGATCTTCAGCACCTCGGCCGTGAAGCGGGCCGGCACGGCCAGGCCGTAGCGTTCCTGGGTCTCGGAGCAGGCGATCACGCGCGCGGGCACGTCGTCCCCGGCGACGTGCACCAAGGCCAGGTCGACGTCGCAGCCGAAGCCGCCGGCGTCGGCCAACTCGCTGGTCACGCAGCTGACGCCGCCGGCGCCGAGGTCCTTGAAGCCGACGACGATCCCGCGCTCGCGCGCCAGCCGCAGCACCTCGCGGTTGGCGACGGTCAGCACGCGCTTCAGGAACGGGTCGGGCACCTGCACCGAACCCTTGTTCTCCATGGCCGCGTCGGCGTCCAGGGTCGCCGAGGCGAAGGCGGCGCCGCCCATGCCGCTCCAGTCGGTGGGCTTGCCCACCAGGATCAGGTCGTAGGTCTCCTCGCGGGCCTGCGGCGGCACTGCGGAGTGGGTGATGTGGTCGGCCGGCACCAGGCCCAGAGCCACCACGTTCACCAGGCAGTTGTCATCGAACGAGGGGTGGAAGTAGACGTCGCCGCCCAGGTTCGGCACGCCCAGCGCGTTGCCGTACTCCCAGATGCCGGTGACCACCTCGCGCGCGATGTCCAGGCGGTGCGCCCCGCCCTCGCCCAGCGGCCAGCCGAAACGCAGCGGATCCAGCACGCCGATCACTTCGCCGCCCATGCAGTAGACGTCGCGCACGATGCCGCCGATGCCGGTGGCCGCGCCTTCGACCGGCATGACCTGGCTGGGGTGGTTGTGGCTCTCGTGGGCGATGATGACGCCCCAGCGCACGCCGTCGACGGTGCCGAAGTCCACGATGCCCGCGTCCTCGACCGGCCCGACGATCACGTTGCTGCCGGTGGTCGGCAGGAATTCCTTGAGCGTAGGCCGGCTGCTCTTGTAGGAGCAGTGCTCGCTCCACATGGTGTCGAACAGGGTCAGCTCGGTGAGCGTGGGATCGCGGCCGAGCAGTTCCCGGACGCGGCGGGCTTCGGAGGCGCTGAGGGTCAGGGCGTGGGCGCGCAGCGCCTTCACGAGCGCCGCGTCGTCGAGGGCGGCAACGGCGACGACGTCGAAGGAGGGATCGCGGGTCATGCCTGCTCCTATCGATCCTACTCTTGGGCCAGGGTCCTGGCGAACAGCTGCCCGACGTGGCGGCGGTGCCAGGCGGGATCGAAGCAGCGGTCCAGATCGGCCGGCGGCAGCCAGGCCGCCACGGCGGGATCCTGCCGCAGGGTCTCGCGGAAGGCGACGCCCTCGTCCCAGACGCGCATCGCGCAGCGCTGCACCGCGGCGTAGGCGTCCTCGCGCGAGGCGCCGGCGCGCACCAGCGCCAGCAGCACCGTCTGGCTGTAGACCATCCCCTGGACTCGATCCATGTTCTCGAGCATGCGCTCGGGGAACACGACGAGCCCGGCGATCAGCCAGGTCATCTTCTGCAGCATGTAGTGCAACACGTGGCAGGCGTCGGGAAAGATGATCCGCTCGACGCTGCTGTGGCTGATGTCGCGCTCGTGCCAGAGCGCGACGTTCTCCAGCGCGGCGTGGGCGTAGCCGCGCAGCAGGCGGGCCATCCCGGTGACCCGCTCGCTGACGATGGGATTCTTCTTGTGGGGCATCGCCGAGGAGCCCTTCTGGCCCGCGGCGAACGGCTCCTCGACCTCGTGGACGTCGGTGCGCTGCAGGTTGCGGATCTCGACCGCCATCTGCTCCAGCGTGGCGCCGGCCAAGGCCAGCGCCGTCAGGAAGGCCGCGTGGCGGTCGCGCTGCAGCACCTGCGTCGCCACCGGGGCGACCGCCAGGCCCAGGCGCCGCATGGTCTCGGCCTCGACCTCGGGGTCGAGGTGCGCCATGGTCCCCACCGCGCCGGAGATCTGCCCGACCGTGACCTCGTCGATGGCCGCGTCCAGCCGTCGCAACGCGCGCCGCAGGGCCGACCAGTAGACCAGCAGCTTCAGGCCGAAGGTGGTGGGCTCGGCGTGGATCCCGTGGCTGCGCCCGACCATGACGGTGTCCCGGTGCTCGAGCGCGCGGGCCTTGACCGCATCCATCAGACCGACCAGGGCCGCCCGCAGCACCAGGCCCGACTCGCTCAACTGCACGGCGAAGGCCGTGTCGGTGAGGTCGGAGCTGGTCATGCCTTCGTGGACGTGGCGCGACTCGGGGCCGATGTGCTCGCCGAGGTTCGTCAGGAAGGCGATGACGTCGTGCTGGACGGTCTCCTCGATCTCCAGCACCCGCGCCTCGTCGAAAGCGGCCAGCTCGCGGATGAGCCGGGCCGCTGCCGGGGGGATCTCGCCGCGGTCGGCGCGGACCTCGCAGACGACGACCTCGACCTCCTGCCAGATCTCGAGCTTGCGGCGGTTCGACCAGATGGCGCGCATGGCCGGGGTTTCGTAACGGGGAATCACGCCGCACCTCGATCCCGGGGTTCGAGAGTAGCCAACTCACATGATATCAGCATCTTGCAGCCCTCTCCGTCGTGACGTCGACGGGGGACGAACGGGCAGACGGAACCGACCCGCGCAACATAACCGATCGATTCGGGGAAAGAAAGCAGTTCTGGCCGCGAAATTGTCCCTGTCAGGAGGTCTCGCTCCGCCGCCGCCTCGGATCCTCTTCCAGGACGATCGTCCCGGAAAACGCGCGCCCCTCGCGGATGGCCGTGAACTCCAGGCGGGTGCCGACCTTGGCCTCGTAGACCAGCCGGTTGAAGGTGTCGACGTCCGCCAGTTCGATGCCGTTGATCGTCAGCAGCACGTCGTACGGGACCAGACCCGCCTTGGCCGCCGGCGAGCCCGTCGTCACGTCGCGCACGACGAAGCCGCGGGCCTGGTCCAGGCCCAGCGCCTTGGCGACGGCGTCGTTGACCGGCAGGATGCCGAAGCCGACGTAGGCGCGGCGGAAGTAACCGTACTGGTCCACCTCGCGCAGGATCCAGCGGGCGCGGTCGATGGGCACGGCGAAGCCCAGGCCGATGCTGCCGCCGCTCTCGGTGAAGATGAAGGTGTTGATGCCGACGACCTCGCCGCTGCTGTTGACCAGCGGGCCGCCGCTGTTGCCGGGGTTGATCGCGGCGTCGGTCTGGATCATGCCCAGGAAGATCTGCTGGTCCGAGCCGGTGCGCTTGATGTCGCGGTTGACGGCGCTGACCACCCCGACGGTCACCGTCGGCTGCGTGTCGGCCAGCAGGTAGCCGAAGGGCGAGCCGATGGCGATGGCCCACTCCCCGATGAAGAGCCGCGTGTCCTCGGCGGCCATGACCGCCGTCGGCAGGTCGGCCGGCACTTCGCCGGCGATCTGCAGCAGCGCCAGGTCCCAGGTCGGGACCATCTCCAGGACCTGGGCCGTGAACTGCCGGCCGTCGTGGAGCGAGACGAGCAGTTCGTCCGCGTTCTCGACCACGTGGACGTTGGTCAGGATGTGGCCCTGCTTCGAGACGATGACGCCCGAACCCAGGTTCGAGACGTCCTGACGGAAGGCGCGCTGCGGGAACATGCCGGGATAGAAACGCTCGAAATACTCCCAGCCGCGCGGGGCGAGCGTGCGCGTGACCGTCCGGTGCTGGATGGCGTTGATGCTGACCACCGTGGGCGCGACCCGCTCCGTCGCCGTGACGATGGCGTTGCGCCGCCCCTGTTCGATCGCGGCCGGCGAGCCGACCGGGACCTCGCGCACCACGACCGTGTCGCGGCCGTCCGCAGTCGCGGGCGCGACGGTCTTGCGGCCCAGCAGGAAGGCCGAGCCCAGCAGCAGGCCGAACAGCAGGCCGATGACGATGCCGGTCCAGACGGGCGCCTTGCGCACGGTTCACCTCCGGGACGCGCGGCGGCGCGCACTCCCGTTTTCAACGCGTCAGCCCTGCAGCTTGTTCCAGTCCTTCATGAAGGCGGCGATCCCCTGGTCGGTCAGCGGGTGCTGGACGAGCTGCTTGATGACCTTGTGCGGGATCGTGGCGATGTCGGCGCCCAGCAGGGCGGCCCGCACCACGTGGTCGGGGTGGCGCACGCTGGCCACGATGATCTCGGTGCCGATCTCGTAGTTCTCGTAGACCTCGACGATGTCCTCGATCAGGCCCATGCCGTCCTGGCTGATGTCGTCCAGCCGGCCGACGAAGGGCGACACGTAGGCCGCGCCCGCCTTGGCGGCCAGCAGCGCCTGGCTGACCGAGAAGCAGAGCGTCATGTTGACGGGGATGCCCTCGTCGGCCAGGGCGCGGGTGGCCTTCAGGCCGTCGATGGTCAGGGGGATCTTCACCACGAGGTGCTCGCTGAGCCCGGCCAGGCGTTTGCCTTCCTTGATCATGCCCGCGGCGTCGAGCGCCACGACCTCGCCCGAGACCGGCCCCTCGACCAGCTCGCAGATCTCCTTGAGCAGGACGTCGGTGTCCTTGCGGCCGGCGCGGGCCATCAGGCTGGGATTGGTCGTGACGCCGTCCAGCACGCCCATCGACAGGGCGTCGCGGATCTCGTCGAGGTCGGCGGTGTCGATGAAGAACTTCATGGGGTCGCCTCCGGAGTCGCGGTGGCGCCGGCGGGGCCGGCGTGTGCAGGGTCTTCGAGTTCGGGCGGATAGCCGACATCGGCCAGGTACAGGCCGCAGGCCGGGGCCATGCCGCCGGCGACGCGCCGGTCGCGGGCGTCCAGGATCGTCGTCACGTCGCCGGGAAGCCGACGGCCGGCACCCACCTCCACCAGCATGCCCGTCATCGTGCGCACCATGTGGTGCAGGAAGCGGTCGGCCCGAACGTGCAGGATAGCCGAGCCCTCGGCCCACTCCAAGCGGCAATCGGTCACGTCGCAGTCGTTGGTCGGGTTGAGCGACGCCGTCTTGCACAAGCTGCTGCAGTCGCGCCGGCCCAGGAACAGGGCGCAGGCGGCCGTCATGGCCGCGCGGTCCAGCGGCTCGCCGGGGCACCAGGCGACGCGGCGCCGGAACAGGTCGTCCCGCAGATCGAGATGGTACTCGTAGCGGCGCCACTGCGCCGAGAAGCGCGCGTGGAACGCGGGGCTCACCTCGCGCACGTCCAGCACCTGCACATCGCGCGGCGCGAAGCGGGGCAGGACGCGCACCAGGCGCGCCACCTCGTCGGCGTTCAGGCCTCGGGCGTTGGCGGTCTGCCGCAGGGCGTGGACCCCGGCGTCGGTGCGGCCGGCGCCCGGGGGCATGCAGGGGCGGCCGAGCAGCCGCTCCAACATGAGGGCCAGTTCGCCCTGGACGGTGCGCAGGCCGAGCTGCCACTGCCAGCCGTGGAAGGCCGTGCCGTCGTAGGCCAGGTCGATGCGCACGGTGCGGTCCAACTCAGGCGCTCCGTCCGCGCGCGGCCAGCAGGTCGGCGATCTGTACGGCGTTCAGGGCCGCGCCCTTGCGCACGTTGTCGGCCACCACCCACAGCAGGACCACCTCGGGGCGGCCCTCTTCCCCGCGCACGCGCCCGACGAAGACCGGGTCGGCGCCGTCGGCCTCCAGCGGCGTTGCGTAGCCGTGCGGCGACTCGGCCACCACCAGGCCGGTCGTCGCGCGCAGGGCGGCGATCACCTCGTCGCGCGGGGCGGGCCGCTTGCAGACACAGCGCACCGCGGCCGCGTGGCCGTTCCAGACCGGGACGCGCGTGGCCAGGCAGGTCACTGCGAGCTGCGGCAGGCCGAGGATCTTGCGCAGTTCGCGCACGACCTTGGCTTCCTCCTCGAAGCTGCCGTCGGGCAGGGGCGCGCCGATCTCCGGCAGCACGTTCAGGGCGAGGCGGCGGGGGAAAGCGCCGGTGCCGGTCACGTCCGGCGAGGCGTGCCCCTCGCGCAGTCCCGGCACGCAGGCCGACAGCTCGATCGCCAGCGCCTGGCGGGCGCGGCCGCCCGCGCCGGAAGCCGCCTGCAGCGTGGTGACGTGGCAGGCCTTCAAGCCGAAGGCGCGCTGCAGGGGCGCCACCGCGGCGGCCACCTGGATCGTGGAGCAGTTCGGGTTGGCGACGATGCCCGGACGATCGGGCAGGGCCGCGGCGTTGATCTCCGGCACCACCAGCGGCACCGCGGGGTCCATACGCCAAGCTGAGGAGTTGTCCACGACCCAGGAGCCGGCCTGCGCGAAGCGCGGTGCGTGGACGCGGCTGGCGGCGCCGCCGGCGCTGAACAAAGCCATCTTCACGCCGGCGTAGCCGCAGGTCGCGGCGTCCTCGCAGGTCACGGCCCGTCCGCGGAACGTTAGGACCGTGCCCGCCGAGCGCGCGGAGGTCAGCAGCAGCGGCGGCTCGTCGACCCAGCCGCGGGTTTCGAGCAGGGCGAGCATGGTGCGGCCCACCAGGCCGGTGGCGCCGAGCAGGGCGGTGCGCATGGGGAACTCCCTGATTCGCGGTGCGGGGGCGTGTCCAGCGGTGCAGTGTAGCAACGGGAACCCCGGCGGTCAAAGGTCGCGGCGTGGACACCGCCGCGGGGGGATGCTAGGGTGGGGCGGCCCCGAACCGGAGGAACGGCATGCGACGGGTCCCGAGATCGATCCTGCTGCTCGCGACGGCCTGCGCGCTGGGCGCCGTCGGCTGCGCACCGCCGGCGAACCGCGCCGCCAAGCAGCACGTCCTGCAGCGCTGGGAGGACCGCCGCCTGGCCGACGCCGATTCGATGTCCGCGTTCCTGCGCGACGGCGACGCCCACATCCGACTGGCCGCGATGCGCGCGGCCGGCCGCATCGGCCGCACCGGCGCTTTGACCGAACTGATCGCCGGGCTCGCCGACCCGAGCCCCACCGTCCGGGTCGCGGCCGCCGAGGCCCTGGGCCTGGTCGGCGACGCGTCGGCCGCCGAGCCCCTGATCCGCGCCCTGGAGGGCAACGGCCCCGAGGTGCGGCGGGCCGTGCTGTTCGCGCTGGCGCGCGTGCGCAACGACGGCGCCGCCCTGATGAACGTCGCGCGCGACGGCACGCGCGACGAGGCGGCCCTGGCCTGGAACGCCCTGCGCGACCGCGCCGCCGACGCCGACACCACGGCCCTGGCCGACGCCGTCCGCAACGGCCTGGAGCGCCCCGAAGTCGACGTGCTGTGGCGCGTCCTGCGCTGCGCCGAGAAAATCCCGGTGCCCGGACTCGCGGCCGACATCGCGCCCTTCGCGCGCCACCTCGACGCCCAGGTGCGGGTGCACGCCTGCCGCGCGCTGGCCGCTCTCGGCAGCCAGGGCGGCGGCCCGAACGCCTATCTCGGCCTGATCGCCGGGGGCTCGGAACCCGGCCGTTTTACCCAGCGCGACCGCGCGCGGATCGACGTCGCCCGCCTGCGCGGCCTCGGCCGCCTCGGCGCCGCGGCCCTGCGCGACAGCGCCGACGCCCAGCCCCTGGTGGGGCAGCTGAGCGAAGGCGCGCGCAGCCCCGACCCCCACGTGGCCCGCACCGCGCTGGAGTCGATGGCCCAGATCGCGGGCGACACCCCCCTGCCGGTCGAAGCGCGCGTCCGCGACAGCCTGCTGCCGGTCTGGCGCCTGCGCCTGCTGCAGGCCGCGCAGGCCGGCTGCTCGCCGTCGGTGACCGAACCGGTCGTGCGCGCGGCGGCGGCCCGCGCCTGCATCGCCCTGCGGGGCGCGGGCGTCCAGGACCTGCCGTTCTGGCCGGCCCTGACCGCCGACCCCCAGCCTCAGGTGCAGGAAGCGGTCTGGGACGGCCTGCTGCGCCACGCGTTGGACCCGGACCAGGTCGTGCAGCGCTGCGAAGACCTGACCGCCGCCGCGCCGCGCCTGCGCCTGATCGCCTTGGACGCCCTGCCGGCGGCGCTGACCCGCCTCCAGCAGGAATCCCACACCCCGGCGGCGAAGGCTCGCGCCCGTGATGCCGTGGAGACGACCCTGCGCCGGGCCGCCCTGGGCAGGGACGCCTCCAGCGCAGCCGCGGCCTGCGGCCTGCTGGGAGGGTACCCCTCGGCGCGCAACCTCGGGGTGCTCGCGCGGGCTTGGTCGCGGGCCGACGGGTTGCCGGGGATCGACATCAAGCGGGGCGTGCTGCAGGCGCTGACGACCTTCGCCGCGGACACGAGCTTCGCCGTGCCCGACACCCTGCGCGCCCCCACGGTGGCGCTGCTGGAGCAGGGCTTCGACCACGACCGCCTGCAGGTGCGCAGCGAGGCCCGCGCCGCCGCCGCCGCGCTGATGCTGACGGCCCCGGTACTGATCCCGAGCGAGGCCAGCCTGCTGGAGACCATGCCCGCCGCCGCGCGCGATCCGCGCCAGACCGCGCTCGCGCTGCCGAAGCAGGCGCCGCGCCTGCTCTGCCGCACGCCCCGCGGCGCCTTCACGATCGCCCTGGAGACCGGCGCCGCGCCGCGCACCTGCGCGACGATCGTGCAGCTGGTGCGCGAAGGTTTCTACAGCGACGGTTCGTTCCACCGGGTCGTGCCCGATTTCGTCATCCAGGGCGGCGACCCCGACGGCACCGGCTGGGGCGGCCCCGGCTACACCCTGCGCAGCGAGTGGAGCAGCCTGCCGTTCGTGCGCGGGACGGTCGGCATCGCCCATTCCGGCAAGGACACGGACGGCAGCCAGTTCTTCGTCTGCCTCTCCCCGCAGCCCCATCTCGACGGTCGCTACACCGTGGTCGGCCGGGTGGTCAAGGGGATGGAAGTTGCGGAATCGGTGCAACCCGACGATCAATTTACCCTGACGATCGTAGAATGACCCGCGCTGTAGGAGGTTGAGATGTCTCGTGGATTATTGATCCTGATCGGCGTGCTGGCCCTGATCGCCGTGGTGGCGATGGCCCTGGTCGGCAAGTACAACTCCCTGGTCAGCCTGCAGGAAGGCGTCGACGGCCAGTGGGGCAACGTGGAAAACGTCTACCAGCGCCGGGCCGACCTGATCCCGAACCTGGTCAACACGGTCAAGGGCTACGCCGCCCACGAGAGCGAAACGCTCGAAGCCGTGATCCGCGCCCGCGCCGAGGCCACCAAGGTCACGGTCGAGGCCACCCCCGAGAACCTGAACGACCCGGCGTTCCTGCAGCGCTTCCAGAAGGTCCAGGAAGGCCTCAGCGGCGCCCTGTCGCGCCTGATGGTCGTGGCCGAGCAGTACCCCGACCTCAAGGCCAACCAGAACTTCCTGGAACTGCAGTCCCAGCTCGAAGGCACCGAGAACCGCATCGCCGTCGAGCGCCGCCGCTTCAACGAGACGGCCCAGAACTACAACACGCAGATCCGGCGCTTCCCGGCCAGCGTGATCGCCGGCATGTTCGGCTTCGAGAAGCGCAACTACTTCGAGGCCAGCGAAGGCGCCGAGAAGGCGCCCGAGGTCAAGTTCTAGGGTGCGGACACCCCACGCAGCACCAGGAGGCGCCATGCCACGTTCCGGGACTCCCGTGCCGTGCGCGGTGCGGCATCTGCTACTGTCGGTGCTGACGATCCTGCTGCTGGCGACGGCGGCGGCGGCCGAGCTGCCGCCGCCGCCCTCCACCTACTTCTCCGACGGGGTCGGCGTGGTATCGCGCGAGGAGGCGGCGGCCCTGGCGAACGAGCTGGAGGCCTTTCACCAGCGCACCGGCATCCAGTTCGTGATCGCCGTGCTGCCGGAACTCGACGGCGAGGTCGCCGACTACACCAACCGCCTGTTCGAGCACTGGAAGATCGGCAGCCGGGAGCGGCTCGACGGCCTGCTGTTCGCGGTGTTCCCGCGCCAGAGGACGTCGCGGCTCGAGGTGGCCTACGAGAACGAGGAGCGCCTGACCGACGCGGTCTCGCGCAACATCATCCAGGAAATGCAGCAGATCCCCGCCGAGCAGGCCTTCCGGCGCTTCGCGCTGGTCATGGTCCGCGTCGCCCAGCGCCTAGCGCCGGACGACCCGCTCGCGCAGGGGCAATTCGCCGCGGCGCCCCGTGAATCCAGCGGCCGCCGGGGCCGCGGGCTCGGGGGCCTGCTGTTGCCGTTGATCCTGATCGCGCTGATCGGGGGCGGCGGCGGCGCGGCCGGACGCCACCGTTGGCTCGGCCCGCTGATCGTCATGTCGGCGATGTCCCAGAACAGCCGCGGCAGCGGCGGCTGGGGCGGCGGCGGCGGTGGCGGTGGTGGCGGCTTCAGCGGCGGCGGCGGGTTTAGCGGCGGCGGCGGCGCGAGCGGAGGTTGGTAAGATGGCAAAACGCAGCGATGTGCCCCGGAAGTTTTTCAGCCGCGACGAGCAGCAGCGGATCGTGGCGTCCATCCAGTCCGCCGAGCAGCGCACCAGCGGGGAGATCCGCTTCCACGTCGAACGGGACGTGCCGAAGGGCGGGACCGCCGACGGGGATCCTTACCTGCGGGCGCGGGAACTGTTCGGGAAGATGGAGATGCACGCCACCGGGGAGCGCAACGGGGTGCTGGTCTACCTGGCGGTGCGGGCGCGGCGTTTCGCGATCGTCGGCGACGAAGAACTGCACCTGCGGGTCGGTGACGGCTTCTGGCAGGACGTGGCGGCGCTGATGGCCGCGCGGTTCGCGGTGGACGATTTCGCCGGGGGGATCGGCGAGGGGATCGCGCGGATCGGCGAGAAGTTGCGGGAACACTTCCCCTACCAGGCCGACGACGCCAACGAACTCAGCGACGAGATCTCCTATGGGGATGATCCCGGGAACTGAAAAAGAACGGCGACACCGATCACGCGCCCGTGATCCCCTTCGTCAGTCCACCATGACCACCTTCGCCGAAGCGGCCTTTTCTCCGTGGCTCCAGCGCAGGAAGTAGACGCCGGCACCGACGCGCTGTCCGTGTCCGTCGCGTCCGTCCCAGGTGGCGATCGTCTCGCCCGGCTGGTCGCTCTGGAGGTCGAGCAGGCGGACCGTGCGCCCGCGGGCGTCGAACACGAGCAGGCGTCCGTCCGCGGCGGCGGCGGCGCCCAGCCGGATCGTGCAGGTCGCACCCAGGGGCAGGGGCGACGGCCAGACGGCGAGACGCTCCGCTCCACCGAGCAGTTCGTCCTCCACCAGACCCGTAGCCACAATGCCGTGCGGCCCCGGACCGGACGGGACGATGCCGTGGCAGACGCTGCAGTCGGCGAGCGTCCCGGCTTGCCCCTGCAGATCGATCATCACCTGGTTGTCGCGCGGTTCGCGGGTGGGGAACTCCGCGTGGGTGCTGTTGTGGCAGCCTTCGCAGAAGACGCCGCCGTGTCCCCTGCTCACTTTGAAGAGCTGCCCGACCGGTTCTCCGTAGGTCGAGGTGTGGCATTCGCGGCAGGACGGCTCGTTCACCCACGGCACGCGGCCGCCTTCGATGGAACCGGCGACCTGCGCCATGTCGCCGTGGCAGTCCTGGCAGACCACGCCGAAGTCGGAATTCATGGTGCCCCTCAGGCAGCGCGCGCGCTGCCCGGGGTGGCACTTGTAGCAACCGCTCATGCCGGGCAGGGCCTCGTCGATGAACGCGTGCTTTTCGTGCATCCGCTGCGAGAAGTACCCCGCCACGCCGGGACCGGTGCCGCCGAGCGCCGGATCGCCGTGGCACTGGGCGCACAGGATCGGCTTGTTCGCGACGTCGAAACCGCCCTCGTCCGGCCCCGCGTGGTTGGTGAGGATCGCCATTTCGCTGCTGTGGCACCCCGCGCTCACGCAACTCATCTCGATGGAAACCGGCATCACCGGTCGCGACCGCGCCAATTCCGTCCCGTGGACGTCCCGTAGGACGACCAACGCCAGCTGGTAGGGATCTTCCACGCTTGGGGCCGCGTCCGTGAACGGGGTGAGCGGCACCCCCTCGGCCGAGAAGTGGTCCGCGTGGAAGTCCATCGTCCCGCTGAGTCCCTTGCCGGCGAGGCCGACATTCGGCGCGAGGCTGACGCCGAACAGGTGCTGGGCGTAGGTCCAGAAGTCGGTCTTGCCGACCGAGTACGTGTTGCCCGGGATCGAGTACTCGAGGGCGGCGTTCTCCGTCAGGATCATCGGCGGCGTGTAGGCGTCGCCGCGGTGGATGACCTGCGCGTAGAGATTGTTGTAGGGCGGCAGCACGGAGAGGTTGGCGTGATCCTGGTTCATGCAGTGCATGCCGAGGTCGTTCCAGCTCAGGACCACGTAGTTGCCCGCCGGCAGGGCGGCGAACGCCGACGGGGCGATGCAGCACAGCAACAGCAGGATGGCGGACAAGCTGATGGGAACATGAGCACGGGCTGTCATGACGCACCTCCGAACTGAAACGACAGGCACGATCGGGCGGGCATGGGGGCGAGGCACCCATCCTAGCAGATCGACGGGGTTGTTGGATATTTATTATCAATATGGGGGGTCGCATGTCATTTTCGTTGGCTTATTAACAAAACGGACCGGTATTGAGGAGGTCCGATCACCGCCGATTGGTGGTAGGATCGAGCGATCGGACAATCCCCGGGAAGGTGGAACATGAGAGCCCAGCGACGATCGGACCCGGCAAGCGCCGCCCACCGGGGCGGATGGCGGGACATCTGCCTGCTGGCCCTGGTCCTCGCCGCCTCCCCCGGCTCCGCCCAGACCCCCCTGATCAATGAGTTCATGGCCTCGAACGCGACCTGCATCGCCGACGACGACGGGGATTTCTCCGACTGGCTCGAACTCTTCAACCCCGGCGCCGCCGATTTCGACCTGACCGGCTGTTACCTGAGCGACGACGCGGGCACGCCCCTGCGCTGGCGCTTCCCCCAGGGCGTCGTCCCGGCCCGGGGCTTCCTGCTGGTCTGGGCCTCGAACAAGGACCGGGTCGGCCCTTCGGGCGCCCTGCACACGAACTTCGCGATCGGCGCCGGCGGCGAACCGCTCCTGCTGACCGCCGCCGACGGCGTGACCCGGCTCGACGAGACCGGCCCGGTCGCCCTGACGGCGGACCTCTCGTACAGCCGGCAGCCCGACGGCGGCGCCGTCTGGATCGTCGACGGCACGCCGACGCCGCAAGGCACCAACGACGCGGGTCTGCCGATCCTGCCCCTGCCCGTGTTCTCGTCGGCACCCGGCTTCTTCACGGCGGCGCTCCCGCTGGCGATCGCGGTCGACGACCCCGCGGCCGAGATCCGCTACACGCTGGACGGCAGCGAGCCGACCGGGACCTCGGCGCTCTACGTCAAGCCGCTCGTGCTGGACACCCGCCAAGGCGATCCGAACACGATCTCACTGATCCCCACGAACTTCTGGCCGGCGTCCGACCATTACGGCTGGCGTGCGCCACGGGTCGAGTTGCTCAAGCTGAACCTGGTGCGGGCGCGCGCCTACCGGCTCGGCTTCGCGCCGAGCGAGGTGGCGACCGGTTCCTATTTCGTCGATCCGGACCCGGCCGCCCGCCTCCCGTTCCCGGTGATCTCGCTGGCGACGTCGCCCGAGAACCTGTTCGACGGCGCGACCGGGATCTATGTGCCCGGCGACGCCTTCGTCCCCGGCGACCAGGGCAGCGGCAACTACTTCCAGCGCGGTGACGAGTGGGAGCGCCCCGTCCATGTCGAGCTGTTCGACCGGCAGGGCAACACCCTGCTCGCCCAGGACGCCGGCGCGCGCATCCACGGCGGCTACTCCCGGCGCTTCCCCCAGAAGACCCTGCGCCTGACCGCGCGTTCCGAGTACGGTCCCTCGGAGTTCGACTGCGCCCTGTTCCCGGAACAGGCCGACAACGCCTACAACTGCTTCCTGGTCCGCAACGCGGGCAACGACTGGGGAATGACCGGCTTCAAGGACCTGGCCATCCAGACCCTGTGCCGGGACATGGGCTTCGACACGCAGGCCGGCCGGCCGGTGATCCAGTTCCTCGACGGCGAGTACTGGGGGCTGGCCAACCTGCGCGAGCGCTACGACGAACACTACCTGGAACGGGAATACGGCGTGCCGCAGGACGAGGCGGCCCTGCTGGTCGAAAACGCCGAAGTGGAGGAAGGACAGCCCGCGGACAGCGAGGATTATCTGGCCCTGCGCGATTTCGTGTCCGGCAGCGACCTGACCCGACCCGAGAACCTCGCGCACGTCGCCGAGCGCATGGACCTGGAGAACTTCATCGCCTACAACGTCGCCGAGATCTACGCGGCCAACTACGACTGGCCCGGGGTCAACATCCGCTACTGGCGCCGCACCAGGCCGGCGTACGTCCCCGATGCGCCCTACGGCCACGACGGCCGCTGGCGCTGGATGATGTACGACATGGACTGGAACTACGCCTTCGTCGAGGCGTCGCACAACACCCTGGTCCACGCCACCGCCGCCGCCTCGTCCGACTACGCCAACCCGCCCTGGTCCACCGAATTGCTGCGCCGCCTGCTCGGGAACGAGTGGTTCCGCGACGAGTTCATCAACGCGTGCGCCGACCACCTGAACAGCACCTTCGCGCCCGCACGCGTGATCGGCGTCATCGACGGGTTCGCGGAACTCTACGCGCCGGCCATCGGGGACTGGCAGGACCGCTGGGACGTCGCCTACGACTGGTCCTACGGCGTCCAGGAGATGCGCAACTTCGCCGCGGAGCGTCCCGCTCACCTCCACGCGCACATCGTCGACCATTTCGGGCTCGCCGGCACCTGCGAACTCACCCTCGCGATCAACGACTCCGACATGGGCAAACTGCAGCTCAACCGGCTGGTGATCGACGGCGATCTTCCCGGCCTCGACGACCCCGCGGCGCCTTACCCCTGGACCGGCACCTACTTCCAAGGCGTGCCGATCACCGTCACCGCGCTGCCCGCGCCCGGACACCGCTTCCTGGCCTGGCTACCCGGAGGAAGCGACCAGCTCACGCTGTCGATCATGCCGGGCGCCGGCCCGCTTGAGTTGACGGCTGTCTTCGCGACCGACGCCAGGCCGCCCGTGCTCTTGCACGCTTGGCACTTCAACGACCTGCCCGCCGGTGCGCTGATCGAAGTCCAGGCCGATGCGTCCCCGCTCGGCGGCGGCGCGATCACGTATCCGGGAACCGGCGCGGGCTACCTGGACCGGGTCGACGAGGGCACCGAACTGGGCGCCCTGCCCGGCACGCCGGCGGGCAACGCCTTGCGGGTGCGCAACCCGTCGGACACGCGCGAGCTGATCCTGGCCCTGCCCACGACCGGCCACGAGTCGCCGAGCCTCGGCTACGCCGCGATGCGCACCGCCAACGGCGCCCAGGAGCACTCGCTCCACTATCGGCTGGCGGCGGGCAGGCCCTGGCTGCCGGTGGCCGAGGACCTCGCGGTCGGCGAGGCCTTCACGCTCTTCACCCACGACCTCTCGGCGATCGCGGGCGCGTCCGACAATCCCGACTTCGCCGTGAAGTTCACCTTCGGCGGCGCCAACGCCGGCGGCAGTTCGGGCAACCAGCGCTTCGACAACGTCACGCTTTCGGGCGTGGCCCTGACCGGGACCAACCTGCCGCCGCTGGTCACCGGCCCGCTCGGGACGCAGCAAGCGACCGAAGGGGACGAGCCGCTGGCGCTGGATCTGTCCGGCGTGTTCACCGATCCGGAATCCGACCCTCTGGTTTACGTGACGTTCAGCCACGATCCGGCGGTGGCCGGCGCGGCAATCGTGGGTGGCCACCTCGTCGTCACACCGCTCGCGCGCGGCGAATCGACGATCACCGTGTCGGCGTTCGACGGCTACAACGACCCGGTCGCGCACTCATTCCTGATCCGGGTCCGGCCCTCAGCCGTCGCGGTGGTCCTGAGCCGCAACGCGCCCAACCCGTTCTCCCTGACGACGCGGATCGCCTTCAGCGTGCGCGACGGCGCGACGGGGCGCCTGGAGATCTTCGACAGCCGCGGGCTGCGGGTCCGGTTCTTCGGCGACTTCGCGGCGGGCGACCACGCCGTCACCTGGCAGGGCGACGACGACGCGGGCCGGCCCGGCGCCAGCGGCGTCTACTTCTACCAGTTGAAAACGGGTGACGACAGGTGGACCGGGAAGATGTTGATGGTCAGGTAGCGCAGCTACGGGCGCGGCGGATCTGGCGGGTCGGGGCGACCACATTTTCGGCGATACAACTCAATTCGTCCTCTGTAGCCGCCGGTCCCAAGCCGGCGCGCGGGTCCGCAACGCATCCCTCAGAAATTCCCCGGCCTGCGATTCCGAGGGCGGTCCGCCGGCCGCAGTGAATCTCGCGCCCCAAGCGTCACGCAGGGCGGCGAGCAGATCGCGGGCGCAGGCCTGTTCTTCACGGTCGAGCGCATCCGGTTCACCGTCCAGGTAGACCTCGCCGTAGACCTGCCGCGTCGCCGGATCCACGATCGCAACCACCGCCCAATTCTCGCTCGGACGCATGGCGACGGCCGTCGGGTCCAGGGTGCGCAGGCTGCCGTCCGGACCCGTCACGTAGAACCGCTCGGCGACGAGCGGGCGCGGGGTGGCGCCGCGCACGGCCGCCGCTTCGCGGCTCAGGTACGACGCCAGCGCGTAGCCGGGATACTTCTCATCGAGCCTCTGCAACAGGGCCCGGAACTCCGGCTGCCCCGTCATCCCCCCCAGCGCCAGGACGTGCGCGCGATCGGCGAGACGGCCCGCTTCGCGGTCGCGGTCACGGTGTCCCATGAGTGCGGCCATGTTGCGCGCCATCAGGCCCGGATCGCCGATCGACAGGGGCGCGGAGAACTCCAGGAACAGGTTGTCGTCGGTGTTGATCACGCCGCCGGTTTCTTCGGCGAAGGCGCGCGCTCCCGCCGTGCCGGTGAGGCAGTAGCTCATCACCCCGCCGGGGCCCGCCATGTTCACGGCGGCCAGGTCGGCCGCCACGGCTCCGGAGGCGGCGCGCCGCTCCAGGGCCGCATCATCCGCGACGAACGGCTCGTTGCTGCCGATCAGTTCGGCGTCCCACCAGGTCACCCACACCAGCACGTGCGCGAAATTCTCCGTGAACGTGCGCACGACCGTGCCGACGTCGCGGGGCGTGAGTTCGTACAACGGCAGCCACTGCGCGACGATCCCGCCGGGCCGCAGGCGCGACGCCGCCAGCCGGAAGTACTCCGTCGTGTAGAGATAGGCCGCCCCTCCCGACCACGGGTGGATCGGATCCGCCGTGATCACGTCGAACCGCTCGTTCGTCGTGGCGAGGAAGTTCCGGCCGTCGTTGAACACGACGCGCACGCGTGGGTCGTCCAGCGCCCGGTGGTTCCAGTCGCCGAACGTGCGCGTGGCCGGGAGCACGTGCGGCTCGATCTCGGCCAGCGTCACGGACTGCGCCTCCGGATGCCGCGTCACCGCGCCCAGCGTCATGCCGCTGCCGGCGCCGAGCACGAACACCCGGCGCGGATCGGGATGCAGCAGCATCGGGACATGGCCGAGCGCGCGCTGGCACTGGGCGTCGGCGCTGACCGTCGTGGCCTCCGAGCGACCGTTGACGATGAACGCCTGGTCTCCGCCCAGCGGGCGGACCACGCTGATCGTCTCGTTGATCCCCTCGTGATAGTACAGGATGTCGACGATTTCGAGACCGCGCGCGATCCGCGCTCGCGACTCGAACAGCTCGCGCTGGTTGTTCGCGAAGATGGCGAAGTACCGGGGATCCCACAGGAGGTGGCCGCCCGCGCCGGTCGCCAGCAGGACGACCACGGCCGCGGCGGCGATCGCCGCGATCCTCGCGGCACGCCGACCCACGGTGCCGCAGACCAGTACGGCGCCCATCCCGACGTTCAGCGTCCCCAGCAGGAGCAACGACCGTTCGATCCCGTACACCTGCAGCAGGAAGTAGCCGCTCACGGCCGAACCGATGATCGCTCCGACCGTGTTGTACGCCGACGCATCGCCGATGCCGGCGCCGACCCGGCGGCGTCCCGCCGCCACGATGCCGGCGGCCAGGGGGAAGGCCGCCCCGGACAGGAACGCCGGCACCAGGATGTGGGCGGACGCGATCAGGGCGGTGGCCCAGTTGCGCGCGGCCGACCCGGCCGCGGACTCGCCCGCGAGAACCCCCTGGAGCCAGATCGCCTGCTCCGGCAGCCGGGCCATGAGAGCCGTGGCCGTCAGGGCCGCCGCGCCCATGCCGATCTCGACGATTCCGAGCGCCGCCACCCGGCGACGACCCCCGGCCCGCGACGAGCGGGCACTTGCCAGCCAGGCGCCGCAAGCGGCGCTGCCCAGGGTCATCCCCGTCAGGAACGTCGCCAGCATGATCGCGAAACTGTAAGCGGAAGTGCCCACGACCATCGTCAGCGTGCGGGTCCAGAGCACTTCGTAGCCCAGCGCGCACAAGCCGCCGACGGCGATGCCCCAGAGGGCGAGGCGCTCCAGCCCCAGGTCGGTAGCGGGCTCCGCCGGCGAGTCTTCACCGGCGGTGACGGGCGCCATCTCCACAACGCGGGAACCGGCCGACATCAGCAGCGCCGTCGCGCCGACCGCCACGTTGATCGCCACGGCCACGAGCGCCGTCGCGTCCACACCCAGGTTTCGCAGCAGCACGAAACCGGCTCCCAGGACGCCCGCCACCGCTCCCAGTGTGTTCACGGCATACAACAGGGCGATCCGAAGCTGCAACCCGCCCCCGTGTTCAAGCGAAGCGCGCACGAGCACCGGCAGCGTACCGCCCATCAGGGTGGTCGGAACGATCAAGGCGCTCGCCGTCAGCACGACCCGTAGCGCGGTGAGGGCCGCGGCATGCTCGCCGACGGCCCGCGCCAGCGGCAGGTAGATCGATGGATACAGGTCCGTCAGCACGAGGAACGCCAGACCACAGGCGCCGATCCCCAGTTCGAGCACGCCGTAGAGCCGCAACGGACGGCTCGAGCGATCCGCCCGGCGCCCCAGCAGCCGGCTGCCGAGCGCCAGGCCGCCCATGAAGACCGTGAGCACGGTCGCAACCGCGAGGTGCGTGCCGCCGAACACGAGGCTGAGCGAACGTACCCAGGTGACCTGGTAGACGAGCGCAGCGGCACCGGACAGGAAGAACAGGAGGAAGAGCAGGAGGATCATCTCACCTCTCCGGGATTAGCGGCCCGGAGCGCCGCCGGCAGTTTCTCACGGTCAGGCCCAGGGGTCCCGGATCCTCACGCATCGGTCTCGCGACGACGCGGACAGACGACGATCATATGACAGCACATACAGTCGGGAAACAGGAATCATCGATCAATTACGGGATCGCGGACTGATCGGCCCAACGGACCACCCGCAACCCCAAGATCCGGAACAGTTGGACGTCTTGGTGCCGGAACCAGCCCGGATACCGCCTCTGGCGGGAATTACCAAACTCACGTACAATCCCGGCGATAGGGATTCGTCCACAAGTGGGGTGTGCCAAGATGAGAGCGATCCATGGATCGACAATCGCGTTGACCGCGGTTCTGGCGTGCTTGATCCCGCACGGGGCCGCCGCCGGCGTCACGGTGTACTTCAATCCGAATCAGGTCGCCACGTTCGTGGGCGCCGGGACCACTTCGGACACGATCAGCTGCGAAGGCTACCTGTTCGTCTACACCAGGGACAAGCTCTTCACGGGGGGCGGGTCCGAACCCATCGGGCGGGCGGTCCGGATTCCGTGGCCCGATGGCATCGAAGCCCAGTACGTCACGGCCGGACCGAACCCTGACAAGGCCAAGATCACGGTCCGGCGTCTGGACGGCGGCGTCTTCGACCTGACCTCGTTCACCGCGAAGTTGCTGGGGAACGCGGGCGCCGGTCGCGCGATCGAGATCGTCCCGCTCCTGAACGGCGAAGAGCCGTTGAACGACCCTCTTTACTTCGACGTCTCCGGGAATTACGGGATGGAGTTCTCCTACGACACTTCGCCGAACCCGCTCGGTTCGACCGCCGCTCTCGTCAACTACGACACCTACGTGGTCAACCTGACCCTCGATTACGCCCTGACCGCCCTGACGCTCAGCGATCCATCCACAGTCGCCGCCGATTTCCTGGACCCGCAGGCGGGCGCCGCTTTCGATCTCGTGCTGTCGCCGAACCCCGCCGGCAGTCGGGTGCAGATCAGCCTGAGCGGCCAGAAGTCCGTCGCGGCAGAGCAACTCGCCGTGTACTCGGCCAGAGGGACCCGCGTCCGCTCACTCGTGCTGGACGCCTCCGGCCGCACGAACTGGGACCTTTGCGACGACGGCGGACGCCGCGTTGCGGCGGGCATCTATTTCGTGCGGACGAATTCCGAAACCCGACCTTCCGGGTTGCAGCGTGTCGTGGTCGTGAAGTGACCGAGCGGAGCGAACGAATGGGCCGCAGCCCTATCCCGTGAGCGTGAACTCGTCCCTCGGCTCCAGCTGTCAACGCCGGTCCACCGCTCTCTAGAACAGCGCAAACGAGACCGTCACCGAGAACGTGCGTTCCTTGATGTCCTTGTACTGGTCGGCGCCGGTGACCTCATCGAGGGCGTCGTCGAGGATATCGCCCACCGGACGATCGTTGAGAGCCGTCACGCCGATGTCGTAACGCAGGTCCACGCCGATGTTCATGATCTTCACGCCGGCGCCCAGAATCAAGCTCCAGGCGTTCTTGGTGTCATCCCTGATGTCCGACCAGTCACCGTCGAGCTTCACCTCGCTCTTGAGCGGGATGTTGAGGGCCGGACCGGCGTAGACGCGTGGCGACACCACGGGCAACGGCAGCGCCATCACGAGCAGGACCGGGACCTGCAGGAACGTGCTGCGGTATTCGAGTTCATGGCTGCCCAGGTAGTTGCCCAGAGGCGTGCCGCCCTCGAAGCCGTACTGGGAAATCAGCGCCTCGGCCTGCACGTGCAGCAGGATGGTCGGCAGATCGAGGTAGACACCGCCCACGAAGCCCGACCGGGTCGACGACCCGAGCTGGTCCGTGTCGATGGACGACAAGTTGAGCCCGGCCTTGATGCCGAATTCCGGCTTGGGCACCAGCGGCACCTGGGCCCGCACCGCCCCCGCCACGACGATCGCCGCCAGCACCATCGTTGCCTGCGAGAGAACCTTGCGTTCCCACATACCCCGGCCTCCCCTGAAAGGGCTCGCTGCCGACCGCGGCCAGGTCTACCCAGCCTCCTCGCAACAGCTCGATCTTCACAAGCTAACACCGTTGTGCGCTTCTTGCACGTGATGATCCGACGCCCCGACTCCACTTCGCCGGCTCGACCGGACATTGACGTCTCGCCGAGCGCCACGTAAGATCCCCCGGCTCTCGGCCGCCGGATCGACGCTCGCGAGCGTGCTCACCTGTGATCGAGCGTCCGACGAAAGAGGCCAACGTGCATCGAATTCCGCCTGCGGCTGCATTCCTGTTTCTGCTGCTCGCAACCCCGTCTCCGGCCTCCTGCTCCACCTTCACGCCCGACAACAAGTTCCAGATCATCCAGACCGGACCCGGCCTGTCCCCGCACAAAGAGATCCTCGTACTGCCGTACACGTATTCCGACGCGTACAACGGGCGGCGGGCCGAGGCCGTGTTCCAGTTGAGCGCGAAGCACCGCCTGTTCGGCACGAGGTGCTACCTCGCCTACTCGCAGATCTCGTTCTGGCAGACCTACGACATCCACAACTCCTCTCCCCTGCGCGACACCAACTACAACCCCGAGATCTTTTATCGGTTCGCGCCGACTGCGTACGCCGCGGGCGCCCTCGGCGCGGACGCGGGGCTGGAGCACGAGTCGAACGGCCAGCGGGTTCCGCTTTCACGCAGTTGGAATCTCCTCTACCTGTCCCCCTGGTACCAGCGCGGCAACCTGCTCCTCTATCTCAAGCTGAGGTACCGCATCCCGGAGCCCGCCAAGTCGAACCCCGAAGACGCCACGGGTGACGACAATCCCGACATCACGGATTACCTCGGCTACAGCGACATCCACCTGTACTACCGGTTGGGACGGGGGCAACTCGCACACTTCACGGTGCGCGGCGTCCTGGGCTCGGGCCGGGGGAACGCCAGCCTGAACTACAGCCTGCCGGTGCCCCACACCACGGAGAGCTTTCTGGTCCTGAGGATGTCGCACGGCTACGGGGAAAGCCTGATGGATTACCGGGAGTCGATCACCCGGGTCGGCATCGGCTTCATGTTCGCGAGGTAGGTGCGGTGGCGGGCCGAACAGTCCGGAATATCCCGGCGTCGCCGTCGACTTCTCTGCCCACCCGTCAGACGAACCCGAACAGCGGCGGGAAGGCGATCACGACGATCGCCGCCCACACGGCATAGACCGGCAGGTAGTCCGTCTGCCAGCGTTCCAGGCGCGAGAACGAGCCTCGCCCGCGCAGGAACCTCACGTAGAGCACGGTCGACCAGGCGAGATTGACGAGCAGGATCGCGTTCTCGCCCAACGCGGCCACGCGGTTGGGGCTGAATCCGAACTCGGAGATGCGCGCGGCAATCGCCCACAGCGCGACCGCGTCGGCCAGCAGCGCGCTGACCAGCAGCACGACCTGGAGCACGTCGAAGACGCCGGGGGGCGCCCTGTGGTCGCGGGCGGAGACGGAATAGAGCAGCAGGCCCAGGACCACCACCAGGAGCAGGTCGAAGGCGATGAGCAGGTTCCGCTCGATGTCGACGCCGCGCCCGGTCCACAGCAGGGTCGCCAGGAACGCGACCAGCACGGCGACGAACAGGGGCGTGAAGAGGCGCGTCAGCACCGGCGCCATGTTCTCGATCACGCTCTGCTTGGCCTCCACCAGCCAGGAGGCGATCACGACGGCCCCCATGGCGCCGCACGGCAGCAGCCACGACTGGAAGAAGAGTTCGACGTCGACCCCGATGGCCTGGAAGATCATCACCATGAATCCCGTGAGGACGCCACCCCCGAGGGCGATCAGCACGTAGTAGATGAAGAGTTCGCCCGAGAAGCGGATGAAGTCCATGCGGCCGCCCACCTGGCCCCACCGGCCGCCCGCATACGCGATGCCCACGACCAGCCAGAGCGCGATCGGCAAGTGCAGCACCGAGAGCACCTCGGTGGAGCCGCCCGACGCGTGCGGGTAGACGTTGGCGAAAACGCCCGCCGCGACGATGGCCGCGGCCAGCCCGCGCACGGCGCGGGTGTCGAGCCGCCGTTTCCAGACGAAATAGCCGGCCAGGAGGGGAAGCACGAAGAGACTCAGATTGCGGGCGTAGAAGCCCTCAGCTTCGCCCCACTGGAACCCGAAGAGCCCCGGCGCCTTGACGGCCGCGGCCGCCGCGACCGCAATGCAGAAGGCGACGGCGGCGTCCCTCCTGGCTCGCCCATGCGGTTCTGCGGATTCGAAGGGGTCGACGACAAGCTGCTTCCAGAGGCGGTCCGAATGTTCGCGCGCGAACTCCCGCGAGAGGTCGTCGAGGCTGCCCATGCGCTTGACCGCCACCAGGAACGCTTCGTCGGCGGCGAGCCCCGCGTCGACCAGGCCCACGATCTGCTCGCGCAGGTGGTCTTCCAGCTCCGCCACGTCGACGGCGTGGATCGCCTGCCGGCGCCGGAAATAGCTGCGCCACTGGTCGATCTGGTCCTCGAGCGAAACCGTGGGACCCGCAGACGTCATCGTTCAGGCTCCTTGGGGAAACGGCGCGACCGAAGCCGGGCAGTCGGCCGGGGCGGATACGGGGAGCGCCGACCAGATGCCCCGCAGCGTCGCGTCCACCGCTTGCCACTGGCTGCGTTCCGCCGCGAGCTGGGCGCGGCCGCCGGCCGTGATCCGGTAGTACTTGCGGCGGCGGCCGCTCTGCGCGACTTCCCACCTCGCCTCGACGTGGCCGAGCCGCTCGAGCCGGTGCAGGACGGGGTACAGCATGCCGTCCGTCCACTCCATGCGCCCGGCGGACAACTTCCGCACTCGTTTGATGATGGCGTAGCCGTAGCTGTCGTCTTCGGCCAGGATCGCCAGGACGAGCGGGGTCGAGGCAGCGGCCGTCAGGTCCTTGTTGATCTCCATGATTTCACGGCTCGCACGGCGCTGAGGAACCAGAATCCACCATACCTGCCAGTACTATACATTGCTTTGCTATGTATGTCAAGCAGAACGAAGAGACAGCCCGCCGGCCGACGACCCTCCTTGGCGCCTAGTTGCAGAAGATGAGCACGATCAGTTGCGCCACCGCGATGCGCAGGAGCATCGCCAGCGGGTAGACCGTCGCGTAGGCCACGTTCGGCGCGTTCGAGCCGGTGACCGTGGTGGCGAACGCCAGCGCCGGCGGGTCGGTCATGCTGCCGGACAACAGGCCGCAGATGTTCAGGTAGTTGAGGTGCATGTACCGCCGCGCCACCAGGCTCACCAGCAGCAGCGGCAGCAGCGTGATCACCACGCCCATGCCCATCCACAGGAACCCCTGCCCCTGCAGCAGCGTGGCGAAGAACTGCTCGCCGCTGCGCAGGCCCACGCAGGACAGGAACAGCACGATCCCGAATTCCCGCAGCAGCACGTTCGCGTTGACCGGCATGTACCACAGCAGCGGTCCGATCTGGCCGATGCGGCTCAGCACGATGGCCACGATCAGCGGTCCGCCCGCCAGGCCCAGCCGCACCGGGGCCGGAATCCCCGGCAGCACGAACGGGATGCCGCCGAACAGCACGCCCAGGCAGATCCCCAGGAACACCGGGATCAGCTTGGTGTGGTTGAGCTGCGTGACCGAGTTGCCCAGCGCCTTCGCGGCGTTGTCCAGCGCCGCCTGCGTGCCGACCAGGTGGACCATGTCGCCGAACTGCAGCCGCACGTCGACCGCGCCGCTGATCTCGAGATCGGCGCGGGTCAGGCGCGCCACGACGGCCCCGTGCACCTGGTCCAGCGCCAGTTCTCCCAGTGACCGGCCGAGCACCTCGCGCCGCGTCACCACGACGCGCGTGTGCTGGACCGGCCCGGGCAGGGTCATCAGGTCTTCGTCGCTGCGGCTGCCGACGATCACGCAGAACTTCTCGAGGTTCTCGGGCGTGCCGACCGCCAGCACCAGGTCGCCCAGCGCCAGGACGGTGTCCGGCGACGCCGTCTCCACCTCGCCGGGTCCGACCCGGCGGATGCGCGAGATCACGATCTGAAATTCCTCGCGCCCAGGCACCTGGCGCACCGACAGACCGGCCAGGTTCGGGTTCTCGACGACCAGCGTCCGCGTCTCCATGCTGCGACGACCGGCGCGCTGCTCTTCGCGGAACGCCTCCACTTCGTCGGGCACCTTGATGCGCCCGACGGAGCGCACGATCAGCATGGCGATGATGATGCCGAGGATGCCGAACGGGTAGCAGACCGCGTAACCGAGGCCGGGAGCCGCCACGCGGGCTTCGGGAGCGCCGATGCTCTTGAGCGCCTGCTGGGCGGCGCCCAGCGACGGCGTGTTCGTGGTCGCACCGGAAAAGACGCCGACGCCCGTCGCCAAGTCGATCTTGAGCCACAGGCAGAGTCCGACCGTGGTCACGGCGCCGACCAGGACGACGGCGGCGGCCAGGAGATTCAGCGGCAGCCCGCGCCGGCGCAGCGACGTCAGGAAACCGGGCCCGACCTGGATGCCGATGGTGTAGACGAAGATGATGAGTCCGAATTCCTGCAGGAAGTTGCGGATTTCCGGGTCGATGTTCAGCCCGAAATGACCGAAGAGGATGCCGACGAACAGCGTCCCGGCGATGCCCAGCCCCAGCCCGCGGACCTTCAGGCTGCCGAGCGTCAAGCCCAACGCCGCGACCGCACACAGGACGAGCATCCCGTGCGCGACGTGGTTGGTCAGTAGGGGCGCAATCCAGTTCATGGCGTCAATACAACAACTTGGAAGGTGTCGGGTCAACCGCTCTTCCGTCGGCGGGAGTAAAAAGTCAGGGACGCAGGTCGCATTCTTGGCAGGGCCAAGGCCGAATCGCCCGGTGAATGTGAATGAGCAGATTCGGGTGGGAGTCGATGTGAAATGCTAACAAGCTTCGGTTGGGCAGACGTCTCCCGCGGAGTCGTGAGCCGCCTCGCAAGGATGAACCGGGCAGCTTCGCGATGGCATCGACGATGCAATCCCCCGAGCATGCCGCGTTCCCGGGCGCGTCATCCGTGTCGTTGAAGACCGCCCTGTGCCGCAGGACGAACCCTGGCCCCGACGACGATCAGCCAGAGCATCAGCACCGCCTCACCGAACATCAATGGCGTGGCGAGCTTGAACAAGACGTCGTGGTGTTGCGGCCACAGAATGCCCGTGATGCTGATGATCACGTAGGCCATGCCATTGGCGACCAGCCAGACACCGAGGAAGCGCGGCAGGAACCGCGACCGGTACACCAAGATGCCGAGAGGCAGCAGCCACAACCCCCAGTACAGCTCCGACGCCAGGGTGCCGTTCCGATCGAACTCGAGCAGCAACGTCACCAGAGCGTTGCGTTGCGGCGCGTCGAATCCGGAGAAGAACCCGGGGTCGTTCAGCAGTTTCAGGGTCGCGATTTCGTTCGCGGCACCCGAGATCGCCAGCGGTGCAACGATCAGGATGAGGATCACCATGAGACCTGCAAGCCGGCGGCCCACGTCCCTGAGCAACTGGTAAAGGGCCAGAGCCGCCGCGATGAAGAACAGTTGGGAGATCATTCCCGCCACGATATTCGCCCGGAACAGTGCCTGGTGAGCGAGGATATTGCCGGCCGTCGCGGTCGCGTCTCCCGCCACGAAGATCTTGCCCGGCACGTAAAGCAGGACGAACGGACCGACGAGCACGACGGGCAGGTAGAGCAGGCCCGCCAATCGCGCGGCTTTCCGGATCTCAGCCATCGGGTTGTCTCCCTTGATCAGTGCCGACAGTTCTCGTATCGACGGACGTACCTGGACCGCCGCGGTCCCGGATCCTTATCGGTAAACGTCCGACGACCGGCGTATTCCAGCCGCCGACGATCTGCGATATGGTCCCCAGTTACGCTTGATTGTTGTTGATGACCGCTGCCGTCGCCCTGGCCGCCAGCCACCCGCGCGGCGTCAGCTCAGCCACCCGGCTC
>JANOEP010000034.1:0-22463 GCA_031441465.1 bacterium | reverse complement strand
GTCGGCTGGGTCACGGGCCACAGCTACATCATCTACGGGCCGCTCGCGAATGGCGGCACGACGCTGATGTTCGAAGGCATCCCGAATTATCCGACGGCTTCACGGTTCTGGCACGTGGTCGACAAGTGGGACGTCAACATTTTCTACACAGCGCCAACCGCCATACGCGCCCTGATGGGATTGGGCGACGATTTCGTCAAACGTACCGACCGGTCGTCGCTCCGGCTTCTGGGATCGGTCGGCGAGCCGATCAACCCGGAGGCGTGGGAATGGTATCATCGAGTGGTCGGCGACGGCCGCTGCCCGATCGTCGATACCTGGTGGCAGACGGAAACCGGCGGCATTCTCATCACGCCGCTGCCCGGCGCGACCGCACTCAAGCCGGGCTCGGCGACACGGCCGTTCTTTGGCGTGCAGCCCGAATTGGTCGACGACAAGGGCGTGGTGATCGAAGGCGCCGGCCAAGGCAATCTGGTCATTCTCGATAGTTGGCCCGGTCAGGCGCGTACGATTTATCGCGATCATGAGCGGTTCGTGCAGACCTACTTCTCTGCCTATCGCGGCCAATACTTCACCGGCGACGGCTGCCGCCGCGATGAGGACGGCTACTACTGGATCACCGGTCGTGTCGACGACGTCATCAACGTCAGCGGCCACCGCCTCGGCACCGCCGAGGTCGAGAGCGCCCTGGTCGCGCACGCGGTGGTCGCCGAAGCCGCGGTCGTGGGCTACCCGCACGAGATCAAGGGGCAGGGCATCTTCGCCTACGTGCTGGTCAACGCCGAGGGCGAGGAGATGGAGCCGCACGAACTGGTTGGCGTGCTCAAGGAGCAGGTGCGGCACGTGATCGGGCCGATCGCGAGCCCGGACGCGATCCTCGTGGTGCCGGGTCTGCCGAAGACCCGCAGCGGCAAGATCATGCGGCGCATCCTGCGGCGCATCGCCGCTGGCGAGTACGACGGCATGGGGGACACGACGACGCTGGCCGAGCCGGGCGTCGTCGACGATCTCATCGCTGCGCACCGGATCTGGCGTTCTCGGGTTTGAACGGGTGTCAGCGACGCCGCGTGGGTGAGGATGGCGCGCAGGCGGTCCGCTGTCGGACCGGAGCGTGCCGCCAGGTGGGACCGCCGATCAGTCCCGAAAAATAGCCGATGCCGGCGCCGAAGTGGATCGCCGGGAAGCAGGCGGCCGTCGCGATCCACAGCCGGCCGCCCTGCCCGCGGGCCAGCCAGGCCGCCGTCACGACGATCACGGCGGCGTAGGGCAAGGCCGTGGCCAGCCACAATTGCCAGGCCGGTCGCCAGGCCGCGCCCAACACGGGCAGGACCATCAGCCACAGGCTCAGCAGGGACACGGTTGCGGCCAGGGGGGAGAAGGAGCCGGGATGCTTGCGCGCCATGCGGGCGCGCCCGTGGCCGTAACGGTAGAGCTGGCGGAACAGATCGCGCCAGGTCGGCCGCGCCAGATAGGCCACGGCGAGGTCCTGGCAGTGCAGGGCCTTCACGCCGAGATGGTGGACGCGCAGATTGAATTCGAGATCTTCCCCGGCGTCGAAACTCTCGTCCACGCCGCCGATTTCCAGGTAGAGATCGCGGGTGTAGCCGCAGCCTGCGCTCAGTGGGTTGCAGTGGTGGTCCGCCGCCTGGTAGATCTCCGAGCCGGCGTAGTGGCCGAGGACCGAGCCCCGCGCCAGGGAGGCCGCGGTCCGGAAGAGGGGGCCGCCGGCGTTGATCAGGGGCTGAGGGCGGGACAGGCAGCGCTCGCCGCGCTGGAAGGCGGCCAGCGCGGTCGCCAGCATCTCGCGGCTCTCGAGGCGGCAGTGCCCGTCTACGAACAGGATGTAAGGGGAGGTGGCGTTGCGCACGCCGATGTTGCGGGCGATGCCCGACAGGCCGCGCGGGTTGTCGAACAGCCGGATCCCGGGATGCAGGTTCATCGCGGCCTGGACGATCTCGCGGGTGCCGTCCTCGCTCATGCCGTCGACGACCAGGATCTCGAAGCGCTCCGGTGGCAGCGACTGTTCGTGCAGCTGATCCAGGACGGACCCGATCTGAGCCGCCTCGTTGCGGATCGGCATGACCACAGTCAGTTCCGGCCGTTTGTCGCTCACAGAGGTCACAGTCCGACTTCTCCCGTCAGCTTCCGGGTCCCTCGACGCGCCGGACGGACCGGCTGGTCACGGCGTTGGTATCGGTCGCCTCATTCGAGGCTGAAGCCTTTTTGTCTCCACCGGCGTCGCGCCAGGGCCCAGAAGCCC
The DNA here is from genome assembly GCA_031441465.1 of bacterium. Taxonomy (GTDB): domain Bacteria; phylum Krumholzibacteriota; class Krumholzibacteriia; order LZORAL124-64-63; family LZORAL124-64-63; genus PNOJ01. The sequence goes on along the minus strand of JANOEP010000034.1, from coordinate 20,203 downwards.
AGGCGGTGCGCGTCCACGGCGGCGATGAAGGACGTGGTCCGCGCCGACCAGATCCGCCGTTCCTTCGTCAGCTCGGGCACCCGCCGCAGCCCGTCGCGGACCGCCCGCAGCCAGGCCGGCAGGTGGCCGTCGCGCAGGCTGTACACCAGCATCGCGCCGAGGCCCCGAGCCAGGTAGCCGGCCGCGTAGCCGGCGGGCTGGTGCAGGACGGCGATCCAGATCAGGTTGCGCGTGTCGTAATAGTAGCGCTGCCAGCCGGGCCGGCCGGCGGCGCGGTGGGCGTGGCCCACCTGGACGCCGCCGTCGTAGGCGATCTCCCAGCCGCAGTCCAGCAGGCGGTAGGCGAGGTCGAGCCCTTCGTGGCTGATGAAGAAATCCTCACGGTAGGGGCCGGCCTCCCGCAGCGCGTCCCGCCGCCAAGCCACGGCTCCCTCGGTGACCTCGTAGGTCGGGAAGGTCAGGTCGGCGTCGGTGACGGGGCGGTGGTGCACCCAGTCGCGCACGCGGTCGGTGCCCGGCCAGGTCACCTTGAAGCAGAGCGCGCCGAGGCGGGGCTGCGCCGTGAACGCGGCGCGCAGGTACGCGAGGTCGGCGTCGCCGAATTCGACCATGTCGTCGTCGAGCGTGACCACGATGTCGCCGCGGGACGCCTCGATCCCGCGGTTGCGCGCACCGACCCCCGTGTTCTGCGGCAGGACGATCAGCCGGACGTCGGGGTGGGCCGCGCGGACCGCCTCGGCGGCGCCGTCGCCGCTGCCGTTGTCGACCACGATGACTTCGTGGTCCGCGTCCCGCAGCCGGGTCAGCCCGTCCAGCAGGGTCAGCACGGCCTCGCGGCGCCGGTAGGTCAGCACGACGATCGAAACGTGCTCCACCGCGTGCGTCACATCGTCCTTCGCTCCGTCCGTCACTCCGTCCATCACGAGGGGAGTCCTTTGGCTGGTCCGTCAGGCTGTTCGAGCGCGGCCAGGCCGCCCGCCAGGTCGAAGCCGCGCGCGACCAGCACGGGCAGCAGCTCGTCGAGCAGGTGGTGGATCAGCGTGTCGTACTCGTGCAGCAGCACGATGTCGCGGCCGCGGATCTCGTTCGCCAGCCGCTTCGCGGTGGCGCGGGCCTGTTCCGGGGTGCGGCAGCACCAGTCCAGGGGGTCCACCGACCAGTGCAGGTGGCGCAGGCCGCGGCGGCGCGGCCCCAGCAGACTCGCCGGGTGCATGCGGCCGCCGGGTGCGCGGAACCAGCGCGGCCCGCAGCCGGTGGCGTCGCGGATCGCCGCGCTGCAGAGGTCCAGGTCCCGCAGGTAGGCGGAAGGCGGCGGCAACCGGGACATGTCGTGGACGTGCGAGTGGTTGCCCAGACCGTGGTCGGCGTCGCGGCAGGCGCGCGCCAGTTCGGGGGCGGCGACGACGCATTCCCCGACCATGCAGAACACCGCCCGCGCCCCGTGCCGCGCGAGCCGGTCGAGCACGCCCTCGGTGACGCCCCGCGTTGGGCCGTCGTCGAAGGTCAACAGCACCGCTTCGGTCGCCGAGGCAGGCAGGCGCCTGACCAGCAGCGGCGAGGCGAGGCGCGTGGTCAGTCCGCTGGTCCGCATCCGTCCTCCCGTTCGCAGGGCGCCGCAACGATAGCCCGGAAAACCGTCGCGCACCACCGCGGTTCCTTCAGGGCGGCGGCAAACCGGCGAGGTCCCGCGCGCGCAGCAGCACGGCGTCGAGCATCTCCGAGGTCAGGAGTCCTGAATTGGTGTTGCGGAAGCTGACGTGGTAGGTGTCCAGCAGCAGGGTGCCGTCCGGCAGCTCGGACTCCGCGCCGTGGGCGAAGCGGTGCCGCGCCTTGACCAGCGGGGCGCCGCGCGACACCATCAAGTCCAGCACCGCGTCGTGGCCGATCCGGCCCATGCCGATGATCACGCGCAGGCCGCGCAGGCCGTCGAGGTCGCGGGCCAGCCAAGCGCGGCACTGGCGGGTTTCCTCGTGGGTCGGCACGTTGTCCGGCGGCACGCAGCGCAGGGCGCTGGTGATCCAGAGATCGCCGAGTCTCAGGCCGTCGTCGCGACGCACGCTCGCGGGCCGGTCGGCGAAGCCGCAGCGGTGCAAGGCCGGGAAGAGGAAGTCGCCGCTGGCGTCGCCGGTGAACATCCGGCCGGTGCGGTTGGCGCCGTGGGCGCCGGGCGCGAGCCCGACAAGGCAGACCGACGCCCCGGGGTCGCCGAAGCCCGGCAGCGGTCGGCCCCAGTATTCGCACTCCAGATAGGCGCGCCGTTTGACGCGCGCCACCTGCTCGCGCCAGTGGACCAGGCGCGGGCAACGCCGGCAGTCCAGCAGTTCCGCCGGGGCCGGGTCGTAGGGAGATGTCGCCATGGCGGCATCCTAGACGAACGGGGAAACAGTTGGAAGCGGCGTTGCACCCGCCGGACGGGGCCACCCACCTGATCAGCGACCTGCACGGCTGGCGGCGGCATCCCCTGCCGGTCGCCGACCTCGCGCCGTTCAGGCTGCCCGACGATGCCTGGTTCGAGTACGCCTGGCTCGACGCCGATGGTGCGCCGTGCCCCGACCCCGCCGGGACGACGGCCGGGAACCCCTGGTGGAGTCACGCCTGCCGCCTGGCCGGACCGCTGTGGGCCGTCGACCCCGTCGTCGCGGCGGCGCCGGCGCGCGCGCTCCGGCGCCTGCAGGGCCTGCGCGCCCCTTCACGGGCCATGGGGCAGGAGCGCCGCGCCTTCCTCTACTCCACCGCCGATCCCGACGAGCCCGGACCCCTGGTCATCGTCCAGGATGGGAAGTCCTATTGGCATCATGGACGCCTCGGACCGGTGGCCGACCTGCTGACCGCGCGGGGCGAGGTGCCCCCCGCCCACTTCCTGCTGGTCCATCCCGAGCGGCGCAGCCGCGACTACATCTACAGCGCGCCGTTCCGGGACCACATCCTGCAGGAGCTGCTGCCGGCGGCCGAGGCGCGGGTCCACTGCGACGGGAAGCGCGTCCTGCTGGGCGCCAGCCTCGGCGCGTTGGCCGGCGCCGATCTGGCTCTGGACAGGCCGGACCTCTTCACGGCGGTCGCGGCGCACAGCGGCGCCTTCCTGATCGCGCCCGACGACGACCCGCCCGATCCCTTCGCCGGCGGGGAGTGGCTGCTGCGGCAGCTGCGCGCCGGCCGGGGTCGCGGGCTGCGCTGGCACCTGGAGTGCGGGACCCTCGAGTGGCTGCTGCCCTGCCACCGCCGCCTCGAGGCCGCGTTGCTGGCTTCCGGCTGCGAGCACCGGGCCGTCGAGCGCCACGTCGGCCACAACTGGGTCAACTGGCGGCAGGCCCTGCCCGGGACGCTGCGTTCGGTGCTCGCCGACTGAATTCACAGCCGGGACCGCAGGGTCGGGCTTGCTCGCGCGTTGGGCAGGACGCATCTTTCCCGTTCCGGGACGACCCACCACCACGATCCGAGGGAGACCGTTCATGCGCCGCATCGTCACCGCCTTGTTGTTGCTGGCCGTCGCCGTCGTTCCCGCCGTCGCCAAGGAGAAGATCTACGGCAAGGGCGTCGCCGCGGGCGACGTCACCCCCATCAGCGTGGTCCTGGCCAATCCCGACCAGTTCATCGGCAAGACCCTGGTCATCGAAGGCACGGTCGTCGGCGTCTGCGCCCATCGCGGCTGCTGGCTGTCCCTGGCCTCGGACGTCGAGGGCGAGACCCTGCGCGTGAAGGTGGAGGACGGGGTCATCGTCTTCCCGAAGGAGATCGTGGGCGAGAAGGTCCGCGCCCAGGGCGTGTTCAAGGCCAACCGCGTCGAGGACACCGCCAAGAAGTGCGACGCGACGCGCGAGGGCGAGCCCGAGGTCCAGTGCAAGACCGTCTACGAGCTGTTCGCCACCGGCGCCGTCTGCAACTGGAAGTAACCGGGTGAACGGTTTCCGCAAGGTTTGCCGCTGGCTGCACCGCGAGCTGGGGTTCTTCGCCGTGGGCCTCACCCTCGTGTACGCGATCAGCGGCATCGCCGTGAACCATGTCCACCACTGGGACCCGAGCCACACGGCCTACGTCGCGAACTCGCGCATCGAGCCGCCCGGCGACGGCGAGACCGAAGCGGTCGCGCCCCTGGTGCTGGAGCGGCTCGCGCTGCAGGAGCCGGTCAAGGAGACCTGGCGGGCGGGCCGCGAGGTGCTCCAGGTCTTCGTCCAGGACGGGACCATCGACGTGAACCTGGTGACCGGGGAGGTCGTGCGGCGCGGCAACGAGAAGCGGCCGCTGCTCTACGACGTCAACTTCATGCACCTGAACAAGGGCAAGGCGCCCTGGACCGGCATCGCCGACGCCTACGCCGCCGTCCTGATCGTCCTGGCCGTGAGCGGCATCTTCCTGGTCAAGGGCCGCAAGGGTCTGGTCGGCCGCGGCGGGCTGCTGATGGTGCTCGGGATCGTCCTGCCCGTCGTCTACGCGGTGTTCGCGCGCCGGGGGTGAACCACGGCGCGGCGGCGGGAAGCGCCCAGGCCCGGGACGCACCCAGTCCGGAAACGCACCCAGTCCGGTAGCGCTCACGTTCGGAGGCGCCCCTTCCCGGGGCGCCTTTTTTCACGCCTTGTCTCGCGCGGGTTGACGCTGACTGTTCCGACTGCCTAGTTTGGCCCTAGTTCATCCCCCTGCCTGCGGCGCCGTCGCCGCCATCCGGAGGTCTGCCTTGCCCGCCACCATCGGCATTCGACTCGAGGACAAGAGCAAGTGGGAACGCCGCGTCCCGTTGACGCCGGCCGACGCCGCCGGCATCCAGGCCTGCTTCGGGCACCGCCTAGTCGTGCAGCCGTCGCCCATCCGCGTCTTTCCCGATCGCGAGTACCGCGAGGCCGGGATCGAGGTCTCGGAAGCTGCGCTGGACGCGGACATCGTGATCGCGGTGAAGGAGATCCCGCCGGCGCTCTACCGGCCGGGCAAGGTCTATGTCAACTTCGCGCACGTCATCAAGGGGCAGGCGCGCAACATGCCCCTGCTGCGGGAGTACCTGCGGCAAGGCTGCACGCTGGTGGACTACGAGTGCATCGCCGACGAGCACAGCCGCCGGCTGATCTTCTTCAGCGTGCACGCCGGCTACGCCGGCATGATCGAGGCGCTGCGCGCGCTGGGCCTGCGCCTGCAGGGCCGCGGCCTCGAGACCCCGCTGGCGGAGATCCTCCCGCCCCACGCCTACGGCGACCTCACGGCCGCCGAGGCGCACCTGCGCTCGATCGGCGAGCGCCTGCGCGGCGAGCGTCTGCCGGGCGGCTTGCCGCTGGTCGTCGGCGTCGCCGGCTACGGCAACGTGGCGCGCGGCGTGCAGACGGTGCTGTCCTGGCTGCCGATCGCCAGGGTCGCCCCGGCGGATCTGCCGGCCGCCGCGTCCGCGCCCGCGTCGGAGCCCCTGGTCGTCTGCGTGTTCAAGGAACAGGACATGGTCCTGCCGCGGGGCGACCGTCCGTTCGAGCTGCACGACTACTACGACCACCCCGAGGGCTACGAAGGCTGCTTCGCGCAGCACCTGCCGCACCTCGACCTGCTCGTCAACACGATCTTCTGGACCGAGCGCTACCCCCGCCTGTTGACCTCGGCCTGGGCGGCCGAGCAGTTCCGCGACGGCCGCGAGCCGCGCCTGCAGGTCGTCGGCGACATCAGCATCGACATCGAGGGCAGCATCCAGATCAGCGTCAAGGCGACGCAGCCCGACGCCCCCTGCTACGTGGTGGACCCCGTGGCGGGCGAGGTGCGCGACGGCGTCGACGGGCGCGGCATCGTCGTGATGGCGGTCGACAACCTGCCCTGCGAGCTGCCGCGCGAGGCGAGCGAGCATTTCAGCACCGTGCTGAAGGACATGGTCGGCGACCTGGGCAACTGCGACTGGTCGGCCGACTTCATCGAACTCGACTTGCCGCCGCACCTCAAGCGCGCGGTGATCGTCCATCGGGGAGAACTGGCGCCGCGGTACGCCTACCTCGCCGAGTTCCTCGACCGCGGGAGCCGGGCATGAAGAAGGTGCTGGTCCTGGGCGCCGGCATGGTGGCCCGGCCGCTGGTGCGCTACCTCCTGGACCGCGGTTTCGCCGTCACCCAGGGCGACGTCGCGCCCGAGCGGGCGTCGGCGATGATCGACGGCCACCCCCACGGCAGCGCGCTGGCCGTCGACGTGCGCGACACCGCCGCGGTGGCGGCGCTGGTGGCGGCGCACGACCTGACGGTCAGCCTGGCGCCGCCGCCGTTCCACCCGGCCGTGGCCAAACTCTGCGTGGAAGCCGGGCGCCACCTGGCCACCGCGTCCTACGTGGCGCCCGAGATGGCGGCCCTGGACGCCGCCGCCCGCGAACGGGGAGTGCTGCTGCTCAACGAGATCGGCGTGGACCCGGGCATCGACCACATGTCCGCGATGCGTGTCATCGACGGCGTGCGCGCCCGCGGCGGGCGGGTGCTGTCGTTCCGCTCGTACTGCGGCGGCCTGCCCGCGCCCGAGGCCAACGACAATCCCTTCGGTTACAAGTTCTCCTGGGCGCCCCGCGGCGTGCTGATGGCCGGCCGCAACGACGCCCACTACCTGTCCGACGGGGCACAGGTGACGGTGCCCGGGGCGCGGCTGTTCCGCGACATGCGCCTGCTGCACGTCGAGGGGGCGGGCGACTTCGAGGCCTACCCCAACCGCGACTCGATCTCCTACATCGACATCTACGGCCTGCAGGGCATCCGCACCATGTTCCGCGGCACGCTGCGCAACCCCGGCTGGTGCGACTGCCTGCACAACTACGGTCGCCTCGGGCTGCTCGCGATCGAGCCCGTCGATCTCGCCGGCGCGACGTCGGCGGACCTGCTGCGCCGCCTGGCCGGGGCCGTGCCGGGGGAGGCCGCCGACGCGGCGGTCGCCAGCAGCCTGGGGCTCTGCCGCGACGCCCTGCCGGTCGCGAACCTGCGCTGGCTGGGGCTCTGCGACGAGACCCCCCTGGGCCGCGAGCGCGGCTGCCCGCTGGACGTCCTGGGCGACGCCATGCTGGCGAAGCTGGTCTACGCCCCCGGCGAGCGGGACCTGCTGGTGATGAAGCACGAGTTCACGGCGGCCCTGCCCGACGGCGGCCGCGAGTCGATCACCTCCAGCCTGGTCGCCTTCGGCGAACCCGGCGGCGACTCGGCGATGGCCCGCACGGTCTCGCTGCCGCTGGCCGTGGCGGTGCGCCTGGTGCTGGAGGGCGGGATCGCGGCCCGCGGCGTGGCGCGGCCGGTGACGGCGGAATTCTACCGGCCGATCCTCGACGAACTCGAGGGGCACGGCATCGTTTGCCAGGAGAAGACGGAACGCACCGACCGGGATACCGGACACGAGGGAGGCGAGTGACCATGGCGACGCGTCAGCAGGTGAACAAGATCTTCAAGGCGCTGGATCTCGGGCGCGAACTCAAGGGCGCCAACGCCGGCGGCGAGTGGTTCGCCGACAGCGGCGACTTCCTGGACGTCGTGGACCCGACGACCGGCACGGTGATCGCGCGCGTGGAACAGGCTTCCGCGAAGGACTACGAGAAGATGATGCGCAAGGCGACCGCGGCCTTCGTCCTCTGGCGCGACGTGCCGGCCCCGCGGCGCGGCGAGGTCGTGCGGCAGCTGGGCGAGGCGCTGCGCGCGAAGAAGGAGGCGCTCGGGCAGCTGGTCTCCCTGGAGATGGGCAAGATCCTCACCGAGGGCCTGGGCGAGGTCCAGGAGATGATCGACATCTGCGACTACGCCGTCGGCCAGAGCCGCATGCTCAGCGGCCCGACCCTGCAGAGCGAGCGCCCCCGCCACCGCATGATGGAGCAGTGGCACCCGCTGGGCGTGGTCGGCGTGATCACCGCCTTCAACTTCCCGGTCGCGGTCTGGGCCTGGAACAACGCGCTGGCCTGGGTCTGCGGCGACGTCGCGGTCTGGAAGCCTTCCAGCAAGACGCCCCTGTGCGCCATCGCCTGCCAGAACATCGCCAACGAGGTGTTCCACCGCAACGGCGTGCCGCAGGGCGTGTCCTGCGCCGTGATCGGGCGCGGCGCGGTCATCGGCGAACGGCTGGTCGCGGACGAGCGCGTGCCGCTGATCTCGGCCACCGGCAGCACCCGCATGGGCAAGCGCATCGGCGCCGTCGTCGGCGAGCGTCTCGGCCGCACCATCCTCGAGCTGGGCGGCAACAACGCGCTGGTCATCTCGGAGAAGGCCGACCTGACCTGCGCGCTGGCCAGCGCCTTCTTCGGCGCCGTCGGCACCGCCGGGCAGCGCTGCACCTCCACCCGCCGGCTGATCGTCCACGAGTCGATCTACGACGTGTTCCTCAAGAAGCTCGTCGCCAACTACAAGAAGGTGCGCGTCGGCGATCCCCTGGACCCCGCGACGCTGATGGGGCCGCTGATCGACGAGGGCGCCGTGGCCGACTTCGAGGCGGCGATCCAGGCGGCCAAGGCGCAGGGAGGCCGCGTCGTCTGCGGCGGCAAGGCGATGGAGGCCCCCTTCGGCCACCGGACCTTCGTCCTGCCGACGATCGTCGAGATCGCCAACGACGCGCCGATCGTGCAGACCGAGACCTTCGCGCCCATCCTCTACGTCATGAAGTACCGCACGTTCGACGAGGCGCTCGCCCTGCACAACGGCGTGCCCCAGGGCCTGTCGTCCGGGGTCTTCACCGACAGCGTGTCCGAGGCCGAGACCTTCACCAGCTTCCGCGGTTCGGACTGCGGCATCGCCAACGTGAACATCGGCACCTCGGGCGCGGAGATCGGCGGCGCCTTCGGCGGCGAGAAGGAGACCGGCGGCGGCCGCGAGTCCGGCTCCGACTGCTGGAAGACCTACATGCGCCGCCAGACCAACACGATCAACTGGGGCGGCGAGGTCCACCTGGCGCAGGGAGTCGAGTTCCATCCCTGACCGGGGCGGCGGGCGGAGCACCACGGAGGCGACGATGGCGACACGGGCCTCGCGCGACCAGGCCCTCGAGGAGGCCTGGTCCCGCCTCAAGGACATCACCTACGACCGCGAGGCCGGCTTCGAGCAGCTGATCAAGCACCGTGTCCGCAACATCCTGCTCGTGGCCAGCCTCTACGACGCCTTCACCCTGGAGGAGGGCGGGCGGCTCACCGAGGTCGTGCTGGCGGAGTACCGCGAGCTGAACCTGAGCGCCGCGCCCCAGATCCGGCGCGCCATCGGCGGGGAGGAGGCGCTCGCGCTCCTGGCCGCCAGCGACTACGACCTGCTGCTGACCATGACCCGGCTCGGGGACATGGACGCCTGCACCCTGGCCCGCCGGGCCAAGGAGATCAAACCCGACCTGCCGGTCGTCGTGCTCGGCTACAACGACCGCGAGCTGGAGGCGCTCGCCGACCGGGACGTCGGGGCCGTCGACCGCTCCTTCATCTGGACCGGCGACGTGCGGCTCCTGCTGGCCATCGTCAAGCACGTCGAGGACAGATGGAACGTCGACGACGACACGCGCTCCAGCGACGTGCGCTGCATCCTGCTGGTCGAGGACTCGGTCCGGTTCTACTCCGCCTACCTGCCCATGCTGTACACCGAGGTCATGCGGCAGACCCAGGAGCTGATGGCCGACAGCGTCAACCTGTCGCAGAAGCTGCTGCGCATGCGCGCCCGCCCGAAGATCCTGTTCGCCACCGACTTCGAACAGGCGCTGGACCTCTACGGCCGCTACCGCGACTTCCTGCTCGGCGCCGTCTGCGACGCCCGCTTCCCCTGGGAAGGCGCGCTGCGCTCCGACGCCGGCGTCGAGCTGGTGCGGCGCCTGAAGCGGGACGACCCGCTGCTGCCGGTGGTGATCCAGTCCTCGGAGCCCGGGGGCCGCGCGGCCGCGGAGGCGGTCGGCGCGCTGTTCCTGGACAAGCAGTCGCCGAGCCTGCTGAAGGAGCTGCGCGGGTTCATGCGCGACCAGTTCGGCTTCGGCGACTTCGTGTTCCGGATGCCCGACGGCACCGAGGTGGGGCGCGCCCACAACACCCGCGCGCTGCTGCGCGAGATCGCCCGCGTGCCCGACGAATCGCTGCTGTTCCACGCGCGGCGCGACCACTTCTCCAACTGGTTCCGCGCCCGCACGAAATTCGCCCTGGCCAACCTGATCAAGCCGCTGAAGGTCAGCGAGTTCGGTTCGGCCGGCGAGCTGCGCGAGTTCATGCTCGAGACCGTCGGCTGGTACCGGGAGCAGTCGCGCCGCGGCGTGATCGCGGATTTCTCGCGGCGCGAGTTCGACGCGGCCGGCGGTTTCACCCGCATCGGCACCGGCTCGCTGGGGGGCAAGGCCCGCGGCCTGGCCTTCATGAACCACGTGCTGAGCCGCTACGGCATCGGCGATCAGTTCCCGGGGCTGCGGCTGCGGGTGCCCCCGACCGCGGTCGTCGCCACCGACGTCTTCGACGCCTTCCTGGACCAGGGCCAGCTGCGGGAGCTGGCCCTGCACACCGACGACGACGAGGCCGTCGCCGCGGCCTTCCTGGCCGCGGATCTGCCGTCGTCGATCCGCGACGACCTGCGCATCTTCCTGGAGCAGGTGCGCTACCCGCTCGCGGTGCGTTCGTCCAGCCAGCTGGAGGACGCGCAGCACCAGCCCTTCGCTGGTGTCTACAAGACCTACATGATCCCCAACTCCCACCCGGATCTGGCCGTACGCCTGGATCAGCTATGTCAAGCCATCAAGCTTGTTTATGCGTCGACCTTCACGCACGGCGCGAAGACATATCTGGCCGCCACGAGCAACCGGGTCGAAGAGGAGAAGATGGGGGTCATCGTCCAGCAGGTGGTCGGGCGGCGCCACGAGCACTGGGTCTATCCCGACTTCGCCGGCGTGGCGCATTCGACCAACCACTACCCGACGGATGCGATGCGCCCCGAGGACGGCGTGGCGCTGGTGGCCCTGGGCCTGGGCCGCACCGTGGTGGAGGGCGGCCAGTGCCTGCGCTTCTCGCCGCGCGCGCCGCAGCGCCTCTACCAGTTCTCGACCATCGACGACACCCTGGCCAACAGCCAGCGCACGTTCCAGGCCCTGGACGTGGGTGATCCCGACGCCTTCCCGACCCTGCACGAAAACGCCAACGTGGACGTGCTGGAACTGGACGTCGCCGAACGGCACGGCACGCTGCACGCCGTGGGCTCGGTCTACGCGGCCGAGAACGACGCTGTCTACGACGGGCTCGGCCGGGAGGGGCCCCGCCTGGTGACCTTCGCCCACGTGCTGAAGTCGGACCTCTACCCGCTGGCCGACGTGCTCGCCTTCCTGCTGGAACTCGGGCGTCGCTGCATGAGCTGCGCCGTGGAGCTGGAGTTCGCCGCGAACCTGACCGCCGGCGACGAGCCGGCGGAGTTCGGGCTGCTGCAGATCCGGCCGCTCGCCGCCGAGATGGCGTCGCCGCGCATCCCCGTCGGGCTCGCCGTGCGGCCCGACGTCGTGGTCGCGACGGACGTGGCGCTGGGGAACGGGACCTACGACGAAATCCACGACGTGGTGCTGGTGGACCCCGGCCGCTTCGACCGCGGCTGCACGCCGCAGATCGCCGAGGAGGTCGGCGAACTGGACCGCCGCCTGCGCGCGGACGGCCGCCCGTACCTGCTGATCGGGCCGGGCCGCTGGGGCTCGAGCGACCGCTGGCTGGGCGTCCCGGTGGAGTGGTCCCAGATCTCGGGCGCCGCCGTGATCGTCGAGACCGACCTCGACGACTTCCGCGTGACCCCGAGCCAGGGGACGCACTTCTTCCAGAACCTGACGTCGTTCCGGGTGGGCTACCTGACCGTCAACGCCAGCAGCGGCGGCGGCAAGCTCGACTGGGACTGGCTCCTCGGTCAGACGCCGGTCGCACGAACGGCCCACCTGAACCACCTGCGGCTCGAGGCGCCGCTGCAGGTGCTGATCGACGGGCGCTCCCGCCGCGGCGTGGTGCTGCGGCCGCAGTCCGCCTGAGTAGTTCGACGAACCAAGCCCGAGGTGTGCGATGACCGCGAACCGAGCCTTCAACGCCTTCGCGATGGCCCAGTCCCAGTTCGACAAGATCGCCGACCTGATCGGGCTGGACGCGGGAACCCGCGCCTACCTGCGCACGCCGGCCAGGGAGCGGCACTTCACCATCCCCGTGCGCATGGACGACGGGCGGGTCGAGGTCTTCGAGGGTTTCCGCATCGTCCATAACGACGCGCGCGGGCCGGCCAAGGGCGGCGTGCGCTTCCATCCCCACGAGACGATCGACACCGTGCGCGCCATCGCCATGTGGATGACCTGGAAGTGCGCCGTGGTCGACATCCCGCTGGGCGGCAGCGAGGGGGGCGTGGTCTGCGACCCGCACCACCTCGGCCAACGCGAGCAGGAGGCGCTCTGCCGCGGCTGGGTCCGTCAGCTCGGGCGCGAACTCTCGCCCGAGACCGACGTGCCGGCCCCGGACGTGATGACCGGCCCGCAGCACATGCTCTGGATGCTCGACGAGTACGAGACGATGCGCGGCGGCCGCCACCCCGGCCAGTTCACCGGCAAGCCGGTGGGCATGGGCGGGTCGCGCGGCCGGCTGCAAGCCACGGGCTACGGGCTGGTCTACGTGCTGCGCGAGGCGCTCAAGGAGCTGGACGTGCGCCCCGACGCCACCACGGCCAGCGTGCAGGGTTTCGGCAACGTGGCCCAGCACGCCGTCGAGCTGTACGGGCGCATCGGCGGCCGCACCGTGGCGGTCTCCTGCTGGGACGAGGGCCGCGGCGAAGCGGTCACCTACCGCCGGGACGGGGGCGTCGACCTGGCCGAACTGCGCGGGATGGCCGACCGCTACGGCGGCATCGATCGCGCGCGCGCCGAAGCTGCCGGTTACGCCGCGTTGCCGGGCGAGGCCTGGCTCGAGCAGGACGTCGACATCCTGATGCCCTGCGCGTTGGAGAACCAGATCACCGCCGACAACGTCGGCCGCGTGAACCCGCGCGTCCGCCTCGTCCTGGAGGGCGCCAACGGCCCCACCTCGCCCGAGGCCGACGAGGTCCTGCGCGGCCGCGGCGTGCTGGTCGTGCCGGACTTCCTGGCCAACGCCGGCGGCGTGACCTGCAGCTACTTCGAGCAGGTCCAGAGCAACATGAACTACTACTGGGAAATGGACGAGGTCCTGGGCAAGCTGGACCTGAAGATGACCGCCGCCTACATCGCGGTCTCCGACCTCGCGCGCCGCCAGGAGCTGTCCCTGCGCGACGCGGCGTACGTGCTGGCGATCAACCGCGTGGCTTCGGCCTGCCGCGACCGCGGCTGGCTGTGAGGCCGGGGCCGGGGAGGGAGGCAACGTGACGCTGGTTTCCCGCGATTCCGTGCCCGCGTTCGACCGTCGCTTCTTCGCCGGCTCCGACGCGGTGTCCCGCGTCGGGGAAGGCGAACTCGGCGGCAAGGCCGCGAGCCTCGTGCTCATGGCGCGGGACATCCTCGGCCGCTTCGACGAAGCGGCGTGCCCCGGCATCCGGGTCGACGTGCCGCGGCTGGTGGTGCTGACCACCGACGTCTTCCGCGCGTTCCTGGACCAGAACGATCTGGCGGACGCCGTCTACGGCGGCGCGACCGACGACCGCATCGCCCACGCCTGCCAGCGCGCGGAGCTGCCGGCCCAGTTCGTCGGCGACCTGCGCGCGCTGATCGACGGCGTGCATTCGCCGCTGGCGGTGCGCTCCTCCAGCCTGCTCGAGGACGCCCTGGCGCATCCGTTCGCCGGCGTCTACGCCACCAAGATGATCCCGAACAACCAGCCCGACGCGGACACCCGCTTCCGCAAGCTGGTCGAGGCGGTCAAGTTCGTCATCGCCTCGACGTTCTTCCGCCAGCCGCGCGACTACATGCGCTCGATCGATCGCGACCTGCGCGAGGAGGCGATGGCGGTCGTGGTGCAGGAAGTCGTCGGCCTGCGCCGCGGCGACCTCTTCTACCCGTCCCTCTCGGGAGTCGGCCGCTCCTACAGCTACTACCCCATCGGCCGCGCGCGCCCCGAGGACGGCGTCGTCAACCTGGCCCTCGGCCTGGGCAAGGCGATCGTCGACGGCGGCCTTTCCTGGTCCTACTCGCCGGCCCGGCCGCGCGTCGGCCCGCCCTTCAACGGGCTGGGCGACATGATCAAGAACACCCAGACCTCGTTCTGGGGCGTGAACATGGGGACGCCGCCGCCGCCCGACCCCGTGCGCGAGACGGAGTTCCTGGTGCGGTCGGACCTGGCCCGCGCAGAGGCCGACGGCGTCCTGGACCACCTGGTGTCGACCTTCGACCCGGCCAGCAACCGCCTGCGCTGCGGACTGCTGCCCGGCGGCGCGCGCGTGCTCGATTTCTCTCCCATCCTCGACGCCGGGGTCCTGCCGCTGAACGAGGCCGTCAAGCAGCTGCTGCGCCTGGCGAAGGAGGCCCTCGGCGCCGACGTGGAGATCGAATTCGCACTGACCTTCGGCCAGGGCGGCGAGCCCGCGCGGCTGGGACTGCTGCAGGCGCGTCCGATGCAGGTGGCCACCGGCGAGGTGTCCGTCGGCGAGGACGAGCTGGACGGACCGGGCGTCCTGCTGGCCTCCGAAATCGTGCTGGGGCACGGCGCCCGCGCCGACCTGCAGGACGTCGTCTACGTCAAGCCGGCCGGCTTCGAGGCCCGCCTCACGCCGCGCATCGCCGCGGAGCTGGAACGCATCAACGCCGTGCTGCAGGCCGGGCAGCGGCCCTACCTGCTGATCGGCTTCGGCCGCTGGGGCAGTTCCGACCCCTGGCTCGGCGTGCCGGTCGACTGGAGCCAGATCTCCCAGGCCCGGGTCGTGGTGGAAGCCACGCTGCCGGACATGAACCCCGACCTGAGCCAGGGCTCCCACTTCTTCCACAACCTGATCAGCTTCGGCGTGCAGTACCTGTCGGTGCCGCACACCGGCGGCCGGGCCGTCGACTGGGCCTGGCTCGACGCGCTGCCCGCCGAGCACGAGGGCGACCTCGTGCGCCACGTCCGCACCCCGCGACCGCTGGACGTCCGCGTCGACGGGCGCGCCCGCAGGGGAGTGATCCGCCATGAGTGACGCCCGCGACACCACGCTCGCCCAGCTGCTGTCCTCGCTGCAGGAGCGCTCGAAGGAACTGGACTGCCTCTACCGCATCGAGGAGCTGTTCGCGGAGCAGGGGCACACCCGGCAGGACATCTGCCGCGGCGTGGCCGAGGCCCTCGTCACCGGCATGCAGTACCCGAACATCTGCCAGGCCGAGGTGGCGTGCGACGGCTTCGTGCACCGCACCGAGAGCGGTCCGCGCACGCCCTGCCACCTGCACGCCGAGATCATGGTGCAGGACAAGATGACGGGGGAGGTCTGCATCTACTACACCGGACCGTGCCCCGACCTGGGCGACGGTCCCTTCCTGAAGGAGGAGCGGCGGCTGCTGAAGTCGGTGGCCGACCGCCTGGGCCACTACGTCCTCTTCGAGCGACTGCGCGACCTGCGCAAGGAGCGCGCGCACGTCCGGGAGGACGGGAGCGACGAGCCGCTGTGGCTGATGCCCATCCAGATGCTGCGCGAGTCCGACCCCCACCTCCACCAGCGCATCGCGCGCAAGCTGCTGAACCTGCTGTGCTCGATGGGCATCGACGCGGCCCAGGCCATGCTCGGCCGCGTGGACGCCCAGGTTTCGCAGGAGACGGTCTCCGGCGAAGTGAACGTGCCGGGCATCATCCAGAAGCGGGACGAGGCCCTGCTGCTCTCCGACGCGCCGTTCTTCCTGGCGGCGCAGCACCTTTCCGACCACGAGATCCTGCTGAAGGTCCAGCGCTGGATCCAGGACGACCGCGCCGGCCTCTTCCTGAAGATCCTGGACAATCCGCGCACGACCCTGCCGGAGCTGGCCGACGCGCTGCGGCGCTACCACCACCTGGTGGCCGAGGGCTCGTCGCTGCAGCCCTCGACGGTGATCAACATGCGGGTGTCGCTGGTGCGGCGGTTCCTGACCGAGCAGCTCGACTACATCAAGGTCGCCAAGGAGTACGTGACGGTCGCCGACCTGCGCGACCTGGTCGACCGCATGATCATGCCGCTCGACAGCACGGGCAAGCTGGGCGGCAAGGGCTCGGGGCTGTTCCTCGCCGAGCGGATCCTGGCCAGCTCCGCCACCCCCGACCGCCCGGTGGGCGAGGTACACGTGCCGCGCACCTGGTACCTGGCTTCCGACGCCACGCTGGAGTTCATCGCCCACAACGACCTCGAGGACGTCATCGAGCAGAAATACAAGGAGATCGGCCAGGTACGGCAGGAGTACCCCAACATCATCCAGCTGTTCAAGCACTCGCCGCTGCCGCCGCACCTGCGCCAGGGCCTCGCCGCCGCGCTGGACGAGCTGGGCGAGGTGCCGCTCATCGTGCGCAGCTCGAGCCTGCTCGAGGACCGCTTCGGCACGTCGTTCTCCGGCAAGTACAAGAGCCTGTTCCTGCCCAACCAGGGCGAGCGCCACGTGCGCCTCGAAGCGCTCTGCGACGCCATCACCGAGATCTACGCCTCGGTGTTCGGCCCCGACCCCGTCGAGTATCGCCGCGACCGCGGTCTGCTGGACTTCAACGAGGAGATGGGGATCCTGATCCAGGAGGTGGTGGGCCGCAAGGTCGGCCGCTACTTCCTGCCGGCCTTCGCCGGGGTGGCCTTCAGCCGCAACGAATTCCGCTGGTCGCCGCGGATCCGGCGCGACGACGGCCTGATCCGGCTGGTGCCGGGGCTCGGCACCCGCGCCGTCGACCGCATCGGCGACGACTACCCGGTCCTGGCCGTCCCGGGCCAGCCCAACCTGCGCGTGAACGTCGAACTCGAGGAGATCGTGCGTTACGCGCCGAACCAGATCGACGTCATCGACCTCGAGCAGAACGCCTTCGTCACGCTGACGATCCCCGAGCTGCTGCGCGCGGTGGGAGGGAAGTTCCCGGGGCTCGAACTCGTGTTCTCGCAGCTCTGCGAGAGCATGCTGCAGCGACCCCGGCGCCTGATGTACGACCCCGCGCACGACGAGCTGGTGGCGACGTTCGACGGCCTGATCAACGGCACGCCTTTCGTGAAGCATCTGCGCAACGTGCTGGTGATCCTCGAGGAGAAGCTGGGCACGCCGGTGGACATCGAGTTCGCCCACGACGGCGAGAAGTTCTACCTGCTGCAGTGCCGGCCCCAGAGCCACACCGACGACGCCGCCCCGGCGCCGATCCCCAAGGACGTCGCGGTCAAGGACGTCCTGTTCACGGCGGACCGCTTCGTCTCCAACGGCTGGCTGCCCGACGTCACCCACGTGGTCTACGTCGACCCCGACGCCTACGCCTCGCTCGAGGACCGCGCGAGCATGCTGGCGGTGGGGCGCGCGGTCGGCGAGTTGAACAAGCTGCTGCCCAAGCGCAGCTTCATCCTGATGGGGCCCGGCCGCTGGGGCAGCCGCGGCGACATCAAGCTGGGCGTGAGCGTGACCTACGCGGACATCAGCAACACCTCGATGCTGGTGGAGATCGCGCGGCAGAAGGGCGGCTACCTGCCCGACCTCTCCTTCGGGACCCACTTCTTCCAGGACCTGGTGGAATCGCGCATCCGCTACCTCCCGCTCTACCCCGACCGCGACGGGATCATCTTCAACGAGCAGTTCCTGCTGGGGGCGCGCAACCTGCTGCCCGACCTGCTGCCCCAGTACGCGGAGCTCGCGGGCACGCTGCGGGTCATCGACGTGCCCGTGGAGACCGAGGGCCGCGTGCTGCGGGTCCTGCTCAACGCCGACCTCGACGAGGCGCTGGCCTGTTTCGTCGCCCCCGGGCTCGCGCGGGATACGGGCGCCGACGTGGCCGCCGAGTTGATCGGGCGGCCCGGCGAGGTCTGGCGCTGGCGGCTGCAGATGGCCGAGCGGATCGCGCGCGACGTCGACGCGGCGCGCTTCGGCGTCAAGGCGATGTACGTCTTCGGCAGCGTGAAGAACGCGACGGCGGGGCCCGGCAGCGACATCGACCTACTGGTCCACGTCGAGGACGACCCGGCGCGGCAGGACGCCCTGCGGGGCTGGCTCGACGGCTGGAGCCGCTGCCTGGCCGAGATCAACTACCTGCGCACCGGCTACCGCTGCGCCGGCCTGCTCGACGTGCACCTGATCACCGACCGCGACATCGCGGAGCGCTCGAGCTACGCCATGAAGATCGGCGCGATCACCGATCCGGCCCGCGCCTTGACGCTCGGGCCGCAGGCGGGCGACCCGCCGGCCTGATCAGAGCAGGGCGCGCCCGATCGCCGCGGGATCGTCCGGATCGAAGCGCACCAGCGACAACTCCGGACCGTCGTGGGCGCCGTTGCACGCCAGCGTGGCGCCGATCGTCTCGCGCCACGCACCCGTCAGGCGCGCGGCCTCGTGCACGTGCCCGTGCAGCGAGAGCGGCGGGCGCCGCGCCTCCAGGAACCTCCGGATCGCGATGCTCCCGATGTGCACGTCCAGGGGCGCGTGGTCGACCAGGCGCCCGTCCAGGGCGGCGCGGTCCAGGGAGCAGCCGTACGGGGGGCAGTGGAACAGGCAGATCGCCCGCGCGAAGTCCGTGTCGCCCGCCAGTTCCTCCAGTTCCGCCGCGATCGTCGCCAGCCGTATCTCGCGCTCCTCGCGCGCGACGGTGCGGCGTCCCTCCTCCGGCGGCACGCAGCCGGGATCCACGTAACGCGACACGTCGTAACGCTCCCAGTCCTTGAGCAGGAAGGGCGACGGGGGGATGCAGGCGTAGCCCAGCACGGTCCGGTCCCCCCAGGCGAGGCGCCGGCCGTGCGCCTGGATCCAGAGGCCCTCGGCTTCGCCCGCCGCGAGGCCGGGCAGTTCCGCGGCCGGGTCGTCGTTGCCCGGGATCAGGAACACGGCGGGGTAGGCGCCGCCCAGGCGCCCGCGCAGGTCGCGGAAGCCGGCGGCGAGCACGTCGGCGACGAAGTCTCCGGCGGAGGCGAGCCGGTGCGGCAGCAGGTCGCCGCCCAGGAACAGGGCCGTTGGACGCTCGGCGGCGGCCGCGTCCCAGAGCTTCCGGTAGCGGTCCGGCCGGCCGTGCAGGTCGGTCGCGAAGTGGCAGAGGCCCATGCGTTCCCTCCGGCGTTCAGCGGCCATGGTGCGCCCCGAACTGGGGGGACGCAACCGCGGATCATGAAGGAGGGAATCCGACCTGATTCGGGGCCGGAACCGCCTGCCCTGAACGGGTATCCGCACACGCGGGGTCGTGAATAATGTTTGCGTCCGCACGGCCGCCGCCTAGATTTGTCGAAGTTTCAACAGGTGCAACCGACCTCTCGGTTGGCGCGGAACGGTCCCTCATCGCGGGAGAGCCGACATGGCTGACTTCAAGGCTTTCATGGATCAGGTCGTGGCCAAGAACCCCGAGCAGAAGGAATTCCATCAGGCCGTGCAGGAGGTCGTGGAGTCCCTGTGGCCCGTGCTCGACAAGCGTCCCGAGTACCGCAAGGCCAAGATCATGGAGCGGATCGTCGAGCCCGAGCGCGTGATCCTGTTCCGCGTGCCCTGGATCGACGACAACGGCGAGGTGCAGGTCAACCGCGGCTTCCGCATCGAGATGAACAGCGCGATCGGCCCGTACAAGGGCGGGCTGCGCTTCCACCCGAGCGTCAACCTCGGCATCCTCAAGTTCCTGGCCTTCGAGCAGGTTTTCAAGAACTCCCTGACCACGCTGCCCATGGGCGGCGGCAAGGGAGGCTCCGACTTCGACCCCAAGGGCAAGAGTGACAACGAGGTGATGCGGTTCTGCCAGAGCTTCATGACCGAGCTGCAACGCCATATCGGGCCCAACACCGACGTGCCCGCGGGCGACATCGGAGTGGGCGGCCGGGAAATCGGCTTCCTGTTCGGCCAGTACAAGCGCCTGCGCAACGAGTTCACGGGTGTGCTCACGGGCAAGGGCCTGAACTGGGGCGGCTCCCTGATCCGGCCCGAGGCGACCGGCTACGGCTGCGTCTACTTCGCCGCGGAGATGTTGGGGACCCGCAAGCAAACCCTGCAGGGCAAGACCTGCCTCGTCTCCGGGAGCGGCAACGTGGCCCAGTACACCGTGGAGAAGCTGCTGGAGTTGGGCGCGAAGCCGGTCACGTGGTCTGACTCCTCGGGCTACGTCTACGACGAAGCAGGCATCGATCGGAAGAAGCTGGACTTCGTCCTGGAGCTGAAGAACCACCGCCGCGGCCGTATCAAGGAGTACGCCGAGGCGTTCAAGACTGCTGTCTTCACGCCGCTCGACGCCAGGCTCGAC
>JANOEP010000033.1:0-1680 GCA_031441465.1 bacterium | reverse complement strand
GAGCGGCGGGCCGTCGACGATCTGCATGATCAGCGCCGGGGCTTCGCCGACCATCACGACGTCGGTCACCGGGACGATCCCGGGGTGCGCGAGCCCAGCTTGGACGCGGCCTTCGCGGAGCAGCCGCTCGCGGACCGAGCGCCCGCTGTGGGTGAGCACCTTGAGGGCGAACAGCGTGCCGAGCTGTTCGTGGCGCACGCGGTAGACCTCGGCCATGCCGCCCTGGCCGAGCAGGCCCTCGACGCGGTACCGGCCGTCGACGACCTCGCCGCGCTTCAGGATCAAAAGGTCCCCGCGACGCCGATCACGCCGGCCACGGCCGCCGCGCCGAGCAGGCCCGCCGACGCCCCGACCAGCGTGTTGGTCGTCCGGCGGCGCGCGGCGAGCGCGTCGAGGTCGGCGTCGACCGTCGGATCGGTGAACCGATCCGCGGAGGCCGCCGCAGCGCCGTAGGTGCCCGCCGAGGCCACCGCTAGGGCCCCCGAGGCGACGAACCAGCCGATCGCCGGCTTGTCGCCCTTCGGGGTGGGCTCGGGTCGGGCCGGCCGCGCCTCGGAGGGGTAGGCGAACATCAGCGCGTCCGGGAGCAGGTAGACCGACGTCTGGAGCTGGAAGTCCTCCCCGACGAGCTGGGCGACCGTGGCCCAGGCGGTGGGGCGCTCGAGGCCCTTCGTCCCGTCGAACACCAACACACCGCCGGTGGGGGCCGGCACCGCCACGCGGGCGGGCGGGACCGTCGTGGCCTGGGCCCACAAGGCGCGGGCGGCGTGGCCGCGGGGCAGCATCGTCTCGGGCCAGTCCCAGGCCGGGTCCAGCGCGCGGCTCGCCGCGAAGGAGGCCAAGGCGCGGCGCTCATCGCGGGCCGCATAGAACCGGAGCCCTTGCAGGCGGTGGATCCGGGCCGCGACGCGCGGCGGCACCACCGCGTCGATGCAGCCCACGTCGAGCATCGCCTCGTCCATCGCGGCGTCGAAGCCGGCGACATCGAGGTTGCCGAAGGCCACCTCGGCGCGCGACAACCCCGCCTCGAAGGTCGCTACGGGCACGACCGCGCTGCACGCCGCGTACACGGCCGAGACGAACAGACCCCACATCCGGTCCCCCACGCCGGCGATCCTACACCGGGGAACGTCGCCGCGATCCACGTCGTCAGGGGCAGGTCAGGCGCTCGGGTCCCAGGTCCCAGGTCTTGATCAGCGTCGACAGCTCAGGGAAGGCGCCGCACACGGCCGCAGCGCGAGAGGGGGCGTCGGACCAGTCCTCGACGTACTCGGCTGGTGCGACAAGGTCCAGACGGGCTACCGCGCCAAGACCGGCACCCGCGCCTTCGGCATCGGCCAGCCGCTCGGCGTTGACTCGAGTGACTCCTTCTTTTCCTTCCTGACCTTCATGGACGCGCACAACGTCAAGCTGGTCAGTGACGCGGGCAAATTGCTGGTGGACGACCCGGCCGTGCGTCAAGGCCTGATCAACACCTTGACCGACTACACCGACATCTATGCCAAGGGCTGCACGCCACCGTCATCCACGAATTGGAAGGACCCGGACAACAACGTCGCCTTCCACAACAAGACGACGGTGCTGACGCACAACGCGACGATCTCGATTGCCGCCAAGTGGCTCGATGACATGAACAACGCCACGCTGACCGAGGCCCAGCGCGCAACGGCCAAGGCCAAC